>CAZYHR010000017.1:0-2011 GCA_964647395.1 uncultured Intrasporangiaceae bacterium | reverse complement strand
GCCGACCGGCGGTGGTGCTCCGGCGCCGACGGGCTCACCCTCGCCCAGCGGGCCCGGGGCGCGGTCGGCATCGTCTCGGTGGTCGGTCACGTCGCCGGCGACCGGTATGCCGCGCTCATCGCGGCCGTGCGGGCCGGTGACCTCGACCAGGCCCGGCGCATCCACCACGAGCTCATCCCGATCGTCGACGCGATCATGAACACCTCGCAGGGGGCCATCATGGCCAAGGCCGCGCTGGCCGAGCTCGGGGTCATCGAGTCGGCCCACGTGCGGCTGCCCCTGGTCGAGTCGCCGCCCGAGCATCTGGCCAAGCTGCGCGACGCGTTGGCCCGGACCGGTCTCGCGTGAGTCATTCGCACCCCGAACTGCAGTTGCCGCCGGCCCTGCCGGCCAACGGCCTGCGGTTCGTCGCGCTCGGCGGGCTCGGTGAGATCGGGCGCAACATGGCGGTGCTCGAGACCAAGGGCCGCCTGCTGGTCATCGACTGCGGGGTGCTCTTCCCCGAGGACCGGCACCCCGGCGTCGACCTCATCCTGCCCGACTTCTCCTACCTCGACGGCCGGCTCGAGCAGGTCGAGGCGATCGTGCTCACCCACGGCCACGAGGACCACATCGGCGCGGTGCCCTACCTGCTGGCCCGCAAGCCCGACATCCCGCTCATCGGCTCGCAACTGACCCTGGCGCTGGTCGAGGCCAAGCTCAAGGAGCACCGGATCCGGCCCTACTCGCTGACCGTCACCGAGGGTCAACGGGAGCGGCTCGGGGTCTTCGACCTCGAGTTCGTCGCGGTCAACCACTCGATCCCGGATGCGCTCGCGGTCATGGTGCGCACCGCGGCCGGGTCGGTGCTGCACACCGGCGACTTCAAGATGGACCAACTGCCGCTGGACGGGCGCATCACCGACCTGCGGGCCTTCGCGCGGCTGGGGGAGGAGGGCGTCGACCTGTTCCTCACCGACTCGACCAACGCCGACGTCCCGGGCTTCACCCCGCCCGAGCGGGAGATCTCCTCGGCGATCGACAAGGTCTTCCGGCACGCCGAGCGGCGGATCATCGTCGCCTGCTTCTCCTCGCACGTGCACCGGGTGCAGCAGGTGCTCGACGCCGCCGAGAAGGCCGGCCGCAAGGTCGCCATGGTCGGCCGCTCGATGGTGCGCAACATGACCATCGCCGCCGAGTTGGGCTATCTGCACGTGCCCGACGGGGTGCTGGTCGACCTGCGCAAGCTCGACGACCTGCGCGACGACGAGATCGTCCTGATCTGCACCGGCAGCCAGGGCGAGCCGATGGCGGCGCTCTCCCGGATGGCCAACCGCGACCACCGCATCGAGGTCGGTCCCGGTGACACCGTGCTGCTGGCCAGCTCGCTCATCCCCGGCAACGAGAACGCCGTCTATCGGGTCATCAACGGGCTGATGCGGCTCGGCGCGACCGTCGTGCACAAGGGCAACGCCCGCGTGCACGTCTCCGGGCACGCCGCGGCCGGCGAGCTGACCTACTGCTACAACATCGTCCGGCCCGCCAACGTCGTGCCGGTGCACGGGGAGTGGCGGCACATGTTCGCCAACGCCGAGTTGGCGGTGGCCACCGGCGTGCCGCGCGATCGGGTGCTGCTCGCCGAGGACGGGGTGGTCGTCGACCTGGTCGACGGTCGGGCCTCGATCGTCGGGGCGGTGCCGTGCGGCTACATCTACGTCGACGGGGCCTCGGTGGGTGGCACCGACGAGGCGCTGCTGCGCGACCGGCGCATCCTGCGCGACGAAGGTTTCGTCACCTGCATCGTCGTCATCGACGCGGCCACCGGCAAGATCGCCGCGGGCCCGGAGATCACCGCCCGCGGCTTCGCCGAGGACGACTCGATCTTCGACGAGGTCATCCCCCGGGTCGAGGCGGCCATCGTCGCCGCCACCGAGGGCGGGGTCACCGACGAGCACCAGTTGCAGCAGGTGGTCCGGCGCGCCGTCGGCAGCTGGGTCGGCGGCAAGATCCGCCGCCGCCCGATGATCATCCC
>CAZYHR010000016.1:0-41292 GCA_964647395.1 uncultured Intrasporangiaceae bacterium | reverse complement strand
CCCCCCGAGATGCGGCAGCTGCTCGACCTGCTCGGCGGCTCCGGGGGCGGTGAGCGCCGGCTGGCCGCGCTGGACCAGCAGCAGTTGCGCGGGCTGTTCACCCCCGCCGGCCCCCAGGACCGCCGCGCCGCCGCGACCGATCTGGCCCGCAAGGTCGTCGCGGCCGCCGGGGACCGGGCGGTCACCGAGGGCGAGCGGCACCGGGTCGAGCAGGCCGTGCAGGTCGCTCGGCTGTGGTTGACCGCCGCCACCGAGCTTCCGATCGGCGCCGGGCCGGCTGCGACGTGGAGCGGCGCCGAGTGGGTCGCGGCGACGATGCCGCAGTGGCACTCGCTCGTCGAACCGATCGCCGACGGCGTGGCCGCCGCCGGCACGACGGCGATGCGCAAGCAACTGGACCAGCTCGGCGGTCCCGAGGGCCTGGCCGGGCTGCTCGGCGCGGGCGACGACGACGACATGTCCGGCCTGGCCGACCTGCGGCGCATGCTCGGCGGGTTGACCGGCGGTGCGGTCCAGCCCGGCAGCGGGTTCTTCGACCAGCTGCTCGGGCAGGTCATGCCCGCGCTGGAGCAGGCTGCGGCGGGCATGTTCAACGCTCAGCTGGGCCAGGCGGTCGGCGGGCTGGCCGGCGACCTGCTGTCCGGCACCGAGGTGGGCCTGCCGCTCGTGCCGGACGAGCAGGTCGTGCTGCTGCCCGCCCGGGTCGACGCCTTCGCCGAGGGGCTGGGCGTCGACGGCGAGCAGGTGCGGCTCTATCTCGCGGTGCGGGAGGCCGCCCGCGTCGCGCTTTTCGCGGGGGTGCCGTGGCTGGGCTCGCAGCTCGAGGCGGCGGTCCGCGACTACGGCCGGCACATCACCATCGACACCGACGCCATCGAGCAGGCCGTGCGTGGGCTGGATCTGTCCTCGCTGCAGGACCTGTCGAGTGTGCAGGAGGTCGTCGCTCAGGCCGACCTGTTCGCCCGGCGCACGACCCCCGAGCAGGACGCCGCGCTCGGCCGGCTCGAGACCACGCTGGCGCTGGTCGAGGGCTGGGTCGACCTGGTCACCGACCAGGCCACCGCGCCGTATCTGCCGCAGGTCGAGGCGCTCGGCGAGGCGGTCCGGCGGCGCCGGGTCGGCGGGCCCGCGCAGCGCACCTTCGCGGGGCTGGTCGGTCTCGAGCTCACCCCGCGCCGGCTGCGCGACGCCCGCAACCTCTGGGCCGCCCTCGAGGCGGCCGGCGGCGTGCCGCTGCGCGACGGGTCGTGGACCTATCCCGACCTGGCCCCCACCGCCGCCGACCTCGACGACCCGCTGGGCTACGTCGAGCGCCGACAGGCCCCGCCGGTCCAGGACGACCTGGACGCCGAACTCGACCGGCTGCTCTCGGGTGGGTACGGCCCGCAGGCCGGCGGACCCGCCGCGCCGGCCGACGGCGGGGCGCCGGACGCTGGTCCGTCCCCGGACGCCGGCCGCCCGCCGGACGCCGACCCGCGGGACGGCGGCGAACCGCCTCGGGACGCGTGACCGATCCGGCGCCGGCCGCGGCATACCGGCGGTTGCACGCCGACGCGGTGACCCTGCTGCGCGCGTGGCAGCCGCCGACGGCCGACCAGGCGGCCCTGCGCGCCGGCTATCTCGCGCACCTGGCCGCGCACCCCGACGGGGTGGCCAAGTCGGGTCCGCCCGAGCACCTGACCGCGAGCACGCTGGTCTTCGACGCGGGTCTGCGACGGGTGCTGCTCACCCACCACCGCAAGGCCGGCGCCTGGCTGCAACTCGGCGGGCACCTCGAGCCCGGCGACCCCAGCCTGTATGCCGCCGCCCGGCGAGAGGTGCTGGAGGAGTCGGGGATCGACGGCGTCGAGGTCGTGCCGGTGATCGCTCAGCTCGACCGGCACGTGCTGGCCGGGGCGTTCGGGCCCTGTCGGGAGCACCTGGACGTGCGGTTCGCCGGGGTCGCCCCGGCCGGTGCCACGCCGGTGGTCAGCGCCGAGTCGATCGACCTCGCGTGGTTCGCGCTCGACGAGGTGCCCGGCCCGACCGCGGCGGAGATCCGGGCCCTGGCCACGGCGTGCCGCTCCGTGCTGGCCTGACCGCCCGCCCCGCCCCCGAGCCCCGTCTCCCCAAGAAAAACGGTTGCCTGGAACGTTTCCCGGGCCATCACGCGCCGAGCCCGACTCCTGTCTCCCCAGGGAAAACGGTTGCCTGGAACGTTTCCCGGCGATCCGCGCGCTGGACCGACTCCTCTCCTCCCCAGGGAAAACGGTTGCCTGGAACGTTCCCGACGATCCGCGCGCCGGGCCGGGCCCCCATTCCCCGTGGCCGGGCCGGGCGATCAGCTCCCGAGCGGGGGCAGCGGCAGGTCGGGACGCAGCGCCCACAGCGACGTCAGGGCGACGGCGACGGTGACGACGATCTCGGCGATGCCGATCTGCTTGGGGGTGAGGTGGTGGCGCGGGACCAGCCAGGCCCGGACCAGCAGCACCCCGAAGACGGCGACCAGGCCGACCGCGGCCGGGCCGTGCGCCCAGCCGGCGGCCGCCCATCCGGCGACGATCGCGAGCGCCACCGCGTGCCAGCCGACCGAGACGCGCAGATAGCGCGGCACGCCGCGCTGCCGGATGACCGACTTGACGTAGCAGACCGTGCCGCCGAAGTAGAGGAACTGCCCGAGCGCCAGCAGCCAGGGATAACGCTCGTCGGGCGTGGCCCAACGATGCAGCTCGGCCCACACCGCGGAGGGGCCGACGAGCCAACCGGACGGCGAGCCGGGTCCGCCCGCGACATAGGCGACCACGGTCATCAGCGCCGAGGCGACGACCGTGGTCAGCCCGGCGAGCAGGTCACGCTCGCGACGGTGCGCCGCGGCATACAGGCCGACCCCGAGGGGCAGCGCGAACATCGGCGCCAGCCACACCAGCCCCGGGCGCACCGACAGCACGAGCAGTCCGAGCACCGCCGCGCCGCCGCCATAGACCTGCACCGGCCGCAGATAGCGGGCCCGGCGACCGGCTTTGAGC
Organism: uncultured Intrasporangiaceae bacterium; assembly: GCA_964647395.1. Lineage (GTDB taxonomy): Bacteria > Actinomycetota > Actinomycetes > Actinomycetales > Dermatophilaceae > Phosphoribacter. The sequence continues at coordinate 38,287 of CAZYHR010000016.1, read as the reverse complement.
CACAGGCTGGTCGCGTGGAACGCGAAGTACCCCGCGAACCAGAACAGCCCCAGCAGCAGGTGCACCCAGTGCAGCCCCGCGGCCAGCGCGCCGAGCAGCAGCGGGCTGGCCAGCATGGCCCAGGCCCCGTGCTGGTTGGGCAGCCATCCGGGAGCGACCCGGCGGCGACGCCTGGCGGGGGCGGTCACTCGTCGCTCAGGCCCAGCCCGGCCGTCGCCGACACCCCCTCCAGGTAGCCGCGGGCCCGCTCGAGCCGCGGATAGGTCTGCAGTTGCGCCCAGAACTGCGGCCCGTGGCCCGGCACGATCAGGTGCGCGAGTTCGTGCAGCACGACGTAGTCGACGACCCACTCGGGCATGCCGCGGACCCGCTCGGAGATCCGGATCGACCGATCGGCCGGCGTGCACGACCCCCACCGGCCGTGCTGGTTGGTCACCCACCGGATCGACGCGGGCCGGGCCCGACCGCCCAGATAGCGCGCGGACAGCTCGGTGGCGCGACGCATGAGGTCGTCGGCGCTCGGCCGGCGCCGGGCCTCCTTGGCGGCCAACTGCTCCAGCATGGTGCGCACCCACTGCTGCTCCTCGGCCTTGGTCAGCCGGGCCGGGATGAGCACGATGGTGCGCCCACCCTCGCGGTAGGCCGAGACGGTGCGGCGCCGGCGGGTGCTGCGCCGCACCTCGACCTGAGGCTCGGCGGGCGCGGGAGCGGGCCCGGGGGCCCCGATCGGGCCCAGCGGCAGCAGCGCGTCGGTGCTCATGCACTGACTGTATGCCGCCCCACCGACAGCCGTCCGCGCCCCTGCCCACGCTCCCCCGGTCCGGGCCGGACCCGGCGCGCCCCGCTGCGGTTCGCGTGCTCCCAGGGACTAATGTGGAGCGGACGCCCTGGCCCGGCACGGGCCGGGGCCCACTGACCAGAGAGGAGTTCCGCATGTCGGACGAGACCTACAAGGGCGAGTTCTACTGCGTCAAATGCAAGGAGAAGCGCACCGCTGAGGGCAAGGTCGTCGTGAGCGACAACGGTCGCCGGATGGCCAAGGGCAAGTGCCCCGAGTGCGGCACCAACCTCAACCGCATCCTCGGCAAGGCCTGATCCGAGCCGTTCACCCGAGCCGTTCACCCGGGCGGGTCCCCTGGGACCCGCCCGTCGGCCTGCCCGGAGGCTGTGGATAACTTTCAGGCGGGTCGCGTTCCTGTGGCAGATTCGGTCCATGCCGTATGCCGCCCGCCCGCGACTGCTGCACCGTCCCCGCACGCTCGGGACCGGCACCGTCCAGCTCGAAGGCAGCCAGGGTCCCTGGGTGCTCGAGGGGTTGACCGATGCCCAGCGAGAGGTGCTCGGCCTGCTCGACGGGGCCCACACGACCTCCGACCTCTACCACGTGGCCACCCGGTGCGGCGCCGCGGCCCGCGAGGTCGACCTGTTGCTGGCCCTGCTGCACCGGCAGGGGCTGCTCGACCCGCTGCATCTGCGCCGGGGGCGCACCCCGGGCGGGTCGCGGGTGCTCGTCGACGGCACCGGCCGGTTGGCGGACGCGGTCAACGAGGTGCTGCGGCGCACCCCCGGGGTGCTGCTCGAGCCCGTCGAGGCGCGCTCCGGCACCGGCCACCTCGCCGGCCGCCGTTCCCGGCACGGTGCCGGTGCCGGCGGCCCCGATGGCGCCCCGGCCCCCGACCTCGTGCTGCTGCCCGGGCTGGTGGGTGTCGAACCCGCCCGCGCCGACCGATGGGTCCGGGACCGGGTGCCCCACCTGGCGGTGGTCGTCGACGGCGACCACGTCACCGTGGGGCCGCTGGTGGCCCCGCCGCCGGCCCCGTCGGACGCCTGTCTGCGCTGCGTCGAGCTCTACCGCTGCGAACGTGACGAGCGCCGGCTCGGCCGCCTGGTGCAGGGCAGCGAACTGCCGCCGGCGCTGCCCGCCCCGGTGCTGCCCGTGCTCGGCTGCCTCGTCGGCCTGGTCGTCGGCGCCATGGTCGAGGGCCACTGGCTGCCCGCCGGCGTGACCGTCGAGGTCACCGCTCCCTGGCCGCGGGTCGACCACCGGCGGTGGGAGCGGCACCCGCGCTGTTGCCAGCACGGCTAGCGCCGCGGGGGCGGCATACTCTCGGCATGCAGGTGTGCGCGACGTGCGGCCGGGTGCCCCGGCCCGACGAGCAGGCGACCGCCGCACTGACCTGGGTGCACGGCGTCGAGCGGGACCGGCCGGTGTGGACCTGCCCCGAGTGCGCGCGGGCCAACCTGCGGGCCATCGAGGGCAAACTGGACAGCGAGTGGTGGTAGCCGGTCACTGCCCCACCGGCGGCAGATCCGCGCCGGGGATGTGCTCGGCCACCGTGGCGCGGCCGGGCACCTCGGCCCCGAGCTGGCACAGCACGCCGATGCCGCCGAGCCAGACCCGGTGGATGAGCAGGTACTCCGGCGGGAGGTTGAGCCGCATCCCGACGGCGTAGTCCGGTTTGCGGGGGTCGTTGATGTGCGCGAAGACCGCTCGGATCCAGGGCCGGCTGAAGCGGAACGTGTCGGTGCGCAGCGGCGCGATGAACGGCTCGAGGTAGTCCAACAGCCGTTCGGCGTCCAGGTCGATGCCGGGCCGGACGAAGCCGATCTCCCGCAGACCCGCGAGGGTCGAGTCCGCGTCGGCCTCCAGGGCCAGGGTGAGCAGCCGGCCCATGTCGTCGGGCAGCCCGTCCGGCAGGTGCTTGACGGCACCGAAGTCGAGCACCCCGAGCCGGCCGTCGGGCAGCAGCCGGAAGTTGCCCGGGTGCGGGTCGGCGTGCAGCAACCCGCACCGGCCGGGGCCGGCCAGCAGGAACTCCATGTACCGGCTGCCGATGGCGTCCCGATGCTGCTGGGTGCCGTCGGCGATGATCCGGCTCATCGGCACGCCGTCGAGCCACTCCGAGACGATGACCCGCTCGCTGAAGGCCAGCACCGCGGGCACCGCGACGTGCCGGTCGCCGCGGAAGCCGCGGTGAAAGGCCTTCTGCGCGGCCGCCTCGAGCCGGTAGTCGAGTTCCTCGGCCATCCGCCCGCGCAGCTCGGCCAGGATCGGGTCGATGTCGATGCCCGGGATCCACAGGGTCGCCACCCGGGCGACCCGCGAGACGTTGGCCAGATCGGACAGCAGGGCCTGCGCGGCACCCGGGTACTGGATCTTGACCGCCACCTGCCGCCCGTCGCGCCACACCCCGCGGTGCACCTGCCCGATCGAGGCGGCGGCCACCGCCTCGTCGTCGAACTCGAGGAACTTGCGGCTGCGCCACAACGGGCCCAGCTCGGCGGCGAGCACCTCGTGGACCCTGGCCGCAGGCAGGGCCGGCGCGCTGTCCTGCAGCTTGGTCAGCATGGCCCGATAGGGCCCGGCGACCTCGTCGGGCAGGGCGGACTCGAAGATCGACAGGGCCTGGCCGAACTTCATCGCGCCACCCTTGAGCTCCCCGAGCACCGCGAACAGCTGCTCGGCCGAGCGGGCCCGCAGCTCGGCCGCGACGATCTCGGCCGGCTTGCCCCCGACCCGCTTGCCCAGGCCGATGGCGGCCCGGCCGGCATACCCGATGGGCAGCGCGGCCAGCTTGGCCGCTCGGGTCACGGCGTAGCGGGGCAGGTCGGTCACCGGCCCATTGTCCCCCGGCTCTCCCGATCGCGCCGGTCCGCCGGGATGACCTTGGCGGCGCCCTTGGCCTGCTTCTTGAACTCGCGCACCCGGGCCAGCGAGTCGGCGTCGACGACATCGGCGACCGAGCGATAGCTGCCCGGTTCGGCATACGGCCCGATCACCGCACGCCAGCCCTCGTGCCGCACGCCGAGCTGCTTGCCGAGCAGCGCGGCGAAGATCCGGGCCTTCTGCTCGCCGAAGCCCGGCAGGGCCTTGAGCCGGGCCACCAGCTGCCGGGTGTCGCCGGCGGTGGTCCAGATCGCCTCGGCGTCACCGGCGTGGTGCTCGACGACGTGGGCCGCGAGCTGCTGGACCCGTCCGGCCATCGACCGGCCGTAACGGTGGATCGCCGGCGGCGTGGCGCACAGGTCGGCGAACGCCCCGGGATCGGCGGCGGCGATCGCCGCCGGGTCCAGGGTGCCGAAGCGGTCGCGGATCTTGGCCGGCCCCGCGAACGCCCGCTCCATGGGGAACTGCTGGTCCAGCAGCATCCCGACCAGCAGCGCGAAGGGGTCGCTGGACAGCAGTGCGTCCGCGGCGGGGTCCTGGGCGATGGTCAGCTCGGCCTGCATCGGGCCACTGTATGCCGCGCGCCCACCGGCGGGCCGCGCCCACCGGCTGCCGCGCCCACCAACTGCCGCGCCCACCAACTGCCGCGCCCACCAACCGCACCCCGGCACGTCGGGAGGGCGGGCCGATCGGTGATCGGCCCGCCCTCGAGTGGGTAGCGGTGGTGATGGGTCAGCGAGTGGTCCGGGTCAGCGATGCTGACGCTGCCGGCGGACCTCGAGCTGGATCAGGCGGGCGGCGCGCCGGTAGCCGGTGCGCTTCCGTTGCTGCTCGGCGTGTTTGGCACGAGCCAGCTCGTGGGACTGGGTCTGGAACATGGTTCTCCTGGTCGGGTCGATGGTGGTCACGCGGCGACGATGTCGCTCTTGCGCGGGCGGCCCCGGGGCCGCTTGCGCGCGACGATGGCGCCCTGGACGAGCAGTTGGCCGCCCCAGACGCCCCACGGCTCGCCGCGGTCGAGGGCGCCGGCCAGGCACGCGGCCCGGGCCGGGCACGGACCGCACAGGGCCTTGGCCTGCTCGACGTCCTCGGGACGCTCGGCGAACCAGAGCTCGGCGGCGTTCTCGCGGCACGGGATGCCGGTGCCGAACGCCATGGCTGCGGTCTGCGTGTCGATGAGAGTGCTCAGCTGCATCGGGGTCACCTCCCTGTCCTGTCGACCGGCCGTGGTCGCGGCGGCCGTCGTGCTCCCGGTCCTCCGGTCGGAGTCCCGGTCCGTGCGGGTCGTGCTGGTCGTGCTGGTCATCGGTCGGCCTTCAGTCGGGGCCTCGTGCGACAAACACGAAGGCCGCGGATCCCTGGTGGCGGGTTCCGCGGCCTGAGGTGAGACCTCCAGCTAGCGCTGGTCTGGTGCTCTCAGTCGATGGGAACCCGGTCGGACGTAGCCGGCGAAGGCCTCGCCCATGGTCGGGACGGTGTCGAAGTCGTTCTTGCGGGCGGCGCCGGACAGGGTGCTCCCCTGGTCCGGGGCGGGGATGGTGGGCAGGAGGGTGCCGTGGCCCGAGGTGACCGGACCGCTCCAACCACGCTCAGCGCACAGCAGCGCTCGCGACGCGATCATGGTGTTCTCCATCTCGGCCACCCCTCCCTTCGGTCTTCGCTCTCTGCGGCGGGCCGCGGTCGTGTCGACCGCAGGCTCTCCGAGGGTAGGGCCACCGACCCACCCGCGCCAAACTATTTTCGGAATTTTTTCCCGGACGGTTTCCGAGGGGCCTCGTCTGCCGCGGATGTCGTTGCGACAGTATGCCGTTCGGCCACCACCACGGGATCCTCCCCACCGAGCACGGCCAGCACCGCCGCGCCGTAGCGCTCCAGTTTGGCCGGCCCGACCCCGGAGATCGCGGCCAGCGCCGGCAGCGCCCCGGGGGTGCGCTCAGCGATGGCGCTGAGCGTGGCGTCGGTGAAGACGACATAGGCGGGCACGCTCGTCGCGCGGGCCACCTCGGCCCGCCAACTGCGCAGCGCCTCGAAGACGGCCGGGTCGTAGGCCGGCGGGCAGTCGGCGCACCGGCCGGTCTTGCGCTCGGCGGCGGTGCTCAGGGCACCCCCGCAGCCGCGGCAGGTCTGCGGCAACAGTGCGGGCCGACCCCCGCCCGGGGCGCCCGGCCCGGCGGACCGCTTGGGCCGGGACCGGGCCGCGTCGCCGAGCAGCACCGCCGCGGGGTCCAGGAAGCGGGACACCCGCCGGGTGCGCCCGCCGGGGGTGCGCGCCGCGGCATACGACAGGCGCAGGTCGCGACGGGCCCGGGTCAGCCCCACGTAGAGCAGGCGCCGCTCCTCGTCGATCTCGGCCGGGCCCTCGGCCAGGGTGATCGGCACCAACCCGTCGGAGCAGCCGACGACGAAGACGGTGTCCCACTCCAGGCCCTTGGCGGCGTGCAGCGAGGCCAGCGTCACCCCCGGCACCGCGGGCGCGTGCTGGGCCGCCGCCCGCTCGTCGAGGTCGCGGACCAGGTCGGCGACCCGGGCCTGCGGGGCGGTCGCGGCCAGGTCGTCGGCGAGCGCGCACATGGCGTCGAGCGACTCCCAGCGCTCGCGGACCGCACCGCCCTGGGCGGGCGGGGTGGCCGACCAGCCGGCGCCGGTGAGCACATCGCGGACCAGTTCGGGCATCGGGCGGGAGCCGTCGTCGCCGCGCACCGCCCCGCGCAGCAGGACGATGCCCTGGCGGACCTCCTGCCGGTGGAAGAACCGCTCGCCGCCGCGCACCAGATAGGGCACGCCGACCGCGGACAGCGCCGCCTCGAGCGCCTCGGACTGGGCGTTGACCCGGAACAGCACGGCGATCTCGGCGGCCGGGTGGCCGGCCTCGACCAGCGCCTTGACCGCGTCGGCGACGGCGCTCGCCTCGGCCGGGTCGTCGGGGTGGGCGGTGAGCCGCGGCTCCGGGCCGGGCGCCCCCTGGGCCTGCAGGTCGACATGCGGGGCCAGCGCCCGGGGCGCCGAGCGGAGCACCAGGTTGGCCAGCGCGACGACCTGCGGTGAGGAGCGGTAGTTGCGGACCAGGCGCACGACCCGGGCCTGCGGGTGGCGGCGCGCGAAGCCGACCAGGTGGGTCGGGCTGGCGCCGGTGAAGGAGTAGATCGTCTGGGCCGGGTCGCCGACGACGCACACGTCGTCGCGCTCGCCGAGCCACAGCTCCAGCAGCCGCTGCTGCAGGGTGTTGACGTCCTGGTACTCGTCGACGACCAGGTGGCGATACTGCTCGCGGACCACCCGGGCGACGTCGTCGCGCTCGTCGAGGATGCCCGCGGTGAGCAGCAGCACGTCCTCGAAGTCGATGACCCCCCGTTCGGTCTTGCGCTGCTCGTAGGACTCCCACAGCCGGGCCATCGCGGTCTGGTCCAGGCCGGGCGGCTCGCGATCCGCGGCGCGGGCGGCGGCGGCATACGTCTCCGGGGTGAGCAGGCTGACCTTGGCCCACTCGATCTCCGCGGCCAGGTCACGGATCGCGGTGCGGTCGAACTGCAGCCGCAGCCGCGCCGCCGACTCGGCGACGACCGGGGCCTTGCTCGGCAGCACCTCGGGGGCGCCGCCGCCGATCGCGGTGGGCCAGAAGTAGTGCAGTTGACGCAGCGCCGCCGCGTGGAAGGTGCGGGCCTGCACACCGGGGACCCCGAGTTCGCGCAGCCGGGTGCGCATCTCCCCCGCCGCCCGGGCGGTGAAGGTCACGGCGAGCACCCGTTGGGCGGCATACGCCCCGGAGTGCACGCCGTAGGCGATGCGGTGGGTGATGGCCCGGGTCTTGCCGGTGCCCGCGCCGGCCAGCACGCACATCGGCCCGAGCGGGTGCGCCGCGACCTCGCGCTGCTCCGGGTCGAGGGCAGCCAGGACGGCGTCGGCGCGCGACCCGGCCTCACTCACCTGCCACCTCCCGGATGCCGCCCGGCCGGCCTCGGTCGGCCCGGCCGGCCTGTGCTCGATCCTAGGAGCGACGGCGCCCCCGGAAAGACCGACCCGGAAAAGGCCGGCGGGCCGGTATCAGGGGCCGGACCCGCCGCTCTTCCCTGGCATACACGACCTCGGGAAGGTCGGGCCAGCAGGTGGTCGCCGCACCGGCCACGACGCGCCCGAGGGACGACGGCGGCACGGCGCGGCGGGTCCCCTGGGGGGAGGCCCGCCGCGCCGCCGCGTCCGCGCCGGTAGGTTGCCGGGATGAGCGCGCCGTCGACACCCGAGCTGCTCGTCCTGCACGGGGTGCGCGTGCTCGGGTTCGCGAGCCCGGCCCAGCTCGAGCAGCGCTACCCGATGGTGGGTGGGCTGGCCGACGAGCTGCTGCTCGACTTCGAGGCGTGCGGCTGGGTCCGGCACTCGAGCTTCCACGACCTGGCCGGCTGGTCGCTCACCGAGCGCGGCCGGGCCGAGGGTGAGCGGCGGCTGGCCGACGAGCTGACCCGGACCGGTGCGCGGGAGGTGGTCCGGGCCGCGCTGGTCGACTTCGATCCGCTCAACGTGCGGCTGCTGGACGCGATGACCCGCTGGCAGCTGCGGCCCCGGCCGGGTGACCCGCTGGCCGCCAACGACCACACCGACTGGCGCTGGGATGAGCGGGTGCTGGCCGACCTGGCCGCGGTGCACCGGGCCCTGGTCCCGGTGGAGGACGCCCTGGCCGGCGCGCTGGACCGCTTCGGCGGGTATGCCGCCCGGCTGCGGGCCGCGCTCGACCGGGTGGAGGCCGGCGAGCGCCGCTGGGTCGACGAGCCCGGCGTGCTGTCCTGCCACACCGTGTGGATCCAGTTGCACGAGGACCTGGTGGCCACCCTCGGCGTGGCGCGGGGCCGGCCCGGCTAGCTAGTCGCCGCTGTCCGCGACGATGACGTCGGCCGAGTCGAGGGAGGAGTCGGCCGGGGCCGGAGCGGATTTCCCGGCCTTACCGGCCTTCTTGGCCTTCTTGCCGTCCTTGCCGCCGGCGGCGCCCGGCAGCGAGTGGGCGATGTCGGGCACGTAGCGCTGCGACTCGCGCGGTGGGCGGTCGTAGCCGCGGGCCGGGGGCCGCTCGGGGATCGCCACCTCCATCGGCGACAGTTCCTGATAGGGCACCGTCGAGAGCAGGTGGGCGATGACGTTGAGCCGGGACGACTTCTTGTCCTCGGACTCCACGGTGTACCACGGCGAGTCACCGAGGTCGGTGAACTGCATCATCGTGTCCTTGGCCTTGCTGTACTCCTCCCACCGGGTGATGGACTGCATGTCCATCGGGGAGAGCTTCCAGCGGCGCATCGGATCGCCGGCGCGGGACCGGAAGCGGGCCTCCTGCTCGACGTCGCTGACCGAGAACCAGTACTTGCGCAGCATGATCCCGTCGTCGATGAGCATGCGCTCGAAGGACGGGCACTGGCGCAGGAAGCGGGCGTACTCGACGTCGGAGCAGAAGCCCATGACCCGCTCGACCCCGGCGCGGTTGTACCAGGACCGGTCGAAGATGACGATCTCGCCGGCGGCGGGCAGGTGCTCGACGTAGCGCTGGAAGTACCACTGGGTCTTCTGCCGCTCGGTGGGGGCGGGCAGGGCGGCGATCCGCGCCTGCCGCGGGTTGAGATACTCGGTCATCCGCTTGATCGCCGAGCCCTTGCCGGCCGCGTCGCGGCCCTCGCAGATGACCACGAGCCGGGACCCGGTCTCGATGACCCATTGCTGCATGGTGACGAGCTCGGCCTGCAGCCGCTTGAGCTCCTTCTCGTAGACCGAGGTCTCGACCTTGCGGGTGCCGTTCGCCGTGTACTTCGCCATGGTCGGCCATTCTGGCATCCGACCACCGCCGGTTACACCCCGCCGGCCGATTCATCGGCCGCGCGGCCGGCCGGGCATAGACTCGCCGGCTCGGACGCTGCGAGCACAGACCCGCCGCCCGAGCCGCGGCCACCCGAAGGAGAGCGATGTCCTACCCCACGCCGGAGACCGGCACGGTGACCATGTTCACGACGACCTGGTGCGGCTACTGCCGCCGGCTCAAGAGCCAGCTGCAGCGCGAGGGCATCGGCTTCCGCGAGGTCGACATCGAGGTGGAGCCGGACGCGGCCGACTTCGTCATGTCGGTCAACGGCGGCAACCAGACGGTGCCGACCCTGCTCTTCCCGGACGGTTCCGCGGCCGCCAACCCCTCGATCGGCGAGGTCCGCTCCCGGCTGGCCCGCTAGGGCACCGGGCGGCCGGCGGCCTGCTCCACCGAGCAGCCCAGCCACCGCTCGATGAGGCGCCGGGCGATGGAGATGCCGCCGGGGGTGAGGATGCGCCCGTCGCGCAGGCGGGACAGGTAGTCGGCGCGGTCCACCCAGATCACCTCGGCCATCTCGTCCAGGTCGGGACGCAGGTCGGTGGTCAGGGCGCGCGCGGTCATGCCGACCATGAGCGAGTTCGGGAACGGCCACGGCTGCGAGCCGAGATAGCGCACGTCGGCGACGACGACGCCGCTCTCCTCGGCGATCTCGCGCACCACCGCGGCCTCGAGCGACTCCCCCGGCTCGACGAACCCGGCCAGCACCGAGAACCGGCCCGGCGGCCAGGTGCGTCCGCGGCCCAGCAGCAGCCGGTCGGTGTCGTCGATCACCGAGACGATGACCGCCGGGTCGGTGCGCGGGAAGTGGTCGCTGCCGTCGGCCGGGCAGCGGCGCACCCAGCCGCCCTGGACCGGCTCGGTGGGCCCGCCGCAGCGCGGGCACCGTCGGTGGGTCGCGTGCCAGTTCGCCAGGGCGAGCGCGGTCGTGAAGGCTGCCGCGTCGAGGTCGCCCAGCGCCACCCCCGCCTCGCGCAGGGTCCGCCAGTGCGGCGGCGCGACCCCGTCCTCCACGACCGCCAGGTATGCCGCGGGCCCGCCCCGGGGGGTCCCGTCGCCGGCGTCGTGGCCGAGGAAGATCGCCGTGCGGCGCTCGTCGTGCGGCTGCGGCGCCCGCCAGCCCAGCCGCAGTGGCAGGTCGGTGCCGTCGGCCCCGGCCGCGCCGTCGGGCGGGTCCTGGTCGGGCCCGAGCACCGGGGCCCGGTCGCCCCGGACCGGCAGCACCCGGGTGGTCGGGTCGGCCAGCAGGTCGCCGATCAGCGCGTCGTCGCCGCGCAGCTCGGCGGCCCGGTCGAGCCGGCCGCGGGACAGCACCAGATCGGTCAGCGGCGCCGGGCCGCCCGCCGGGCCGGGCGGCATACCGGTGGCCGGTCCGGTGAGCACGTCGCGTTCCTCGGGGGCGAGCGGGTTCATGGGGCGACGGCCAGCGCCAGGGTGGCCTGACCCAGCTCGACGTCACCGCTCCAGCGCAGCCGCTCGTCGCTCGCCGGCAGGCGGTGCCACAGCGCCAGGTCGAGGGTCGCCGGGTCGCCGGACACCGAGGCGACCTGCGGTGCGCTGCCGAGCACCCACCGCCGCGCGGGGGCGTCGGTGACCAGCTCGATCTCGTGCCCGGGATCGTTGACCCGGCCCAACCGCACCTGCCGCGGCCACATGACCGTGACGACCTCGTCGACGCCGTCGGCCGCCAGGTCCGGATCGATGTCGGCCGGTGCGTCGAGGGCGGTGAGCAGGTCCCAGCGGTGGATCGCGTGCTCGTGCGCCTGGCGGCGCCGCCAGAAGCCCACGGTGGCCGGCTCGGCCAGGGTCCACGCCGGGGTCTGCGGGTCACCGCGCAGCACCTCGAGCAGTTCGTCGGCCCCGGCCCCCCACCAGGTGGCCAGGTCGGCGTCCGGTGGGTAGTCGGGCGCGGGGGCGCGCGGGTTGCCCTCGCGCACGGCATACCCCACCCACCGGTGGACCGCACCGAGGTGCCGGATGACGTCCCGGACCGACCAGCCGGGGCAGGCCGCGATGGCGCGGTCGAGCCGGTCCGGGTCAGCGCCGATCTGGTCGACGACGGTCCGGGTCGCCTCGATCTGCTGCTGCGCCCAGGCCAGGGCTTGCTCGCTCACCCGACCAGTCAACCGCCTTTGCGCGGTGTGGGGCACGTTGAGGTCGTGGGAGCCGGGTGAACGGTGGCCCGTGTCGGGGGAAACAGCGGGGTTCCGCAGCGGTGGGCGGGCCACGGCATACGGTGGTGGGGTGACCCGCAGCCCCGCCTTCCTCGCGGCCCTCGCGAGCGCCGCCGTGTCCGGCCTCGACCCGGCCTCGGCGCGCGTCGTGCGCCCGACGGCGGCGGCCGAGTTCGACATCGCCTTCGTCACCGACACCCAGGACCGGCGCTGGGTGGTGCGGTCGCCGCGCAGCATCACTGCGGGCGCGCGGCTGGAGTCGTCCGTGGCCCTGCTCGCGCTGCTGGCCCGTCGGGTGCCGTTCCAGGTGCCGGTGCCCAAGGGTTTCGCGGAGACGCCCGAGGGGCGTGCGGCGGTCTATCCCTATCTGCCCGGCAGCCCGCTCGACCTGCCGCAGCTGCCCGCCGGCCCCGAGTTGGCCGCGTCGGTCGGGCAGGTCGTCGCGGCGCTGCACCGGGTCGACCGGCGGTTGTTCGACGAGGCCGGCGTGCCCTCCTACGAGGCCGACGAGTTGCGCGGGCGCCGGCTGGCCGATCTCGACCGGGCGGCCGCGACCGGGCACGTCCCCACCGCGCTGTTGTCCCGTTGGGAGAACGCCCTGGACGACGTCACCCTGTGGCGGTTCGCGCCGACCCCGGTCCACGGGGACCTCGGCGGCGACCAACTGCTCGCGGTCTTCGCCTCCGACGACGACGCGACCAGTGGGGCGGTCACCGCGATCACCGGCTGGGAGGACGCCAAGGTCGCCGACCCGGCCGTCGACCTGGCCGCGGTCGTCGCCACCTGCTCGCCGGAGGCGGCCGAGTCCGTGCTCGAGGCCTATGCCCAGGCCCGGGGCGAGGCCGTCGATCCTCACCTGCGGCGCCGGGCGCTGCTCGCCTGGGAGTTGGGCCTGCTCGGGCGGCTGCTCTCGGCCACCGTCTCGGGCGCACCCGCCCTGGTGCGCGAGTATGCCGGCCGGTTGCGCCGGCTGGCCGAGCAGGTGCAGGACGACGACCTGGCTCCGCCCCCGCCGGCCGTGGTCGTCCCCAAGCCGCTCACCGTGCCGGCCGCCGCCGTCGCCGGTTCGGCCGAGGCGGACGACCCGGAGGCCACCGGGGCCTACTTCGACCTGCGCAACAGCGGGCCGTCGCCCACCGCGCCGGGCCGGGTCGGCGGTGCCGACCCCGGCGATGCCGACCCCGGCGCGGTCGAGGCCGACCAGCCAGGGCCGCAGGACGAGGAGGCGGGGGCGGTCGGGGGCGCGCCCGGCTCGACCGGCGACGGCCGGGGTGGCGTGGGCTCGGCCGACTCGCGGGCGAGCGATGCCGAGGGCGAGGGCGCCCAGGCTGACGACGCCGAGGCCCGGGCCGAGGACAGCCGGGCCAGCCGGGCCGACGAGGGCAGCCGGGCCGACGATGCCGGGGCTGATCAGGCCGACGAGAGCCGGGCCGGCGAGGGCAGCCGGGCCGACGATGCCGGGGCTGATCAGGCCGACGAGAGCCGGTCAGCCGCCGGGACCGCTCCCGCGAGCGAGCCGACCGTGCAGATCCCGCCCGAGCAGTTGCAGGCCGCTCTGGCGGCCGCCCGTCACCCGGCGCCGGGCGAACGTGCGCCGCGTCCCGAGGTGAGCTTCGAGGAGCCGCCCGTCGAAGAGGACGATGTCCGGCCGCTGTGACCGCTGACGCGGGTCAGGAGAACGCCACCGCAGCCAGTGGCTGCCGCTGGGCGACGCTGGGAGCGATCGCCCGGCCCGGCGAACGTTCCAGGCAACCGCTTTCACCGGAGGCCAGACCCCGGCAAACGTTCCAGGCAACCGCTTTCACCGGAGGCCAGACCCCGGCAAACGTTCCAGGCAACCGCTTTCAACGGGAGGCGACGGACGGCACGGTGGCCGCCCGGCCCGGGAACGTTCCAGGCAACCGCTTTCACCGGGGGGCGACGGACGGCACGGTGCCCCCAGACCCGCCCGGGGCCGCCAGACCCGCCCGGGGGTGCACCCCGGCCCGGGCGGCTGGGCCGCTAGGGCAGGTCCGGGAGGGTGAGGGTCCGCAGCAACTCGACGAGATCGGCCTCGCCCGGCAGCGCCGGGCGCACGGTGCGCCCGGTCGCGGCGTAGAAGAACGCGGCGTCGACCCGATCGGCGGGTAGGCCGCGCAGTCGGGCATAGGCGAGGGCGTAGGCGCCGAGCTGGATCGTCCGCACCCTGGCGGCCTCGCCGGTGGGTGGCGGCCCGGTCTTCCAGTCGACGACGGTGAGGCCTCCGTCGTCCCGAGGGAAGACCGCGTCGATGCGGCCGCGCACCGCGATGCCGTCGAGCACGGTCTCCACGGCGATCTCGACGTCCACGGGCACCCGACCGGCCCATTCGCTGGCCAGGAAGTTGGCCTGCAGCACCGGCAGCGCGTCGTCCGGCCCGGCGTCGTCGTCGGCCGCGCCCGGCAGTTCGCCCAGATCGACGAGGGCGGCTCGGGCGAAGTGCTGCTCCACCCAGGCGTGGAAGGCCGTGCCGCGGCGGGCCGCGATCGCCGGCGGCGTCGGCATCGGGCGGCGCACGCCCAGCGCGAAGCCGACCGGATCGGCGGCCAGGGCGACCAGATCGGAGGCGGTGAGGTGTCGGGGAACCAGGACGGTCGGTTGCTGCCGGGCCAGGGCCGCCCGCCGATCGGCCAGCAGCAGTTCGACGTCGGCGGCGTGCGGGACCAGCAGCGGCCCGGCGACCCGCATCGGGCTCTGCGCGTAGACCCGGTCGGCTCGAGCCGTCCGCACCGCCTCGGCCGCGCGGTCCAGCGCGGTGCGACGCAGGGCGAGCGGATCGACCGGCCACAGCACCGGGGTGGAGTCGCCGGTGTCGGGCTTGACGGCGTCCGGACCGGGCATCTCGTCCCAGCGCTGGACCCGGACCCCGAGCGCGGCCGCCTGCTCGTGCACCTGCAGCAGGAACGGCGAGGTGACCCGCACCGACCGCGGCGTGCCCCAGATCGAGGCGGTGAGCAGCAGGCGGTGCCGGGCCCGGGTCAGGGCGACGTAGGCCAGCCGCCGCTCCTCGGTGAGCTGCCGCTGTCCCTCGGCGGTGCGGAACTCGACGCGTCGACTGTCGACCTCGGCCAGGTCGGCGGCGCCGACCGGGTCGAAGACCGGCAGCCCCACCCGGTCGCCCCGGAGCCGATAGGGCACCGCGCCGAGCCCGGTCAGCCACCCCGATGCGGTCGGCGGGCTGCAGGTCCAGCCGGCCGGACCGTGCTTGGGCCGCACATCCCGGGCCGGGAAGACCCCCTCGACCAGCCCCGGCACCGCCACGACATCCCACTCCAGGCCCTTGGCCGCGTGCACGGTGAGCACCTGGACCGCGCCCGGCGACGGCTCGAGGTGGCCGACGTCCAGCCCGCGCTCCTCGGCAAGAGCAGCGTCCAGCCAGGCGAGGAAGCCGGCCAGGGTGGGCCGGTCGGCCGACGCCGAGAAGGCGGCGGCGACATCGGTGAAGGCGTCGAGGTGCGCGCGAGCCGCGGCCGGTGGGTATTCGGGTCGGGCGAGCACCTCGATGTCCAGGCCGAGGGCTCGCTCGGCCTCGCCGACGAGTTCGGCCAACGGCAGCCCGGTCAGCCGCCGCACTCGCCGGATCGCCGCTGCCAGGCCCTCCAGCCGCGTCCGGGCCGCCGGTGCGAGCACCCCGCCGCCGGGGCTGCGCCAACCGTCGGGGGGCAGTTCCTCGACCGCCTCGACCAGGCTCGGCTCGTCGACCGCGTCCGGAGCCAGCTCGACCAGCCGGTCCGGGCCGGGTCGGCCGAGGTCCGGGCCGGATCGGCCGGGGCCGGTAGCCGGTGGGTCGGCGGGGTGGCCGCTGGATCGGGCGTCGATGCTCTCGGGGCCCGGTGCGCCGAGCCGGTCGCGCCCCGCGTGCCGTCCGGTGCCGTCGTCCTCGTCCCGCAGGGCCGGATCGAGCTCGCTGTCCGGTTGCTCGCGGGGTCGGTTGACCCGCTGCCGATAGCGGGCCCACTCGTGCAAGGTGTCCAGGTCGGCGGCTCCGAGGCGGCACAGCGCTCCGGTGAGCAGCCGGATCAACGCGTCACCCCGGGTGGGATCGCTGACCACGCGCAGCAGGGCGACGAGGTCGACGACCTCGGGCGTGAGCAGCAGCCCGCCGAGCCCGACCACCTCGACCGGCACGTCGAGGGACTTGAGTGCCTGGATGACCGGCTCGAACTGCGAACGCTTACGGCAGAGCACCGCCGCGGTCGTCACGCCCCGTGAGCGGGCCTCGACGATCCACCGGGCCACGACGTCGGCCTCTTCGGCCTGAGTGCCCAGCCGGGCGAGCACGACCTCGCCGGCCCGCGCGTCGGGCCGGGCCACCAGCGGGTCGACCGGCACCCTGGAGGCCTCGCGCAACGGGGTCGCGACCAGGTTGGCCACGGCCAGCACCGCGGCGTCGTTGCGCCAGGTCGTCGACAGCTGCCGGACCTGGGCCGGTCGCCGCGCAGCCGACTCGCCGGCCGGGCCCGGACGCCCGGCCTGATCCGCCACGACGGGGGGTCGCTCGGCGAACACGTCGGGGAACCGGGCCAGGGTCGTCGAACTGGCCCCCCGCCAGCCATAGATCGACTGGTGCGGGTCGCCGACGGCGGTCACCGGGACCGGCTCGCCCTCGGCGACGAACAGCTCGCGCAGCAGCACCAACTGGGCCTCGGACGTGTCCTGGAACTCATCGAGCAGCACCGCCCGGAAGGCCCGGCGCTCGGCCCGGCCGATCTCCGGGAAGCGCCGGGAGAGCCGGGCGGCCAGAGCCACCTGGTCGGCGAAGTCGAGCGCGTCCCGCGAGCGTTTGAGCGCCTGGTAGCCCTGCACGAGGTCGACGACCAGCAGCCGCTCCCGCAGCGTGGCGAGCAGGGCGCGCAGCGGGGACGGCATCCCCGCGCCGGATCGGCCACCCCCGCCCCGGGACCCGCCGCCACTGCCCCGGCCGCTGCGGCTGCTGCCGTCGGCGACCCGGGCCGGCGTCGCCTCGATGGCGGTGATCAGCCGGTCCAGCTCGCGGCGCACGTCGTCGGGGTCGAGCAGATGCTCGGCCATCTCGCCGGCCAGGTCGAGCACGCCTGCGATGACCGTCGACTCGGCCTTGGTCATCGCCGTGAGGTCGGCGTCGTGGCGCAGCACCGCCTCGGCGGCGTGTTGCCAGGCGGCCGCCTCGGACAGCAGGCGGGCATCGGGCTCGTGCCCCAACCGCATGCCGTGCTCCCGGACGAGACGCCCCGCGTAGGAGTGATAGGTCGACACGGTGGGCAGGCCGCCCAGGCCCTCGGTGCCGTCGGCCTCGGCGGGGGGGCGCCACAGGCCGGTGGCCTCCAGTCGGCGCAGCCGGTGGGTGATGCGCTCGGCCAACTCGCCGGCGGCCTTGCGGGTGAAGGTCAGCCCCAGCACCTGATCGGGCTGCACCAGGCCGTTGGCGACCAGCCAGACCACCCGGGCCGCCATCGTCTCGGTCTTGCCCGACCCGGCTCCGGCGACGACGAGCAGCGGCGCCAGCGGCGCCTCGATGATGGCGGCCTGCTCCGGGGTCGGGTCATGCCGGAGCCCGGCGGCCCGAGCGACCTCGACGGCCGAGAGGCGCCGGCCAGCCGGCACGGGCGACCCAGCCGCGGGCGACCCAGCCGCGGGCGACCCAGCCGCGGGCGACCCAGCCGCGGGCGACCCAACCGCGGGCGACCCAACCGCGGGTGACCCAACCGCGGGTGACCCAACCGGCGCAGGCGGCACCGGCGCGGGCTGCGCCCGGCCCCGAGCACTCACAGCCCGCCCCCTTCGGGCCAGGCCGGGCAGCTGGTGCGGACCGGGCAGCGGACGCAGTGCTCGCCGCGGCTGGCCACGAACCGCCCGCCGGCCATGCCCTCGGCGCTGCTCTCGACCAGCCGGGCCGCCCAGCCGGGATCGTCGGCCTCGGCCAGCGGCGGCTGCTGCTGCAGGTCGGGCGCGCTGAGGTTGGCGTTGCGCCCGACCTGCAGCAGCGCCGCTCCGCCGGAGGTCGTGCCCTGCGGGAAGGCCCCCGCCTCGATGGCGACCTGATAGGCCGCGAGCTGTGGGTTCTCGGGCACGTCGCGGGCAGCGGCCTTGGTGGCTCCGGTCTTGTAGTCGATGACCCGCAGCGCGCCGGTCCGGACATGCTGTTCGAGTCGGTCGACGGAGCCGACCAACCGGGCCCGGCCGACGACCACATCGAGCCGGGCCTCGCGAGCCACCGGCTCCCAGCCGGCACGCACGGCGGTGGCCTGATAGGCGGCGACCCGGGCCGCCATGGCGTGCGCCTCGCGCCGCTTGCGCTCGCTGATCCAGGTGTGGGGCAGCCCGAGCTGTGGCCAGCGCCGGTTGATCTCCGCCTGCAGTTCGGCGGCGTCGACGTCGCCGAGGTCGGCGACCACGTCGTGCACGAGGGTGCCGATGCTGGCCGAGTCGGACTTGGGACCGGACCCGCCGGTGGAGATGAGCAGCCACCGCAGCGAGCAGCGCTGGAACTCCTCGAGCTTGGAGGGCGCCACCCGCACCGTCAACTCGCCCGGGCGGCGCGGCCGGTCGTCGGCCCCGGCACCCACCCCCCACCAGCGATCGGGGTCGGCACCGGGCACCTGCTCGTCGGCGAGTCGGGCCAGCAGCCGGGCCGACCGGGTGCTGACCACGGGGTCGTCGGACGCGGCCTCGCGGCGCAGGGTGCCGACGAGGTCGGGCAGGGTGAGCGGCGCCGGGACCTCGGTGAACGGCCGGATCGGCACGTCCTCGGGCAGCGGGTCCAGCAGATCGAGGAAGACCGAGGGCTGCTCGTCGTCGCTGCGCACGGCGGTGATCAACAGCCGGTCGGCCGCCCGGGACAGGGCGACGTGCAGCAACCGGGTCTCGTCGTGCCGCACCGCCGCCCGGGCCGCCTCGGTGGAGCGATGCCGCCCGGTCAACACGTCGACCAGAGCCTCCGAGCCGAGCAACGACCCGCGCAGCCGCAGGTCGGGCCAGACCCCTTCCTGAACCCCCGCGATGCAGACGAGCGACCACCGCTGCCCCGCCGCCGCGGCCGGGGTGAGCAGGGCGACGGTCGCATCGAGTGGCGCTCGCTCGAGCAGCGTGTCGCCGGGCACCTCCTCGGCCCGGATGTGCTCGAGGAAGGCGTCCGGACCGGCTGCCGGCAGCCGGTCAGTGAACCGGGCCGCGGCGTCGAACAGCCCGAGCACGGCGTCCAGGTCACGGTCGGCCCGCAGTCCGGAGGGGCCCGCACGCAGCGCCGTCGCGCGCCACGACCCGGCCACCTCGAGCGCCTCCCAGATCGCCCACAGCACCGTCTCGGCGGTCACCCCGGGGGCCCAACCCGACCCCGCGGGGCCCCGCCGGGCGGCCGCCACGCCGGCCCGCACGGCGGCACCGATGCGGCGCAGCGGCTCACCGTCGGCCCGCAGCGGTCCCCGCCGATCAGCCCCGACGCCCGCGGCGGCCTCGCCCTCAGCGGCCCCACCTCCGGCACCCTCGGCCGGGTCACCTCCGCCCCGGCGGAGCGCACCGACGTCGGCGGCGGGCCCGCCGAGCGCCCCGTCGATCGCCTCGGCGAGCAACTCGTCGCTGGTGCGGCGGCCACCCGCGTCGAGCTCGGCCCGCCGCAGGGCCCGGCGCACTCGGCGCAGCGACACCGCGTCGGCGCCGCCCAGCGGGGACAGGAGCAGGTCGGCCGCCGTCGTCGGGTCGAGCCGCGCGGTGGGGTCGACCGCCCGGCGCAGGACGATCTCGAGCAGTTGCAGCAGCGGCCGGACCGCAACCTCGTCACGGACGGCCAGCTGGGCACCCGACGGGGCCACCGGCACCCCGGCAGCGGCGAGCACCCGCCGCAGAGTGGCGGCCCGGCCCTGCCCCCGGACGACGACCGCCATCTGCGACCACGGCAGCCGATCCTGCAGGTGCGCCCGACGCAGCGTCGTCGCGACGAGCCGCGCCTCCTGGGCGACCGCCCGGACCAGCGCCACCTCGACGCTGCCGCCGGAGCGCCCCGCCCGGGTGGACCGCTGCTGCGCGCCGCCGACCGCACCGATCCGGCGCGCGGCGACCCCGGCCGCCGTGTGCGTCGCCGCCCCGAGCCCATGGGCCGTGCGCAGCACATGGGTCGGCGCCGACGTCAGGGCCGGCCAGTCGGACCACCACAACAGCCGCGGGTCGGCCCCGCGGAAGCCGTGCACCGTGCTGTCCGGGTCGCCGAGCAGCACGACCTGCAGCCCCGGGTGGGCCAGCGTCCGCAGCAACCGTGCCGCCGGCCAGGTCAGCTCGTGCGCGTCGTCGACGACGAGCAGCCGCACCCGAGCGCGGAGCCGGTCGAGCGCCTCGGGACTGTCCTCGAGCAGGTCGGCCGCGGCCGTGAGGATCCAGGCCGGGTCGAAGGCGCCCGGTCGGGACAGGGCGGTGACCTGGTCGTACTCGTCGAGCACCCCGGCCGCGGCCACCCACTCGGGCCGCCGGTGTTCGACCCCGAGCCGGGCCAGCTCGGCCGCCTCGACCCCGTGCTCGGCTGCCCGCATGAGCAGGTCGCGCAGCTCGGCGCGGAAGCCGCGGGTGGTCAGCGCCTCGGCGAGCTCGGCCGGCCACCGCGGGGCCCGCCCCGGGTCGGCCCGGTGCCCGGCGAGCAGGTCGCGCAGCACGACATCCTGCTCGGGGCCGCTGAGCAGCCGCGGGGCCGGCGCCCCCCGCAGCGCCGCCTCGGCCCGCAGGATGGCGAACCCGAGGGCCTGATGGGTGCGGGCGAGCGGTTCGGTGGTCGTGCGGGCCAGCCGCGCGGTGACCCGCTCCCGCAGCCCGGCAGCGGCACGGCGCGTCGGGGCCAGCACCAGGGCGCCGTCGGCCGGCACGCCGCGGCGCTCGACCCGGTCGAGGACCAGCTCGACGGC
Source organism: uncultured Intrasporangiaceae bacterium (assembly GCA_964647395.1). Classification (GTDB taxonomy): domain Bacteria; phylum Actinomycetota; class Actinomycetes; order Actinomycetales; family Dermatophilaceae; genus Phosphoribacter. The sequence continues at coordinate 17,731 of CAZYHR010000016.1, read as the reverse complement.
CAGCGTCGTCTTGCCGGTGCCCGGCCCGCCCAGCACCCGCACGACCGGGGCGTCGTCGTCGAGCACGCCGACCTGCTCCGCGTCGAGGCCGACGACCTCGACCACGGGCTCCGGGGCGCGCCGCACGTCGATCACGGCACCCATGCAACCATCGAGCACCGACAGCGTGGTCCGCCGCCCAAGAACGGGACGACCCCCCGCGGCCGGCCGACGCTCAGTAGAGCGGCAGGCTCGGGTCGACGTCCCGGACCCAGGCGAGCACCCCGCCGTCCAGGCTCGCGGCCTCGGTCCACCCCGCCGCGCGCAGCAGGCGCACGGCCCGCGCCGATCGGGCCCCGGACTTGCACACCAGCACCAGCGGCGCCGCGCGCTCCCCCAACTCCGGCCGGCCGAGACCGGCACCCGACTCCAGGTCGGCCAGTTCGACGGCCACCGAACCGGGCACCGCGACGATGGCCCGCTCCGCGGGTGGGCGCACGTCGACCACGCGGGGCGGCATACCGGAGCGCAGCGCCACCGAGAGCGCGAGCGCACCGACCAGCGGCACCGCCTCGTCCGCCGGCTGCGGCCCGGCGGGCACCTCGGCCACCCGCTCCCCCGAGCCGCAGGCGGCGCAGCCCGGGTCGGGACGCACCGGCAGCACGTCCCAGCTCTGCCGCAGCCCATCGTGCACCAACAGCCGCCCGACCAGGGGCTCACCGACGCCGAGGACGATCTTCAGCGCCTCGGTGGCCTGGATCGATCCGAGCGTGCCGACCAACGACCCCAACACCCCGGCCTCCGCGCAGGACGGCACGTCGCCGGCGGCCGGCGGACGGGGGAACACACACCGGTAGCAGGGCCCCCGACCGGCCCACCACACCGCCACCTGCCCGTCGAAGCGCAGCACCGACGCCCACACGTGCGGGCGCCCGGCCCGCGCGCACGCGTCGCCGACCACATAGCGGGTCGCGAAGTTGTCGGCACCGTCCACGACCACGTCGTATGCCGCGACGAGCGCGTCCACGCTGCCCGCCGTCACCCGCTCGGGGTGGGCGACGACCTGCACCAGCGGGTTGAGCCGCGCCACGGCGTCGCGGGCCGACTCGACCTTGGACCGGCCCGCGTCGCAGGTGCGGTGCACCACCTGCCGCTGCAGATTGGACACGTCGACGACGTCGTCGTCGACGACCCCGACCGTGCCGACCCCGGCCGCAGCGAGATAGAGCAGCGCGGGCGACCCGAGCCCGCCCGCGCCGACGACCAGCACCCGGGCCTGCCGCAGCCGCTGCTGACCGGCCGCGCCGACCTCCGGCAGCAGCAGGTGCCGCGAGTAGCGGGTCGTCTCCAGCGGATCCAGCGACATGCCGTCGAGAGTAGGCCAGCCGACCCGCCCGGGGACGACCCCGGCCCAGCCGACCCCCCGATCGGCCTACCGCTGAGTAGGATGAGCGCCGCCGGCCATCACCGTCGGTACTCGGGAGGCGACATGACCGTCAGCACCGACCGGCTGTCCACGGCGGACGCCCGCCGCGGCACCCGGCTGCCCCGTTCGGCCCGCCGCGCCCAGCTGCTGCAGGCGGCCCAGGCGGCCTTCGTCGAGTTCGGCTATCACGCCGCCGCGATGGACGACATCGCCGACCGGGCCGGTGTCTCCAAGCCGGTCCTCTACCAGCACTTCCCGGGCAAGCTCGAGCTCTATCTCGCGCTCATCGACGAGCGCGCCGGCGAGCTGGTCCGCGACGTCCGGGCGGCGCTGTCCTCCAGCACCGACAACAAGGCCCGGGTCTTCGCCACGGTGCAGGCCTACTTCGCGTTCGTCGCCCGGGAGGGCTCGGCCTTCCGCCTGCTGTTCGAGAACGACCTGATCAACGACGACGCCGTCGCCGAGCGCATCGATCAGACCCTGCAGTCGTGCGCCCGCGCCTTCGCCGACGCGATCGCCGCGGACACGGCGATGTCCGACGACGACGCGGTGATCCTCGGCCGGGCCCTCACCGGGATGGCCCAGGTCTCCGCCCGCGCCGCGCTGGACACCGACGAGGACATCGACCGCACCGCGCGGCTGGTGGGCCAGCTCGCCTGGCGCGGGCTCGGCGGTTTCCCGCGCTCCGGCGAGCACCCCGGCTGACTCCCGCCCGGGCTCCTGCACCTGCGCCGCGTTCGCCGACGCGCCCCCGCATGCCTAGAGTTGACCCGACGTCCGGTATGCCGCGGCGCTGAGCCCGCGGCATACCTCACCTTTGGCCAACGGAAGGACACCGACGTGGAGGTCAGGATCGGCGTGCGCAACGTCGCGCGGGAGATCTCGTTCGAGAGCGACCAGGAGGCCGACACGATCACCTCCCTGGTCGAGGCCGCGCTGCGCGACGGCACCGTGCTCTCGCTCGTCGACGACAAGGGCCGCACCTACCTGGTGCCGGCCGACGCGATCGGATTCATCCACCTCGGCGACGCGGAGAAGGGCCGGGTCGGCTTCGGATTCGCGTGACGTCAGCGCCGGTTAGCCGGGGCGGATCGGGGTACGGTGACCTTGCGCAAACGGCGCGACGCGGGGGTCGGCGGTGCATCCGCCCGGAATGATGGGGCGATGGCGACCGTTGACCTAAGGGGGTCCCGCCCCACCCGGTGTACACACCGGAACACTGACGGCTGACACATCGGCCAGAAGGAGCACTCTGATGTCCGCCATCATCGGAGCCATCGTCGCAGGCGCCATCATCGGCGCGCTGGGCCGGCTCATCCTCCCGGGCAAGCAGAACATCTCGATCCTCATGACCATCGTCATCGGTGTCGTCGCCGGATTCATCGCCGGCTTCGTGCTCAACCTCATGGGCTACGGCAACACCAACGGCGGCCCGGCGTGGATCGCCTGGATCGTCAGCGCCATCCTTGCGGCGGGTGGCATCGTCCTCTACGGCAACATGTCGGGCAAGCGGGTCTGACCGATCTGAGTCCGACAGCTCAGGGCCCGGCCGGTTTCGGCCGGGCCCTGGTGCGTCCGGGCCTCAGGCAGCCGGGCCCAGCCACGCCGCCGGGCCCCTGACGTCCGGCACCGGCGGCCGGTTGCCCGCGGTCGGCCGGTCCGCTCAGGCGTCGAGCCCGAGCCGCTGCATCCGGGCGGTGTGCCCGTCGGCGATCCGGGCGAACATCCGCCCGAGCTCGGCGATGTCCGCGCCGTGGGTCCGGCCGCCGACCAGCAGTTGGGTCAGCGCGTCCCGTTCCACCCCGACCCGCTGGGCCTGCTGCATCGCCTCGCCCATGATCCGCCGCGCCCACAACGCGAGCCGGCCCCCCAGCCGGGCGTCCTGGTCGATCGCCTGGCGCACGATGCCGGCGATGACCTCGGTCCGGTCGGTGTCGCTGTCCAGGATGCGCAGCACGAAGTCACGGGTGCCCTGGTCCACGAAGCGAGCCACCTCGGCGTAGAAGTCGCGCGCGATGCCGTTGCCGACATAGGCCTTGACCAGCCCCTCGATCCAGTCGCCGGGCCGGGTGCGCTCGTGGAAGGCGTCGATCGGCTCGGCGAAGCCGGCCATGACCGAGGCCGGGTCAGCGCCGTGACCGGCGATCCGGGCGACGACCTCCTCCTGGTGGTGGTAGACGTGCACGGCCAGCCCCGCGACCGCGGTCTTGACCCGCAGGTCGGGGGCCCGGTGCGCGTCCCCGGCCATCTCGCCGAACGCGCTGAGCATGGCGTAGCCGAGCGCGCCGAGCAGGTCGACGACGGCCGCGTGATCGCCGTCCGGCAGGTGGTCGGGCGCCTCGGTCATGGCCGGAACTCTAGCCGCGCAGCGGCATACCGTCCGGTCCCGGTAGAATCGTCGCTGACCCAGGTGCCCGATCGGCCCCAAACGACCCCGCCGAGTGGCTCGGCGACCTACGCGCAGATCTCCGATCGGCCCAGCACGCGAGCGCCCGCCCCCGGGCCGCGCCGCCCGATCGGAAGCGACCCATGACGCCCTCCACCACCCCTGAACTGACGTTCGCCGACTATGGCGTGCACCCGGACATCGTCGGTGCCCTGACCGAGGTCGGCATCGTCCACCCGTTCCCGATCCAGGCGATGACCCTGCCGGTCGCGCTGGGCGGGCACGACATCATCGGTCAGGCCAAGACCGGCACCGGCAAGACCCTGGGCTTCGGCATCCCGATGATCCAGCGCATCGTCACCCCCAACGACGAGGGGTATGCCGCCCTCGCCCGCCCGGGTGCCCCGCAGGCCCTGGCCGTGGCCCCGACGCGCGAACTGGCCGTCCAGGTGGCCGGCGACCTGACCCGGGCCGGCGCCGCGCGCGGGGTGCGGGTGCTCACCGTCTACGGCGGCCGTGCCTACGAGCCGCAGATCGACGCCCTGCGCAAGGGGATCGACATCGTCGTCGGCACCCCTGGGCGGCTCATCGACCTGGCCAAGCAGGGCCACCTGGATCTGTCCCAGGCTCGCATCGTCGTGCTCGACGAGGCCGACGAGATGCTCGACCTGGGCTTCCTGCCAGACGTCGAGACGATCATGTCGCTGACCCCGGCGGGTCGCCAGACGATGCTCTTCTCGGCGACCATGCCGGGGGCCATCGTCGCCCTGGCGCGGCGCTACATGACCCAGCCGACCCACATCCGGGCGATGGGTGACGAGACCGAGAACGCGCACACCGTCAAGGCCATCGAGCAGTTCGTCTACCGGGCGCACTCGATGGACAAGGTCGAGTTGCTCTCCCGGGTGCTGCAGGCCAGGGACCGCGGGCTGACGATCATCTTCACCCGCACCAAGCGCACCGCCGCCAAGGTGGCCGAGGAACTCGACGACCGGGGCTTCGCGGCCGCCGCGATCCACGGCGACCTCGGTCAGGGGGCGCGTGAGCAGGCGCTGCGGGCCTTCCGCAACGGCAAGATCGACGTGCTCGTCGCGACCGACGTCGCGGCTCGGGGCATCGACGTCGAGAACGTCACCCACGTCGTCAACTACCAGTGCCCCGAGGACGAGAAGACCTACGTCCACCGCATCGGGCGCACCGCCCGGGCCGGCAACACCGGCATCGCGGTCACCCTGGTCGACTGGGAGGACATGCCGCGCTGGGGGCTCATCGACCGGCAACTGGACCTCGGCATCCCCGAGCCGCTGGAGACCTACTCGTCGTCCGACCACCTGCACACCGACCTCGACATCCCGACCGGCACCACCGGCCGGCTGGCCAAAGACCAGCGCACCCGCGCGGGCCTGGACGCCGAGGTGCTGGAGGACCTCGGGGAGACCGGTGGTCGACACCGAGCCGGCAAGGGCGCCGGCGGTCGCAGTGAGTCCCGGGGCGGCCGACGGGACCGGGCCGAGGGTGCCGGCCGGAGGCGCGGCGAGGGCCGGGACCGCGACGGCGGCACCGGGGACACCCGCGGGCCGGCCGAGTCGGATCAGCAGCGCCCTCCGAAGCAGCGCAACCGACGCCGCACCCGTGGCGCAGGCGCCGCCGCCGCGGGCGCGGCCGGTGAGCCGAACGTGGGCGCCGAGGCCGGCTCGAGGGCCGGCGCCGGGTCGAGCGCGAACGCCGGGCCGAGCGTGGGCGCCGGTCCGGCCGGCGACGACCCGGCCCGCGCCGACCGGGGCGCGGCCCCAGCCGGTTCCAACGGCTCCAACGGCCCCAACGGCCCCCACGGTGCCCGGCGGGCCCGCCGGCGCCGCCGGGGGGGCAGCGGCGTGCCGACTGCGACGGCTTCCGCTCCCTCGGCTCCCTGAGGCAGGCCACCCGGCGCAACGGCTGGACCGTGCTGCCGGGGCTGGTGCGGCAGGATGGGTCGATGGGACGACTCACCGACGCCGACATCCAGGCCGCCGACCTCACCGGCTGGCAGCACCGCGACAGCGCCCTGCGCACCCGGGTGGAGACGGGAGACTTCGCGGCCGGCCTGGCCCTGGTCAACCGGATCGGCGCCGCCGCCGAGGCCGCCGACCATCACCCCGACCTGCTGCTGAGTTATCCCGCGGTCGAGATCACCCTGACCAGCCACGATTCCGGGGGCGTGACCGACCGGGATGTCTCGCTGGCCCGCGCGATCAGCGCCCTGGCCGCTGACGCCGGCCTGAGCCTCGGCCCCCCGAGTTGACCCGGTGGCCATCGCTGCCCAGCAGCGCGGCGACGCCGGCGATGTCGGCCGGGGTGACCCGGCAGCAGCCGCCGACCAGCCGGGCACCGTCGGCGACCCAGCCTCGGATGTCCTGGGCCGGCAGGCCGCCCTCGCCCACCCAGGCCCGGGCGACGGCGTCCCAGCGCTCGCGGCTGTGCGGATAGGCGACCACCGGTTTGCCGCTGTGCCGCGCAGCGACCCCGACCAGTGCCGTCGCGTCCGCGGGATCGCAGCAGTTGACGCCGACCGCGAGGATCGCCTCGACCCCCCGCGCCAGCGAGAACGCCTGCACTGCAGGCTCACCCGAGGGAAACCGGGCACCGGCACAGGTCACCGACAGCCAGGCCGGCAGCCCGCTGGCCGCCGCCAACTCGACGAGCACCTGCGCCTCGAGCAGGCTCGGCACGGTCTCCAGGGCGAGCACGTCGGGCCCGGCCTCGACGAGCGCCGTCAGCCGGCGCGCGTGCCAGTCCCGCAGGAAGGCGGCCAGGGCGCGGCCGGAGGGCGCGGCATACCGGCCGGTGTATTCGGACCCGTCGGCCAGCGCGGCACCATAGGGTCCGATCGACGCGGCGACCCAGCCCCGTCCCGCCATCGCGTCCCGCGCGACCTCGACGCTGCGCCGCAGCAGCCGCCGGGTGCCGGCCGGGTCGACGCCGACGGCCGCGAGTCCCTCGAAGGACAGCTGATAGGAGGCCGTCGTCGCGACCAGCGCGCCCGCGTCGGCGAAGTCGGCGTGCGCGGCCCGCACCTCATCGGGCCGCTCGAGCAGCAGCCGGCCGGACCACAGGGCACCGGACAGGTCGTGACCGCGGGCCTCCAACCGGGTGGCCAGGCCACCGTCCAGCACGACCGGCCCGGCCGCGATCGCAGCCGCCAGAGCGGTCAGCCCCACAACCGCCCGGCGAGCGTCTGGGCCACCTCGCGATAGGCCTCGGCGCCCTTGGAGTGGCGCGCCGTCGCGAGGATCGAGCGGCCGACGGCCGGCGCCTCGGCGAACCGGATCGTCTTGGGGATCGGCGGCGAGAGCACCGGCAGGCTGTAGCGGTCGCCGACGTCGGCGAGCACGGCCTGGGAGTGCGACGAGCGTCCGTCGAAGAGCGTGGGCAGGATGCCGAGCACCTCGAGGTCCGGGTTGAGCAGCTTGGTGACGTCGCGCACCGTGTCGAGCAGTTGCCCCACGCCCCGGTGGCTGAGCATCTCGCAGGGCATCGGGATGACCAGCCCGTGCGCCGCCGTGAGCGCGCCGAGGGTGAGCACGCCCAGGCTGGGCGAGCAGTCGAGGATGACGATGTCGTAGCGGTCGTCGGCCTCCTCGAGGGCCGAGCGCAGCACGAACTCCCGGCCGGGGCGGGTCAGCAACTGGGCCTCGGCCCCGGCCAGGTCGATGACCGACGGGATGAGGTCGACGGAGTCGTCGGAGCCGACGATCGCCTCGGCGATCTCGGCCTGGCCGAGGAGCACCTCATTGACCGAGGTCTCGACGGCATCCGGGTCGATACCGAGCGAGAAGGTCAGGCACGCCTGCGCGTCGAGGTCGATGAGCAGCACCCGCTTGCCGAGCTCGGCGAAGGCGGCACCCAGGCTCGCGACGGTGGTCGTCTTGGCCACCCCGCCCTTCTGGTTGGCGACGGCCAGCACATAGGGCTCACCGGGGCGACGGCGGTGCTTGCGCGGCCGGGTCGACCGGGTCTTGGCCGGGGCCCGTTCGCCGTTCACCCGGTCGGGCAGGGTCGCGGACTTGACGGTCTGGTCGCTGGTCTCGACTGGGCTCACGGCGCTCTCCTCGGGGCGGCCCGGGACGAATGGGCCCTGCCGGCAGCCTAGTTGCTCACCCGCCGCAGCCGGCTGCGGCGCGCTGGGGGCGCCCGGGGGGCCTGCCGTGGTGGCGCCCGGTCAGGGCCGCACCACCGGCACCCCGCTGGCCTGCCCCTCGATCGCCTCGAGCACCGCCGGGGAGGTGGTGTCCTGGCCGAGCCGGTTGGTCTTGCCGGTGCCGTGGTAGTCGCTCGACCCGGTGACGAACAGCCCGAGGGCCCGGGCCAGGTCGCGCGCGTGCCGGCGAGCTTGCGGGTCGTGGTCCTCGTGGTCGGCCTCCAGCCCGGCCAGGCCGGCCTCGGCGAGTTGCTCGACGACCTGGTCGGACAGCCGGCCGCGGCTGCGCCGGCGGGTGAAGGGATGCGCGACGACCGGCACCCCGCCGGCGGCCCGGACCAGGTGCACGGCGTGCACCGGGTCCAGCGCGTAGTAGGTGACGTAGTAGGGGCTGTTGTCGTGCAGCCACTCGACGAACGCCTCGTCGCGGCTGGCCAGCACCCCGCTGGCGACCAGCGCGTCGGCGATGTGCGGCCGGCCGGCGGTCGCGCCGGGGGGCACCTGCGCCAGCACCTGCTCATAGGTGACCGGTATGCCGCCCGCGGCCATCCGCTCGACCATCCGTTCCAGCCGGGTCGCCCGGGAGGCGCGGGCGCGAGCCAACTCGGCGCCGAGCCGCTCGTGGCCGGGGTCGGTGAGATAGCCGAGCAGGTGGATCGAGCGACCGTCCTGCTTGCACGAGATCTCGATGCCCCGCACGAGCGCGATGCGCTGAGCCACCGCGGCTTGGGTGGCCTCGTCCCACCCGACCGTCGTGTCGTGGTCGGTGATCGCCACCGTGGTGAGGCCGGCGGCGCGGGCCTTCGCGACGAGCTCGGTCGGCGAGTCGGTGCCGTCCGAGCACGTCGAGTGGGTGTGCAGGTCGATGGCCATCGGGGCTCACCCTAGTGGGATGGTACCCGGGCCGGAATCAGCGTGCTGAGCAGCGGCATACCGACTCCGGCCAGGTGGCTGTCAGGGGCATGTTCACGGCACGCCGCGCCCACCCGCCAACCCATCGGTGGATCCGGGCTGAGGCGCCGGGCGCTGCCCGGCCAGCGCCACCAACGGTCCCGAGGCAGCGGCCACCACACCGATGGTGACCAGGGCGCCGAGCAGGATCGCGGCCGACTCGCCGGGAGCCAGGATCTGCTGCTGGGCCCCGAGCGTGACGACGGCGACCGGCACGCCGACCTGGGCCGCCGTGGAGGCAGCGACCGGCAGGGGCTGGCCGGTGACGACGAGGGCGGCGTGCACGGCGACGGCGGCCACGCCCAGGACCAGCCCCAGCCCGATCGCGGCCGGATGGGTGCCGAGCTCGCGCAGGTCCAGCGAGGCGCCCAGCCGCACGAAGAAGATCGGCGCGAAGCAGCCCTCGGTCACCGCGAACAGCTGCTTGGCGAGCCGGCGCGGCTCGCCGACGCCGGCCACCGCGATGCCCAGCGCGAACCCGGCGAGCATGACCGAGGTGTGCAGCAGCCCGGCCAGTGCCGCCAGCCCGAACAGCGCGGCCAGCAGCACCCGCAGCTCGAGCGCGAGCCCGTGCTGCTCGGAGGCCTCGTGCGCCCGGTGGCGCACCCCGGCTGCCTCGAGGCGACGCAGCACCCACCACAGCCCCGCGGCGACCGCAGCGACGACGACCACCCCGACCGCCGCGCGCCCCGCGTCGGCCGGGTCGACGACCAGCGGCACGAGCACGATGCACGCCGCGTCGGCGACGGCCAGTTGGGGCACCATCTCGACCAGCGCCCGCCCGGTCAGCGGCACCCCGGCCAGCGCGGGCAGCACCAGGCCGGCCGACGACGAGGCGAGCAGGACGGCGTACACCAGGCCGTGCCCGGTGCCGAAGGCCGCTGCGATCGCCGGCCCCACGACCGCCGCCAGCGCGCCGACCGCGAGAGCCCGCAGCACCCCTCGGCGCAGCCCCGCCCGCAACGCCGGGCTGCGCACCGGCACGTGCGACCCGGCGGTGAACATGACCAGCGCGAACCCGATCTCGGCCAGGAAGGTCAGCGTGGGATCGTCTGCATCCAGCCAGGCCAGCCCGGTGGTGCCCAGCAGCACCCCGACGGCGAGTTCGCCGACGACCACCGGGATCCGCACGCCGCGGCGCAGCGCCAGCCACGGCCCGAGCAGCGCCGCCACCCCGACCAGGGCGAGCTGGGCGAAGCTCACCGGTGCACCATCCTCATGCGGCGCCCGGCCGGGGCGCCCGCGAGCCGGGTGGTCCGCCGTCGTCGAGCTCGCCCCGAGCCATCGCCACCTCCGTCGTCGGTCCCGCGGTCAGCGCCGAGGCTACGCCTCCGATGCTCGGCCGGTCCGGTCCAGCGCCGCCTCGCTACCGTGGGCCCTCGTGGACGACACGACGGTCGAGCGGGTGCTGCGGGCCGTGGAGCAGGTGCCCCGGGGCCGGGTGGTGTCCTACGGCGACCTGGCCGAGCTGGTCGGCATCGGCCCTCGGCAGGTCGGGGCCATCCTGCGGGCCTGGGGCGCGGAGGTGACCTGGTGGCGGGTCACCAGCCACGCGGGGGATCTGCCGGTCCAGTTGCTCGACCGGGCCCGCCCGCACTGGGCCGACGAGGGCATCCTGGTCAAGCCCAACGGCCGGGGCTGCCGCATCGTCGACTACCGCGCGGACCTGCCCGGCCTCGCCGCGGCCTACGAGCGGGTGACCGCCGACCTGGCTGGACCGCCGGCCGGCCGGCCGCGGTGACGGACCCGACCCGGCCCGCCCGAGTCGGCAGTGCAAGGATCGGAGGGCAGATCCCAGCGACCCGGAGGCGGCGATGACGGCCAAGATCATGACCGGCAACTTCTTCGAGGACTTCCGGGTGGGCCAGCGGTTGGTGCACGCCACGCCCCGCACGGTGACGGTCGGCGACGCCGCGCTCTACCAGGCGCTGTACGGCTCCCGGTTCGCGGTGACCAGCGGGGAGACCTTCGCCCGGGACCTGGGCCTGGACCGGATGCCGCTGGACTCGCTGCTCGTCTTCCACATCGTCTTCGGCAAGACCGTCCCTGATGTGTCGCTCAACGCGGTGGCCAACCTCGGGTATGCCGCGGGCGTCTTCGGCGTGCCCGTGCACCCGGGCGACACGCTGACCACCACGAGCGAGGTCATCGGGCTCAAGGAGAACTCCAACGGCCGCACCGGCGTCGTCTACGTCCACTCGGTCGGGGTCAACCAGCACGGGGCGACCGTGCTCGACTACGTGCGCTGGGTCATGGTCAACAAGCGGGACGCCGGCGCGCCGGCACCCGAGACCGTCGTCCCGGACCTGCCGTCGGCGGTCGACGTCGACCGGCTCGTCGTCCCGTACACCATCGACGGCTACGACACGGCGCTGGCCGGCTCGCCCTTCCTCTGGGACGACTACGCGCCCGGCGAGCGCATCGACCACGTCGACGGGATGACCGTCGAGGAGGCCGAGCACATGCTGGCCACCCGGCTCTACCAGAACACCGCCAAGGTCCACTTCAACCAACACGTCGAGGGCCAGGGCCGCAACGGCCGGCGGATCGTCTATGGCGGGCACGTCATCTCGCTGGCCCGGGCGCTGTCCTTCAACGGCCTGGGCAACGCCCTGTCGGTCGCGGCGATCAACGGCGGCACGCACGCCAACCCGACCTTCGCCGGACACACGATCTACGCCTGGTCCCAGGTGCTCGAACGACTGGAACTGCCCGGGCGCACCGACGTCGGGGCGCTGCGGCTGCGCACGGTGGCGACCAAGGACCGCGCCTGCGCCGACTTCCCCGATCGGGGGGACGACGGCAGATACCTGCCCGAGGTCGTCCTGGACCTCGACTACACGGTGCTCATGCCCCGCCGCTGAGGCAGACCGGCCGGCGACCCCCTACGCACCGCTGGCCGCCCCGGGGGCCCGCCGGCGCCGCTGACCCCGGCGGATGGCGAAGAACAGCCGGGCCAGCGACAGCCCGAGCGACACCCCGGCCGCGAGCGCGACGCCGACCTGGAAGGCCTCGAGCAGGGTGGCCAGGCCCTCGGAGAGCCCGGAGGTGCTCGGGTTGCTCACCACCTGGAAGATCCCCTGATAGACCAACCGTCCGGGCACCAGGGGCAGGATGGCCGCGGTGGTGACGACCAGCCCCGGCACCCCGAGCCGGCGCGCGACGAGCTGGGCCGGGAAGCCGACGACGAAGGCCGCCACCGCGCTGGCCACCGGCCGGCCGGCGCCCAGCCCCTGCTGCAGCACGACGAACAGCACCCAGGCGGTGCCCCCGGCCAGGGCGCACAGCGCGACCGCCCGGCCCACGGCATAGGCGCTGACCGCGAAGCACGCGGCGAGCGAGACCGAGGCGAGCACCGCCAGCGCCGGCCCGGCACCGCCCACCGTGCGGGACTGGATCGCCATCGGCACCCCGAGCCGCCCGGCCAGCGACAGGACGGCGAAGATGCCCACGACGATGCCCAGCGTCAGGACGACGACCTCGGTGAGCCGTGCCCCGGCGGTGACGTAGAAACCCTCGATCGCGTCCTGCGCCGCCCCGACGAAGGACAGGCCGGACAGCAGCACGACGATGCCGGCGGCGACGACCAGCGACGGTGACACGGCGTTCACCTGCCCGCCGGCCCGCAGCAGCGTGACACCCACGGCGACCGCGGTGGGGATCGCCGCCCCCACCGCCTGGGTGAAGAACGGCGCGAAGCCGAGCCGGCCCAACCGCCCCTGCACCCACGAGGTCGCCGCCGAGGTGAGCAGCGAGATCACGGCGATGAGCACCCCGCCGCCGAGCTGGATCGCGGCCGAGGCCGCCAGCAGCCCCACCGACATGGTGACGACCCAGCGGCGATACGGGTGGGGGGCCGAGATCACCGCGTCGAGCTCGTCGCGCACCTCGTCGACCGGTCGGGGTTGGGCCACCACCGAGTCGATGAGCCGGCGCAGCCGCTCGTAGCGGGTGAAGTCCTGCGCCCTGCTGGGCACCACCCGCATGATCGTCATCGGGTCGTGGTCCGGACCCCGGTGATAGCTGACGGTCAGCGACGAGAAGGTCACGTCGACGTGCACCGAGCGCAGCCCGTAGGCCCGGGCCACCGCCAGCATCCGGTTGACGACCTCGGCCGCCGGCGCGCCGGTGGCCATGAGCGACACCCCGACCCGCCCGGTCAGGTCGACCACCCCCTGGGCGGTCGTGCGGTCCACCCCGTCGGGTGCCTGCCAGACCGGGATCTTGTCGGTCGGCGGCTCGGTCGCCCGCACCGCACGCTCGACGGCCCGGTCGGTGGCCGCGAGCGCCTCGTCGGTACGGGCGATCGCGGTCCGCGCGGCCCGCTGCCACCGGGGCCGGGAGCGCGGCGGCCGGTCGGCTGCGCGCGACATGGTCAGGCCAGCCCGACGACCGTGTGCACGAAGGCCTGCGCGGCCCGGCTCAGCCGCGCCTCGCGCGGCCAGGCCACGACGATCTCGACCGGCTCGAGGGTCGGCTCGACGACGTCGAGCGAGACCACGGTGCGGCCCTCGTAGGTGATCTCGCTGGGGGTGCGCTGGACCATGAGCGACCACCCCAGACCGCGCCCCACGAACGCCCGTGCCGTCTCGAAAGCACTGGTGCGCAAGGCGATCCGTGGCTCGAATCCGGCCTGGCGACACATGTCGAGGACGTGCTCCCGGCTCGGGGGGACGTCCAGGACCACCATCGGCTCGTCGGCCAGGTCGGCCAGCCGCACCCCGTCGCCGTCGGCCAGGGGGTGATCGGCGGGCAGGTGCACCATCGGCCGGGTGGTGTGCCAGACGACCCGGTCCCAGTGCCGGGGCAGGTCGACCGCGTAGGCGATGGCGACGTCGACGTCGCGGGCGTCCACGGCGGTCCGCAGCCGGTCCAGGGGGTCCTCACGCAGTTCGGTGCGCACCTGCGGGAAACGGCTGTGGTATGCCGCCAGCAGCGGCGGCAGCGCGGTCGGCCCGATCGTCGCGTAGCACCCGATGTGTAGGACGCCGGAGACCTGACCGGGCTCGCCCCGGCTGTCGGCCTCGAGCTCGGTGGCCTCGTGCAGCACCACCCGGGCCTGGGCCAGCACGACCTTGCCCGCCGCGGTGAGCCGCACCCCCTTGGCCCGGTGCCGCACGGTCAGCTGGGAGGCCAGGGCCCGCTCGAGGTCGCCGAGCGACGCGCGGACCGCGCTCGGCGAGAGCTGCAGCCGGGTCGCCGCGGCGGCGATGGTGCCGGTGTCGGCCACCGCGACGAAGGCCGCGAGTTGCTGCAGGGTGTAGGACGGGACGCCGGACGCCTTGGCCATGGAGGGACTGTAGCGTCAACCGCAGCATCCGTGCGGATCCTTCGTCGGAAAGCGCGCTTTTCCGCGTGGCGGATCCGGGTGACGATGGGGCCAGCCGCCGCCGGGACCGGGCGGCGCGGCATACCCACCCCGGACGACCTCTCGGCCGGGACGACGAAGGAGACCCCATGGCCTACTACCGCAACGTGGGCAGTGTCCCGCCCAAGCGTCACATCCAGCACCGCGACCCCGAGGGCAACCTCTACTACGAGGAGCTCGTCGGCGAGGAGGGCTTCTCCTCGGACTCGACGCTGGTCTATCACAAGTACATCCCCGCGGCCATCCGGCAGACCCGCTCCTGGGAGCTGCCCGACCAGACCCTGGTGCCCAACGACCCGCTGCTGCCGCGGCACTTCAAGACCCAGGACCTGCCGGCCGACGGCGCCGGCGTCGACGCGGTCCGCGGCCGCCGGCTGCTGCTCGGCAACGGCGACTGCCGGCTGTCCTACGTGGTGGCCAAGGAGACGTCGCCGTTGTATCGCAACGCGATCGGCGACGAGTGCCTCTACGTCCACTCGGGCACGGCGACCGTCGAGACGATGTTCGGCCACCTGGACGTGTGGGAGGGCGACTACGTCATCATCCCGCGGGCGACGACCCACCGGATCATCCCCACCGGCGACGCCCCGGTGCGCATCTACGCCGTCGAGGTCAACAGCCACATCACCCCGCCGAAGCGCTACCTGTCCAAGTTCGGCCAGTTGCTGGAGCACGCGCCGTTCTGCGAGCGCGACTTCCGGCCACCGCTGGACCCGGTGGTCGTCGAGGAGCGCGACGTCGAGGTCTACATCAAGCACCGCTCGGCCAAGGGGGTCGGCGGCATCGCCGGGACGATCCACGTCGTGCCCAACCACCCGTTCGACATCGTCGGCTGGGACGGCTGCCTCTACCCCTACGCGTTCAACATCTCCGACTACGAGCCGCTCACCGGCCGGGTGCACCAGCCGCCGCCGACCCACCAGGTCTTCGAGGCGTGGAACGTCGTCATCTGCAACTTCGTGCCGCGCAAGGTCGACTACCACCCGCTGGCCATCCCGGTGCCCTACTACCACGCCAACGTCGACTCCGACGAGGTGATGTTCTACGCCGCGGGTGACTACGAGGCGCGCAAGGGCTCGGGCATCGAGGCGGGCTCGATCTCGCTGCACCCGGCCGGCCACTCGCACGGTCCGCAGCCGGGTGCCTACGAGCGCTCGATCGGCATGGAGGCCTTCGACGAGACCGCGGTCATGGTCGACACCTTCGCCCCGCTGCTGCTCGGCGAGGGTGCCGTCGCCGTCGAGGACCCGAAGTATCCGGACTCGTGGACGACCGACTGAGCGACGACGTCGGGCGGCGCGGCCAACGAGGCGACGCTCCGACGTGAGGCAGCACCGAGGCCCGGACATCGTCCGGGCCTCGGTCGTTCGGGCACACCTGCGCCATGAGCGGTCCGGAATTCCCGATTCGGGCTGACGGCACCCGGGGTCGCTTCCTAGACTCGGGCAGACTGGTTTCAGTCGTTCTTCAGGAGGGTCGAACATGCTGACGCCCGACGTGGAGCTCGACAGCGCAGGAGGATGACATGGACGCGGTGGTGCGGGACGCCCTGCTCCGGGCAGTGCAAGACCTGGGGCCCGGCCTGGCCGACCGCCCCAGCCAGGTGCGGGCGGTGCTGACCGACCTGCTCGGACCGCAGACGCAGGCGTTGCGTGGCCAACTGGACGCTGTCGTCATCGGCGCGGAGGAGGCCATCCCGGCTGGGGTGCGGGCCGGCCGGCCGGTCGACGAGCTCACCTGGCGGTTGCAGCAGCGCGGCCTCGACGAGGGCTCCAGCCGGGCGGTCATCGACCTGTGGGCGCAGGCGGTCGGGTGGCAGCCCACCGCCCCGCCGCCGCCCGAGACTGCCGGGCCGGTGGCCTTCGACCCGACGATCGTGGAACCGCACCACCCCGGCCCGCACCACCCTGGCCCGCACCACCCTGGCCTGCCGCACCCGGTCCCGCACCACCCGGGTGCTGACGAGGGCACGGTCGTGCGGCCCGAGCCGGGGCCGGAGCACACCGACACCGCCCGGCGGCCGCTGTGGCGCCACCCGGCGATGCTGGCGGGGGTGGCGGCCCTGGCCGTGGCGGCGATCGTCCTGACCGTCTTCCTGGTGGGTCGCCGGGGGGACGACCCGCTGCCGACGGCCGGCGGGGGCTCCCGCAGCGGCACGACGACCACCGCCGGCACGACGACGACCTCGCCCGTGACGACCCCGCCGCGCAAGCCGTTGGGCCAGGTCACCGGCCTCATGGTGGACAACTCGACCTGGGGTGAGCTGCGCTTCGCCTGGACCCCGGTCGACGGGGCCGCCGGCTATCGCTTCTGCCAGGACGACAAGTGTGTCGCCCTGCCGGCCGGCAGCGGCTACGTCCACAAGCCGGGCGACGCCAACGCCCACACGTTCACGCTGTACGCCACCCGGGGTGAGGAGTCCGGCGCGCCGGCCCTGCTCAGCGCCGCGGCCAAGCCCGCCGTCCAGGCCCGCACCGAGCTGTCCGCGGCCGACCGGGCCATCATCAACCGCACGTCCAGTGCGCTGATCAACAAGAACGGCTGCGGGCCGGCGGCCACGCTGCCCGGCATGTCCGGCATCGACTGCGCGCCGGCCAAGGCCGACATCCTGTGGCCGCAGCGGATCCGGATCCTGCAGTTCCCCGACCGCGCCTCGATGGACGCCTTCTACCACTACGAGACCCGGGGCATCGACCCCAAGGACCCGACGCCCGGCTGCAACTACAAGGACAGCTGGCACTACGAGTCGACGCCCAACCGGCCCGAGGGTGACCTGGGCTGCTACCTGGTCGGCGAGATGACCGTCATGGTCTGGTCGGACGTCAAGACCAACACCCTGTACTTCGCCATCCGCGCGGGCCGCGACGGCAAGGCGCTGAGCGACTGGTGGACCGTCTCGGAGTGGCCGTGATCGGGCCGGGCGCAGCACCGCCGCGGTCCTGACGCGGCGGTGCCGGCCAGCTCCCGCGCTGGGGCGCGGCGCCGGCCTGTGCCAGGGTTGACCCATGGCTGACTTCGTCGGTGCGGTCGACCAGGGGACGACGAGCACGCGGTTCATGATCTTCGACCACGCCGGCCGCGAGGTCGGCCGGCACCAGTTGGAGCACGAGCAGATCCTGCCGCGGGCGGGCTGGGTCGAGCACAACCCGCTGGAGATCTGGGAGCGCACCCAGACCGTCATCGGCTCGGCCCTGGCGTCAGCCCGGCTGCAGGCGAGCGACCTGGCCGCCATCGGCATCACCAACCAGCGGGAGACGACGATCGTCTGGGACCGGCACACCGGCCGGCCCTGGGCCAACGCCGTCGTCTGGCAGGACACCCGGACCGACCGCATCGCCGCCGCGCTGCAGGCCGACGGCCGCGGCGAGGTCATCCGGCACAAGGCCGGGCTGCCGCCGGCGACCTACTTCTCCGGCGGCAAGCTGCAGTGGATCCTGGAGAACG
>CAZYHR010000015.1:25567-42137 GCA_964647395.1 uncultured Intrasporangiaceae bacterium | reverse complement strand
TGTCCCTCGGTCCGGTCTTCGCCAACCTCGTGCTCGCCGACGAGATCAACCGCGCACCCGCCAAGGTGCAGAGCGCGTTGCTCGAGGTCATGCAGGAGCGGCAGGTCACCATCGGCCGCGAGACCCACCCGGCGCCCGACCCGTTCCTGGTCATGGCCACCCAGAACCCCATCGAGTCCGAGGGCACCTATCCGCTGCCCGAGGCTCAGGTCGACCGGTTCATGCTCAAGGTGCTCGTCGGATATCCCTCGGCCGCAGAGGAGTTCGTCGTCGTCGAGCGGATGATCGGCGACCTCACGCCGGGGGTGCCGGTGCTCGACCCCGAGTTGTTGCGCGGCCTGCAACGCGCCACCCGCGAGGTCTACGTCGACCCCAGGGTGATCCAGTATGCCGTCGCGCTCGCCCTCGCGACCCGCGAGCCGGCGGGGCACGGACTGCCCGACCTGGCCCGCTATCTGTCCTTCGGCGCCAGCCCGCGCGCCTCGATCAACCTCGTCCTGGCCGCCCGCGCGCTGGCGCTGGTCCGCGGCCGCGACTACGTGCTGCCCCAGGACGCCCGCGACCTCGCCCCCGACGTGCTGCGCCACCGCATGGTGCTGTCCTACGAGGCGCTCGCCGACGGGGTGGACGCGGACGCGATCCTCGCCCCGATCCTCGCCGCCGTGCCGCTGCCCGAGGCCATCGCCGGCCCACCGACGGCGGGAGCCCGCGGTCCCAACCCGCCCAGCAACCAAGGCGATCCGGCATGGTACCGGCGACCCAGCTGACCCCCGAGCGGCTGCTGCGCCGGCTCGAGTGGACCGTCCTGCGGCGCCTGGACGGGCGCCTGCAGGGCGACTACCGCACCCTGTTCCGCGGCGTCGGCATCGACCTGCGCGACCTGCGCGAGTACGAGCCCGGCGACGACCTGCGCCACATCGACTGGAACGTCACGGCCCGCACCGACGTCCCGCACGTCCGGCAGTTCGAGCAGGACCGTGAGGTCACCGCCTGGCTGCTGCTCGACCGCTCCGCCTCGATGGGCTTCGGCCCCGCCGACCGCCCCAAGCACACCGTCGTCCTCGAGCTGGCCACCCTGCTCGCGCACGTCCTGGCTCGCGGCGGCAACCGGGTCGGCGCGGTGCTGTTCAGCGACGGGCTCGAACGGGTCATCCCGCCCCGGCACGGTCGTAGCCAGGTGCTGCGCATCGTCCACGAACTCCTGGCCGACCCGGCGCCCACCAGCAGCCCCACCGATCTGCGCGAGTTGCTGCGGGCCACGGTCGGACTCGCCCGGCAGCGCTCCCTCGTGCTGGTCGTCTCCGACTTCGTCTCCCAGCCCGGCTGGGAGGCACCGCTGGCGCTGCTGGCCCAGCGGCACGACGTCGTCGCCGTCCAGGTCGTCGACCCGGCCGAGCATGACCTGCCCGACATCGGCCTGATCGCGGTGCAGGACAGCGAAACCGGCGAGCAGGTGCTCGTCGACACCAGCGACCCCGCCTTCCGCCGCCGCCTGGCCGAGCTGGCCGCCGAGCAGCGGACCAGGCTCGACGAGGCGGTGCGGCGCACCGGCATCCTGCTGCACACCGTCGGCACCGACGAGGACCTCGGCGCGGCCCTGCTGCGCATCTCGCGGCTCCGGGCAGCGGGCCGCCGATGACCTTCGCCGCCCCGTGGGCCCTGCTCGGTCTGCTCGCCATCCCCGCCCTGGTCGCGGCATACCGGGTCGTCCGGGCCCGGCGGGCGCAGCAGCGAGCCGCGCTGTCCGCCCTCGGTCTGCCGCCCCGCACCCGGCTCGTGCCCGCGCTGCTGCTGGCCGGGCTGGCGCTGCTGGTCGTCGCCGCCGCTCGGCCGCACGCGACGGTGACCGACCTGCGGCGCGAGGGGACGCTCGTGCTGGCCTTCGACACCTCCAGCAGCATGAGCGCCAAGGACGTCGAGCCGACCCGGCTCGAGGCGGCCAAACGGGCGGCCAAGGATCTCGTCGGCCAGGCGCCGGCGTCGGTGCAGATCGGCGTCGTCGCCTTCGGCGACAGCGGCGTCATCCTGCAGTTGCCGACCACCCAGCGTGCCGACGTCGTGGCCGCCATCGACCGGCTGGTGCCGCAGGGCGGCACGTCGCTCGGCCAGGGCATCTTCACCGCGGTCAAGGCGGCCGCCGGCGGCACGCTCGACCTCCCCGAGTCGGCCCTGACCGGCAACCTCGACGACCTCGAGCTCGGCTACGTCGGCGCGGCCCAAGTGCTGTTGCTCTCCGACGGCGAGGACACCTCGCGGCTCGATCCGGTCGCCCTGGCCGAGCTGGCCGCCAGCGCTGGGGTGCGCGTCGACACGGTCGGCATCGGCGACCCGCGCGGCACGACCGTGCAGATCGACGGCTTCAGCGCGGCGACCCGGCTCGACGAGCAGGCGCTCACCGAGATCGCGCAGCGCACCGGCGGGGTCTACCGCGCGGCCCCCGACGCCGCGACGCTGGCCGAGGTCTACGGCTCGATCGATCTGCGGCTCACCGCCGAGCCGGCCCCGGCCGAGGTCTCGGCGCTGGCCGCCGCGCTCGCGCTGGCCCTGCTCGCGATCGGGGCCGGCGTCTCGGTGGTGCGCACCGGGAGGCTGCTGTGAGCTTCGCCTGGCCGTTCGCGCTGCCGCTGCTGGCCCTGCCGCTGCTGCTGGCCGGCGCCTACCTGTGGTCCCTGCGGCGGCGCCGCAGGCACGCCGTCCGGCACCCGCAGATCGCGCTGGTGCGCGCCGCCCTGCCGCCGCGGGCGCGGTGGCGACCGCACCTGCCGGTCGCGCTGTTCCTGCTGGCGGTCACCGCCCTCGCCCTCGCGGTGGCCCGGCCGCAGGCAGCGGTGGACGTGCCGCAGCAGCGGACCGCGATCATCCTGGCCCTCGACGTGTCCCGCTCGATGTGCTCCACGGACGTGCCGCCCAACCGGCTGACCGCCGCCCGCGACGCGGTGCGCGCCTTCGTCGAGCAGCAGCCCGAGGACCAGCGCATCGGCCTGGTGCTCTTCTCCGGGTTCTCCGCGCTGACCGTCCCGCCGACGACCGACCGTGATCCGCTTCGCCGCAGCCTGGACGGGTTGACGACCGGGCGGGGCACCGCGATCGGCTCGGCCCTGCTGACCTCGCTCGACGCCATCGCCGCCATCAATCCGCAGGTCCCGCAGGTGGGTCCGGTGCCGGCGCCCCCGGCGCCGGGCGCCCGGGCGCCGGTGCCGACCGGCCCGGTGCCCACCCCACCCGGCGCGACCGAGGGCTACGTCAGCGACATCGTCGTGCTGCTCACCGACGGCGCCAACACCCGCGGGGTGCTGCCGCTGGACGCCGCGACCCTGGCGGCCGAGCGGCGGGTGCGGGTCTATCCGATCGGCTTCGGCACCCGCAACCCGGGCCAGATGGCCTGCACCGCGGCGCAGCTCGGCGGCGACGTGTTCGGCGAGTTCGGGCCGCGCGGTAACCTCCCGCCTGATGTCGGGGGTGGCGGTGGCGGCAACTGGCGGAACTTCCTCGCCGTCGACGAGCCGACCCTGCGCCGGGTGGCAGACACCACCGGCGGCTCCTATCACCCGGCCGCCGACGCCCAGCAGCTCACCCAGGTGCTCGCCGACCTGCCCCGCGACGTCGTCATGCAGCGCGAGCAGCGCGAGCTCACCGGCTGGCTGGCCGCCCTCGCCGCCCTGCTGGTGGCCGGCGCTCTGGCGCTCACGGTCCGCTGGAACCCGACCGCGTGACGAGGCCGCTCGGCTCAGACCGGGACGACGACGACCTCGACGCCCTGCTCGCGGAACGCCGCGACCTGCTCCGCGGACGCGTCGTCGTCGGTGACCAGCGTCCACCGGGCGGGCATGACGGCCCAGGCGTGGAAGGCGGTGGCGCCGAGCTTGTCCGCGTGAGCCAGGACGTAGGTGTGCTCGGCCCGACCCATGATGAGCTCCTTGAGCCGGGTCTGGTCGTGGTCGGCCTCGCAGATGCCCCATTCGGCGTGCACTGAGTCCGCTCCCATGAACGCCCGGTCGAACGACATCCGGGTCACCGCCGACGTGGCGAGCGGCCCGACGAATGCCTGGGAAATCGGGCGCAATCTCCCTCCGAGAGAAACGATCTCGACGCCGGGGGTCTCGGCGAGGATGCCGACCGAGGTCAGGCCCGCGGCGACCACCCGCAGCCCGGCGAGCTCGGTGCGCTCGTGCAGCCCCTGCGCGAGCGCACCCACGGTCGAGCCGGCGTCGAGCAGCACGGTCTCGCCGGAGCGCACCTGCGCCGCGGCCCAGCGCCCGATGGCGCGCTTGGCTGCATGCGCCTCCCCGAGTCGCTGTCGCAACGACGCTTCAGGGCTGTGCGCGATGCTCATCGCGCCGCCGTAGGTGCGCGCCAGCTTGCCCTGCGCGGTGAGCCGGGCCAGGTCTCGGCGGATGGTCGAGGCGGTGACGCCGAACTGCTCGGAGAGTTCCTCGACGCTGGCCAGCCCCGAGGTGGTGGCCAGGGAGACGATCTCCGCGCGCCGGGCGGCCGCCGCCTTGACCTTCACCATGGGCGCACCTTAGCGCCTGGTCAGTCGGTCGGCGCGGCCGCCATCTCGGCCCCGAGCCGCAGCGCCTCGATCATCGACCGATGGTCGGCGATGCCCTTGCCGGCGATGTCGAAGGCCGTGCCGTGGTCGACCGACGTGCGGATCACCGGCAGGCCGACCGTGACGTTGACGCCCGCCTCCAGCCCGAGCACCTTGACCGGCCCGTGCCCCTGGTCGTGATACATGGCGACGACCAGGTCGTAGTCGCCGCGTCCCGCGAGGAAGAACAGCGTGTCGGCAGGCAGCGCCCCGTGGACGTCGATGCCGTCGGCCTGGGCCGCCTTGACGCCGGGGTTGATCTTCTCCTCCTCCTCGCCGTAGCCGAACAGCCCGTTCTCGCCGGCGTGCGGGTTGATGCCGCAGACGCCGATCCTGGGGTTGGGGACACCGGCGTCGACCAGGGCCCGGTGACCCCGGCGGATGACCCGCTCGACCAGGCCCGGCTCGATCCGCGCGACCGCGTCGATCAGCCCGATGTGGGTCGTGACGTGGATGACCTTGACCCGCTCGGTCGACAGCATCATCGACACCTCCGGGGTCCCGGTCAGGTGAGCGAGCAGCTCTGTGTGACCGGGAAACTGGTGGCCACCGGCGTGCAGCGCCTCCTTGTTCAGCGGTGCCGTGCAGATCGCCTGGACCTGGCCCGCGACGGCGAGCTCGGCAGCCACCCGGACATAGTGGTATGCCGCGTCCCCGGCGATCGCGGACAACTGCCCGAACGGCAGGTCGGCCGGGAGCAACCCGACGTCGATGACGTTGACCCGGCCCGGCACCTGTTCGGCGTCGTCGACATCGGCGACCGTGACGATCTCGACCGCGCTGCCGGTGAGCTCGGCCGCCTGCCGCAGCCGGCCGGCGTCACCGATCACGACGACACGGGCCAGCGTCGCCACCACGGGGTCGGCCAGCGCCTTGACGATGATCTCGGGACCGATGCCGGCCCCGTCACCCATGGTCACGGCGATCCTCGGCAGTGCAGTGGTCATCGGGTCTCCTCGGGTAGTGGGATGAGCCGGGAACGCACCGGAGCGATGCGCGTTTCGCGCACAGAATCGTGAGGGTCGCCACGAATTGGTCGGCCTGTGGGGCTCGAGCGCCGGTTGATACGCGAAAGACGCTACCCCTCTTGCGCATTTCGCGCAATGGTGGCAGGGTTTGGCCATTCGCGAGGGTGCGCGTCACGGCGACCCGCCCGGCCATCGCTCATCGAGGAGTCCAGATGTCCCAGAAGTTCGGCCCGTCCAACCCCGCACCGGTCGAGGGCCTCTCGCGCCGCTCGATCCTCAAGTTCGCCTCGCTCGCCGGGGCCGGCGCCGTGCTCGGCCCGGGCCTGGCCGCGTGCGCCGGCCCGCAGTCCAGCGGCCCTGCCACGGCCGGAGGTGGCGCGACCGGTGGCGGGGGTGCCGGCGGCAAGCTCAGCATCATGCTCAACCGCAACCTCGTCAGCCTGGACAACAAGCTCAACCAGTACGACGCCGCGGCGACCGTGCAGCGAGCGGTCCGCGAGGCGCTGACGAAGATCGGCGATGACCTCACCCCGCAACTCGTGCTGGCCGAGAGGTTCGAGCAGACCTCGCCGACCGTCTGGACGGTCAAGCTGCGCAACGACATCAAATACAGCGACGGTTCCAAGGTCGCGGTCGAGGACGTCGACACAGCCCTGAAGATGTACTTCCAGGTCAAGGCGAGCTACGTCGCCTCCCAGTTCCCGGAGCAGCCGAAGTTCGCCAAGGTTGACGACACGACCTTCACGCTGACGACGACCAAGCCCGTGGTGTCGCTGAACTCGCTGATGTCCAACATCCTCATCACCCCGGCCAAGGACAACAAGCCCGAGGACCTGTCGACCGGCATCGGCACCGGCCCGTTCGTCATCGCGAGCGCCGACACCGGCACCGGCACCTACCGGCTGACCCGCAACCCCAACTACTGGGCCACCGCCCCCAAGCTCGACGAGATCAACGTCGCCTACCAGGAGGAGGAGGGCGCCCGGGTCATCGCCATCACCTCGGGCCAGACCGACGTCATCGACACGATCACCCCCGAGAGCGCCGCCAAGCTCAAGACCGACCCGAACGTCGACGTCATCGAGAGCCCCGGCACCCGGCTCATCCACCTCTTCTACAACTTCCGCAAGACCGCCCCGTCGCCGATCGCCAACGTCAAGGTCCGCGAGGCACTCTCGTACGCCATCGACCACGACGCGCTCATCAAGGCGCTCATGGACGGTCAGGTCAGCTCGGCCGAGGGTGTCGTGCCCAAGACTCTGGCCGGCTTCGCCAAGACCGGGGCGTACACCTTCGACAAGGCCAAGGCCCAGCAGATGCTCCAGGAGGCCGGGGCCGCCGGCCTCAAGCTCGTCATCATCTGGGAGGACGCCGAGTTCGCCGGTGCCTCACGGGTGCTCGAGGCGATCGCGCAGATGCTCACCGCCGTCGGCGTGCAGCCCGAGCTCAAGATGATCCCCAAGGGCGGCGAGATCAACGCCTGGCGGCGCGGGGAGGCCGGCGACTGGGACGTGCTGGCCAACGGCTACGGCAACCAGACCGGACTGGCGCTGACCAACCTCATCGGGCAGTACGGGGGCACGGCGGAGAAGGAGAAGACCCGCGACACCTACCACGGCTTCATCTTCCCGGACATCTCGGCCCTGCTGACCCAGGCCGACGCCGAGTCGGACACGGCCAAGCGCAACGAGCTGCTCAAGCAGGCCCAGGAGAAGATCTGGGCGCAGTGGCCGGCGATGTGGGCGTGGACCCCCAACAACGTGCTCGCCAAGCGCAAGCGGGTCGGCGGCCTCACGCTGCGGGCCACCAACTCCTACGACATCGGCTCCGTCACCGTCTCGGGCTGACCCATGTGGAGGTACGTTCTCAACCGGATCGGGCAGACGGTCCTCACCGCGTTCCTGGCCACCGCGGCGGTCTTCGTCCTGCTGCGGATGGCGCCCGGTGACCCGGCTGCCAACTACGCCCCGCCCAACCCCACCAGCGAGCAGCTCGAGGCGATCCGACGGGAGTTCGGGCTGGACCAGTCCATCCCGGTCCAGTTCTGGATGTTCCTCACCAAGCTGATCCAGGGCGACGTCGGCACGTCGTTCTTCTTCAAGCGCCCGGCGGTCGAGGTCGTCCTGGAGCGGCTGCCCTACACCATCACGCTCGCGGTCGCGGCGATCCTCGTCACCGCCCTCGTCGCGATCCCGCTCGGCGTGTGGATGGCCCGACGCAACAACACCTCCGGCGAACTCGGCGCCAACATGCTGACCATCGCCGGGCAGTCGATGCCGGACTTCTGGATCGGCTTCGTCCTGCTCATCATCTTCGCGGTCAACCTGCGGTGGTTCTCCCCGTCCGGCTTCACGTCCATCACCTCCATCGTGCTGCCGACCATCACCATCGCCATCCTGCAGGTGGCGCTCATCTCCCGGCTGGTCCGCCGGGAGATGGTCGCCAACCTCACCGCTCCCTATCTCACGGTCGCCCGCTCGCGGGGTGTCTCGGAGCGGCTGCTCGTGTGGCGCTACGCCTTCGCCAACTCGGCGATCCCCGTCGTCACCGCCCTGGGCACCCGCTTCGCCGCGATGCTCAACGGCGTCGTCATCGTCGAGGTCGTCTTCAAGTGGCCGGGTGTCGGCGAGCTCGTCATCAACGCCCTCAAGCAACGGGACTTCCCGCTGATCCAGGCCACGGTGCTGGTCACCATCGTCCTGGCGCTGGTGGTTCAGCTGTTCGTCGACCTCCTCTACCCGCTGCTCGACCCGCGGGTCCGACTCGGACAGGCCAGCTCATGACCGCCATCTCGCCCGACGCGGCGCGCCCGTCGGCCGTCACCCCGGCCCGGCTGCGCCGTTCGGCCGCCGCCCGGCGGGCCCGCTACAGCGCCCTGAAGATGTGGCTCGGCGCGATCTGCGCCGGCCTGGTCATCGTCCCGGTGGCCCTGGCCCGGGTCCTGCCGCTGCCCGACCCGATCGTCGGCCAGCTGAGCGAGTCCTCGCTCCCGCCGCTATCGCCCGGCCACCTGCTCGGCACCGACCCCAACGGCCGGGACCTGTTGTCCCGCATCCTGTTCGGCGGGCAGACCTCGCTGACCATCGGCATCCTCGCCATCATCGTGTCCGGGTTCGTCGGCATCGTCGCCGGGGCCGCCGCGGGCTTCTACGGCGGGCGGACCGACGTGGTGATCTCCCGGCTGCTCGAGGCGCAGATGTCCCTGCCGCTGCTGCTCATGCTCCTGCTGGTCGTCGCGCTCTTCGGCACGTCGGTCCTGGTCATCACCCTCGTCATCGCCTTCGCCCAGTGGCCCGAGCCCGCCCGCATCACCCGGGCGCTGGTCCTCGTCGAGCGGGAGAAGCCCTACGTCGCGGCGGCCCGGGTCCTCGGACTGCACCGGGTCGCGATCATCGTCAAGCACATCATCCCCAACATCCTCCAGCAGGCCCTCGTCGTCGTCCTGCTGCTGCTCGCCCAAGCCGTGCTGCTGGAGAGCGCCCTGGCCTTCCTCGGTGCCGGCGTCCAGCGGCCCTATCCCACCTGGGGCGGCATCATCTCCGACGGCCGGGAACTGTTCGTCACCGGCAAGTGGTGGCTGGTCACCATCCCCGGCATCGTCATCGCCCTGCTCGTCATCGGCGTCAACCTGTTCGGTGACGGCCTGCGCGACCGGGTGCGCCGTGGGAAGGCGACGGAGTGATGGCCACCGCACCTGCTGCGCAGCGACTGCTCACCGTCGAGGGCCTGCAGGTCGAACTGATGACCGGCAACGGCGTCATCCGCGCCGTCGACGGGGTGAGCTTCCACATCGACCGCGGCGAGACCGTGACGATCATCGGCGAGTCCGGGTCGGGCAAGTCGACGACGGCGATGGCGATCCTGCGCCTGCTGCCCGACGACCTCGCGGTGATCTCCGGCACCGCGGAGATCACCGGCCAGGACACGACCGGCAACCGCTCGGTCATCAACCGGCTGCGGGGCCGGGCGGTGGTGCTCATCCCGCAGGACCCGATGACCTCGCTCAACCCGATCCTCACCATCGGCCGGCAGATGGTCGAGGCGATCCGCATCAAGGACCCCTCGGTGAGCAAGGGGGCCGGCAAGGCGCGGGCCCTCGAGCTCATGGAGCACGTGCACATCCGCAACCCGGAGAAGCAGTTCGATGCCTACCCGCACCAGCTGTCCGGCGGCATGCTCCAGCGCGTGCTCATCGCCATGGCCGTCTCCACCGACGCCGACCTCATCGTCGCCGACGAACCCACCTCCGCGCTCGACGTCACCGTCCAGGCCGGCATCCTCGACCTGCTGCTCGAGATGCAGGAGCGCACCGGCATCGGCATCCTGCTCATCACCCACGACCTGGGCGTCGCCCGGCTGATGAGCGACCGGGTGTACGTCATGAAGTCAGGTGTCTTCGTCGAGGGCGGTCCCGTCGAGGACGTCGTCGACCGTCCCCAGCAGGACTACACCCAACGGCTGCTCGCGGCCATCCCCGAGCTGGGGCCCTGGGACGATCCCGCCCTCCGGCACCCCGAGGACGCGCCCGCCGCCGACGAGGCCCTGCCCGTCGGGCAGGAACCGCCGCGGGTCGCACCGGTCGTCGCCCAGGTGGCCACCGGCGAGATCATGTACACGCCCGCCACCCCCGCCCCGGACCAGGAGCCCACCGATGGTTGACCCCATGCCGACGGACCCCATGACGACGGACCCCATGCCGACGGACCCCATGCCGACCGACCCCGTGCCCCTGCTCGAGGTCCGCAACCTCGTCGTCGAGTACGGCGCCGGCAAGGAGGCCTTCCGCGCCGTCGACGACGTGTCGTTCAGCGTCCCGCGCGGCGGCACGCTGGCCGTCGTCGGCGAGTCCGGCTGCGGCAAGTCCACCGTCGCCAAGGCCCTGGTCCGCCTGCTCAAGCCGACCTCGGGTCAGATCCTGCTCGACGGCACCGACCTGGCGCCGCTGACCGAGAACCAGCTGCGTCCGATCCGCTACCAGGTCCAGATGGTCTTCCAGGACCCCTACGGCTCGCTCGACCCCCACCTCACCGCCCAGCAGATCGTCGCCGAGCCGATCGCGGTCCGCGGCGAGCGCTCCGCGCAGGCGCGCAACGCCAAGGCCGCCGAGCTCATCGACCGGGTCGGGCTGCCCCGCACCGCCCTTGAGCGCAAACCGCCGGAGTTCTCCGGCGGACAGCGACAGCGGATCGGCATCGCCCGGGCGCTGGCGTCCGAGCCCGAGCTGCTCGTCTGCGACGAGGCGACCAGCGCGCTCGACGTCTCGGTGCAGGCTCAGGTGCTCGAGCTGCTCGCCGACCTGCAGCGCGACACCGGCCTGACCTACCTGTTCATCTCGCACAATCTCGGTGTCGTGCGGGCGATCTCGCAGCAGACCGTGGTCATGCGCGCCGGGCGCATCGTCGAGCAGGGCAGCACCGACGACCTGCTCGCCCGACCTCGGGAGGAGTACACCCAGCGGCTGCGCCGCTCCGCGCTCGAGCCGTCGATGATGACCGGCATCAAACCGCGTCAACTGATCCGGCACATCGCCGCATCCCGTGCCGCCGAGGGAAGGCCCGCATGAAGACCCTGGACCTGGCCGGAGTACCCCTGCCGGTGCCGCAGCTCGTGCTCGGCACGATGACCTTCGGCGACACCGTCGACGAGCCGACCGCCACCGCGATGGTGCACGCGGCCCTCGATGCCGGTATCACGCACTTCGACACGGCCAACGGGTACGCCGCCGGGGCCAGCGAGCGGATGGTCGGCCAGATCCTGCGGGGTCGCCGCTCCGCGGTGACCATCGCGACCAAGGCCGGCATCTACCCGGGCGACGCCGGCGGTGAGCCGCTGCTCTCCCCGTCAGCGCTGCGGGCGTCGTTGGCGGCCAGTCTGACCCGGCTGGGCACCGACTACGTCGACCTCTACTACCTGCACCAGCCGGACCGGTCGGTGCCGATCGAGCAGACCGTCGGCGCCCTCGGCGAGTTCATCGCGCAGGGCCGGATCCGGGCCTTCGGCGTCTCGAACTTCGCGGCCTGGCAGGTAGCGGATGTGTATGCCGCGTGCGACGCGACCGGGACACCGCGCCCGGTCATCGCCCAGCAGCTCTACAACCTCGTGGCCCGACGGATCGAGGCGGAGTATGCCGAGTTCGCGTCGACCAAGGGGCTCGCGACCGTCGTCTACAACCCGCTCGGCGGAGGACTGCTCACCGGCCGGCATCGCTTCGACGCGGCGCCCACCGACGGCCGGTTCGCCACCTCGGCCCTCGCGACGATGTACACCGACCGCTACTGGAACGAGGCCACCTTCGGTGCCGTCGAGCGCCTCGGCGAGATCGCGGCCGAGGCCGGGATCGGTCTGCCCGAGCTCGCCCTGCGCTGGCTGCTCGCCAAGCCGGTGGTGTCGGCGATCCTGCTCGGCGGCTCCAAGCCGGAGCAATTGGCCGCCAATGTCGCTGCGGCGGCGGCCGGTCCGCTGCCCGCCGAGGTCCTCACCGCGTGTGACGCGGCGAGCGCACCGCTGCTCGGGTCGATGCCGGGGTACAACCGATGAGCAACTCCGCAGAGGCCGCCGTCTTCGCCCGCCGCCTGCGGGCCCGCGAGCGGATCGTCGGCTACTGGATGGTCATGGACGCTCCGGTGGCGGCCGAGCGGGTGGGCCGGCTCGGCTACGACTACGTGTGCTTCGACGCCCAGCACGGGCTGCTCGACTACTCCGGTCTGCTCGCCGGCATCATGGCCGTCCAGGCGGGGGGAGCGTCGGTGAGCCTCGTGCGGGTCGGGGCCAACGACTTCTTCCAGATCGGTCAGGCCCTGGACGCCGGTGCCGCCGGCGTCATCGTCCCGCTCGTCAACACCGCCGAGGACGCCGCCCGGGCCGTACACGCCGCGAAGTACCCACCCGCGGGCGGGCGCTCCTACGGCCCGATGCGCTCGGCCCTGCGGATCGGCCCCGTGCCGGCCGAGGCGGACGCATCGACGATCGTCCTGGCGATGATCGAGACCCCGCAGGGGCTCGACAACGTCGAGCAGATCTGCGCCGTCCCGGGACTCGACGGGATCTACGTGGGGCCCTCCGACCTGCGGATCGCCGTCGGTGGCGCATCCCCCGTCGACCACAGCGTCGACGACGTCTTCGAGGCCGCGGCCGCGCGGATCGCCCGGGCCGCCGCGGCGGCCGGCAAGTGCGCCGGCTTCCACACCCCGTCCGGGCAGGTCGCCGCACAGCGGGCCGCCCAGGACTATCCGCTGACCACCGTTTCCTCCGACCTGGTGCATCTGGAGCAGGCGGCCGCCGAGCACCTGCGGGCCGCCCGGGGCCGGTCATGACCGGCGACCGTCATGACGCGACCGGCGTCCCCGACCCGGCCGACGGCGACCCCGTCCGGGCCGACGGGGTGTTGCGCGACGACCCCCGCACCCGCGGCCGCGCGGCATACCTGCCGACCCCGACCGTGCAGTGCCACGCCGCCAACCTCGCCTGGCTGCCCGGCGGCGACCTGGCCTGCGTATGGTTCGGCGGCACCCAGGAGGGCGTCGCGGACATCACTGCCTACCTGTCGCGGCTGCCCGCCGGGTCGGACACCTGGCTCGACCCGGTGCCGCTGTCGGACGACGCCACCAGGTCGGAGCAGAACCCGATCCTCTTCAGCGCCGGCCCCGACGAGCTGTGGCTGCTCTACACCGCGCAGGTCGCCGGCAACCAGGACACCGCCGAGGTGCGCCGCCGGGTGTCCCGCGACGGCGGCGCCACCTGGGGCCCGACGACCGTGCTGCTGCCGGCGACCGATCGGGGCGGGGTCTTCGTGCGCCAACCTCCGGTGCGGCTGCGCAGCGGGCGACTGCTGCTGCCGGTCTTCAACTGCGTCACCGTCCCCGGCCAGAAGTGGGCCGGCCACAGCGACGACAGCAGCGTGTGGATCTCCGACGACGGGGCCGCCTCGTGGCGCGAGGTGCGGGTGCCTGACTCACTCGGCTGCGTCCACATGAACATCGTTGTCCGTCAGGACGGCTCGCTGTGGGCGTGCTATCGCAGCCGCTGGGCCGACCACGTCCACGAGACGACCTCGACCGACGACGGCGAGACCTGGGCCGCGCCGACCCCGATGCCGATCCCCAACAACAACAGCTCGATCCAGGCGGTCGCCCGCGGCGCCGGTCGGCTGGCGATGGTCGCCAACTGGAGCAGCCGCCTCGACGCGACCGAGCGTCGGGTCTCGCTCTACGACGAGATCGACGACGAGGGGGTCAAGGACGTCGACGGCCCGCAACGGCTCGAGACCGACCCCGAGGCCGACGAGACGGCCGGCGCCCGGCGCGCCTTCTGGGGTGCCCCGCGGGCCCCGATGACCCTGCTGCTGTCCGACGACGACGGCCGCAACTGGCCGGTGCGCTGGGACCTGGCCGTCGGCGACGGCTACTGCATGTCGAACAACTCCCGGGACGGCGTCAACCGCGAGCTGTCCTATCCATCCGTGTTGCCGGGCCCGGACGGTGACCTCCACGTGGCCTACACCCACCACCGGCAGGCGATCCGGCACCTGCACCTGCCCGCCCACGTCATCGCGCGACACCGGGCCGGCGGCCGGGCCGAGGGCTGAGCCTTGACCACCGACCCGCGCCCGGTCGCCCTGGTCACCGGGGTGAGCTCCGGCATCGGGCACGCGGTGGCGCGCGACCTGCTCGCCCACGGCTGGGCGGTGGCCGGTCTGAGCCGCGGCGCCCCCGCCGGCCTGGACCTCGACTGGGTCCGGTGCGACCTCGGCAGCGCAGCCGACCTGGACCGGGCCATCGGCGAGATCCGCGGTGCACATCCGCAGCTCACCGCGATCGTCCACGCCGCGGGACTGCAGCGGACCGCTCGGCTGGGCGAGCTCGATCACGGTGCGGGACATCAGATGTGGCGGGTGCACGTCGGCGCCGCCGAACAACTCGTCGACGGGCTGCTCGACCGGGTCCGCGACGGGGGCCGCATCGTCCTCGTCGGCTCGCGCACCATGGCGGGTGTCCCCGGCAAGAGCCAGTATGCCGCGACGAAGGCCGCGCTCCCGGCTCTGGCCCGGGCCTGGGGTGCCGAGCTGGCCGGCCGATCGGTGACCGTCAACGTCGTCGCGCCCGGCCCCACCGACACCCCGATGCTCACCGATCCCGGCCGGGTCGCGACACCCCCCGTCGCGCCACCGCTCGGCCGGCTCGTGCGGCCCGACGAGGTGGCGACGCTCGTGCGCTACCTGCTCGAGCCGACCGGCGAGATGATCACCGGTCAGACCCTGGTCATCTGTGCCGGCGCGTCCCTGCCCGCGTGACGACGCGGGCGAGCGCCCGCTCGTCGCCGAACGCGCCCGCCTTGGTGACGACGCTCAGGGCTCGGCCGGCCACGGTCGAGACGACCAGCCCGGGCTCGAGTTCGCCGCGCACCTGCAGGTGGTCGACCCCGGCGCGGGCCAGGATCGCCCGAGCGGTCTCGCCGCCGGTCCCGACCAGGGTGCCGAGGTCGGGGAGCACGGCCAGCGCCGCATCGGCCAGTCCGTCGGCGACCGCCCGGGCGAGCGACAGGTCGACGGGCAGGCTGCGGTCAGGGGCGAGCACGGCCGCCCCCGTCTCCAGCGCACGCACGAGACCCGTTGTCACGCGGTCGTGTTCGCCGGGGCGCCAGGCCACGACGGGAACCCCCTGCCCGGCCAGCACCTGCTGCTGGGCGAGCGCGACGGGCGAGTGGCTGCCCACGACGACCAGCACCGGGCCGGCCAGGGCGGGCAGGTCCCGGCGGCCGGAGCGGTCGAGTAGCCCGGCGAAGGGCCGGGCCAGCCCGCCGGAGCCGACCAGCAACGTCGGCCGGCCCGCGGCGACGGCGCCGCGCACGACGACGTCGAGGTCGGCGTCGGTCTCGGCATCGACGACGAGGGCGTCGGTCGTGGCCCGCTCGATCGCCGCCGTCACGGTCGCGGGGTCCGGCGGCGCGGCCAGGATCGTGCTCGTCAGCCCGGCCGCGCCGAGCACGACGCCGAGGTCACCGCCGCCGGCCCCAGTCGTCAGCGGTTCACCGTGCACGAGCACGACCCCGCCCACCGTCGTGCGGCCCACCCCGGGGAAGGCCGGGGCCAGGACGACGAGCGGCAGTTCGGCTCCAGCCGGCCCGGCGGCGGCCAGGGCCCGTCGGGCCGCGTCGATCTCGACGGCGACGTTGCCCCGCAGGATGGAATCGATCTTCTTGACCACCTGCGCCCCGGTCGCCGCCGCCCGAGCCACCACCGCGCCGACGACGCGGGCGGCGTCCGCGGCCGGGATCTCGCGGCTCTCGGTGTCGAGGGTGAGCACGGTGGCCACCGGCCAGGGCCCGTCGCTGCCGAACGGCATGGCCACCGAGCCGGCGGTGGCCAGGTACGCGGCGCTGTCGACGGCACCGGTGAGGTCGTCGGCGACGATGACGATTCGGTCGAAGGGGTCGCGCATCGGCACGCTCAACTCTCGGGCACGTTGCGGTGCAGTTCGTCGAGCCAGACCTGCGCCGAGGCGTCGGACGGCATCCGCCAGTCGCCGCGGGGCGACAGCGACCCACCGCGGACGACCTTGGGGCCGTTGGGCAGGGCGGTGCGCTTGAACTGGTTGGCGAAGAAGCGCTTGAGGAAGACCTCCAGCCAGTGCCGGATCGTCGCGAGATCGTATGCCGCACGCGCGGATTCGGGGAAACCCGCCGGCCAGTGCCCGGCGTCCGCGTCGTGCCAGGCGTGCCAGGCGAGGAACGCGATCTTCGAGGGCGGCATGCCGTGGCGCAGCAGGTAGTACAGGGAGAAGTCCTGCAGCGCATAGGGGCCGATGGTCGCCTCGGTCGACTGCGCCGCCACGCCCGCCTGGGCGGGGATGAGCTCCGGGGTGATCGTCGTGTCGAGGATCGACTGCAGCGTCCCTGACACGCTGTCGTCGAACTGCCCCGACGCGATGACCCAGCGGATCAGGTGCTGCATCAACGTCTTCGGCACGCCCGCGTTGACCCCGTAGTGGCTCATCTGGTCGCCCACGCCATAGGT
>CAZYHR010000015.1:19679-25548 GCA_964647395.1 uncultured Intrasporangiaceae bacterium | reverse complement strand
CGCCGCGCTGGTTGGCGATGCGGAACAGGTAGTCGGTGCGCAGGCCGGCCTGGACGTTCTCGAAGGTCACGTCGTAGACGGCCTCGCCGCGTCCGAACGGGTGGCCCAGGTCGGTGAGCATCTGGGTGGCCGTCGGCCGGATGTCCAGTTCCTCCCAGGTGATGCCGAGCGCCTGCATGAGCGCGATGGCGTTGCCCTTGGTGTGCTCGGAGGTCGCGAAGCCCGGCATGGTGAAGCCGAGGATGTCGGTGCGCGGCCGGCCGAGTCGGTCCATCGCCCGGGCGGCGACGAGCAGCGCGTGGGTCGAGTCGAGTCCGCCCGAGACGCCGATGACGATCTTCGGCGAGCCGATCGAGCGCATCCGCTGCTCGAGGCCGTGCACCTGGATCGAGTAGGACTCGTAGCAGTCCTGGGCGAGCATCGAGGCGTCGTCCGGCACGAACGGATAGCGCGCGACGACCCGGCGCAACCCGATGTCCCCGACGCACGGGTCGAGTTCGAAGCCGACCTCGCGGAAGGCGTCGACCCGCTCGGCGTGGGCGCGCCGGTTGTCGTCGAAGGTGCCCTGCCGCATCCGCTCCTGACGCAGCCTCCCCAGGTCGACGTCGGCCGTCACGATGCTGCCCCCGTCGACGAACCGCTCTCCCTGCGCCAGCAGCGTGCCGTTCTCGTAGATCAGGCACTGCCCGTCCCAGGACAGGTCGGTGGTCGACTCGCCCTCTCCCGCAGCGGCATACACGTAGGCCGCGAGGCACCGGGACGACGCCGACTCGCACAGCAGGTGCCGCTCGCGCGCCTTGGCGACGGTGATCGGTGACCCCGACAGGTTGGCCAGCACCGTCGCCCCGGCCAGGGCGGCCTCGGCGGACGGCGGCACCGGCACCCACAGGTCCTCGCAGATCTCGACGTGCAGCACGAGGTCGGGCAGGTCGACGGCGCGGAACAGCAGGTCCGGGCCGAAGGGCACGGCCCGGTCGCCGAACCACAGGCTGCCGCGCACCTGGCCGGCGGCGGCGATCTGGCGGCCCTCGTAGAACTCCCGGTAGGTCGGGACGTAGGACTTGGGCACCACCCCGAGGAACTGGCCGCGGTGGATGACCACGGCGCAGTTGAAGACCCGGTTTCGGTGCCGCAGCGGTGCGCCGACGACGAGCACCGGGCGCAGCCCGCGGCTCTGCTCGACGAGGTCGTCGAGCGCCCCCTGCACCGCGTCGAGCAGGGCGTCCTGCAGCACGAGGTCGTCCACCGAGTAGCCGGTCAGCGCGAGTTCGGGGAAGACCGCGACCGCCACCCCCTCGTCGTGGCATTGCGTGGCGAGCGCGAGGATCTCGTCCGCGTTGGCGTGCGGCCGGGCCAGCGCGGTGCGGATCGTGCACGCCGCCACCCGCGCGAAGCCGTGCTCGTAGACCGAGTAGAAGTTCATCGCCGCCGATCCTGCCACGGCCGGCTGCCCGTTCGACGACGAGCCGGCCTGCCTAGACTCCCGGTATGCCGCGCTTCGAGCCTTTCGCCGCCCTGCGCTACGCCCCCGGCACCGATCTCGACGCGGTCATCGCCCCGCCCTACGACGTGCTGTCCGACGCCGACGTCGAGCGGCTGCGCTCGCGGCACCGCGACAACGTCGTGCACCTCGACGTGCCCACCGACTATCCGGACGCGGCGCGGCGGCTGGCCGAGTGGGTCGCGGCCGGCGTGCTGGTCCGCGACGAGACGCCGAGCCTGACCGTCTACCGGATGCGTTTCACCGACGCGGCCGGCACCGACCGCGACCTGGTCGGGGTGCTCGGCGCGCTCGAAGTCGTCGACGAGGGCGCAGGCGGCGTGCTGCCGCACGAACGGACCACGCCCAAGGCGTCCACCGACCGGCTCGACCTGACCCGCGCCACTCGCGCGAATCTCTCTGCGGTGTGGGGGCTTTCGCTCGCCCACGGCTTGACCGAACTGCTCCGCGAGCCCGCCGAGCCGGTCGGTGCGCTGACCGTCGACGGCGTCGAGCACTCCGTCGAGCGGGTCACCGACCCGGACCGGATCGCCGCCATCGGGGCGCTCGTCGGGTCCGACGACGTGCTCATCGCCGACGGCCACCACCGCTACGGCGTGGCCCGCCACTATCGCGACGAGATCCGCGCGGCGACCGGCCGGGTGGACACCCCCGCCGAGCTGACCCTGGCCTTCGTCGGCGAACTCGTGCCCGAACAGTTGGCGATCGACGCGATCCACCGGCTCCTCTGCGGGCTGCCGCACGAGCAGGTATGCCGCGTGCTGGCCCGCGACTTCGAGCTCACCCCGGCGCCCCGCCCCACCCCGCAACTGCTGGCCGACCTGGTGGTGACCGGACGCCCGGTCGTGCTGGCCCCCGACGGCGGCGCGCAGTGGCTCACCCCGCGGCCGGGGGCCTTCGACGGCATTCGTGACCTGGACGGCGCCTGGCTGGAGCACACGCTCGACGCGTCGGGCGTCGCCCTGACCTATCAGCACGGCCTGGCCGAGGTGCTCGAGGCGCTCGCCGCGGGCCGGGCCGACGCCGCGGTGCTGATCCGTCCGACCGGCATCGCGGAGATCGAGCGGACCGCCCGCGAGGGTCTGCTCATGCCGCCGAAGTCGACCTTCTTCACCCCCAAGCTGCGCACCGGGCTGGTGATCCGCGAACTGCGCTGACCGGTTGTCCCGGTCACCTCGAGCCGGACCGCGGCCCGGCCGGCGGCTAGGCTGCCTTCGACCACATCGAGGTGCAGGAGGCACCATGGCTGCGGGACGACGGGTCGCGATCGTCGGGGCCGGACCCTCCGGGCTCTTCGCTGCCCAGGCGCTCGTCGGCCAGTCCGAGGTGCCGGTCGAGGTCGACCTCATCGATCGGCTGCCCACCCCCTACGGGCTGTTGCGCTACGGCGTCGCCCCCGACCACCAGAACATCAAGTCGGTCGCCGCGGCGCTGGCCAAGACCTTCGACAGCGCGGGCGTGCGCTTCCTGGGCCATCTCGAGCTGGGCCGCAACCTGCACCGCGAGGACCTGCTCGCGGCCTACGACGCCGTGGTGTATGCCGCGGGCGCGAGTGAGGACATGCAGCTCGCCGTCCCGGGGGAGCAGCTGGCCGGGAGCCGGGCCGCGCGCGAGTTCGTCGCGTGGTACTCGGGCCACCCGGACGCGCCGGCCCAGGACCTGACCGGCGTCTGGGCCGCCGCGACCATCGGGGTCGGCAACGTCGCCGTCGACGTGGCGCGTATCCTGGCCAAGACCGGCGAGGCCCTCGAGGCGACCGACATGCCTGAGTCGGTGCTCGCCGAGCTGCGGGCCCATCGCTGCGACGACATCTACGTGGTGGGCCGGCGGGGCCCCCACCTGGCGGCCTTCACCACCGTCGAGCTGCGCGAGCTGCTGCGCACCCCCGGCGTGCAGGTGAGCGTGAACGCCGACGCGTTCGACGGCATACCGGACGAGCTGGACCGGCGGACCAAGGCCAACGTCGAGATCCTGCGCGAGGCCGCCGCCACCCAGGTGCCCGACGCCAGGCGCCGGCTGCACCTGCTCTTCTGGCGCCGCCCGGTGGCGATCGAGGGCACCGGAGGGGTCGAGGCGCTGGTCGTCGAACGGACCCGGCTGGACGAGTCCGGCCGGGTCGTGGGCACCGGCGAGACCGAGCGGCTGCCGGTCCAGTTGGTGCTGCGCGCGATCGGCTATCGGTCGATCCCGTTGCCCGGCGTGCCGTTCGACCCGGTCCGGGGCGTCGTACCCAACGAGCAGGGCCGGGTCGTCGACCTGGTCGGCCAGGTGCACCCCCGGGAATACGTCGTCGGCTGGCTCAAGCGCGGCCCGGTCGGGGTGATCGGCACGAACAAGTCCGACGCCGCCCAGACCGTGCGGCACCTGGTCGCCGACCTGCTCGCCGAGCCCGACCGGCTCACCCCGTCCACCGAGCTGGTCGACCTGCTCGCGGCCCGCGGCGAGGCGCCGACGACGATGGCCGACTGGCGCGCCATCGACACCGCCGAGATCGAGCGCGGTCAGGCCAAGGGCCGCGTCCGCACCAAGATCGCCACCTGGGACGAACTGCTCGAGTTGACCGACCGGGATCGCGGCTGACCGCAGGACCGGGTGCCCGGCGCGGCGGACCGCGACCTGACCGCCCGGGGTGGCCCTGCTACTTGAGGGTCATCCGCGGCTCGCCGTTGACCAGGCCGGTGCCGGCGATGGTGCACGTGCCGCCCTTGACGGCGCCGCCGTTGTAGGCCTGCCGGACGCAGGAGCGCTCGGCCAGCGAACCCCAGTAGTTCGGGTGCAGCGACTCCTGGATGTAGTAGTCCGACGTCGCGGTCGAGATGGTGCGGATCTGGTTGACCCACTCGCTCTTGTCGACGGCCCCGGCCTGGGTCCAGCTCGTCAGGCCCTTCTCCTCGAGCAGGCCGACGGTGTTCTCGCACAGGCGGCGACCGTTGAACGCCGACTGCAGCTCGAGGACCTTGGCCCCGGCCACTCCGGAGTCGGCGACCGCGCCGCGCACGGCGGCGTTGATCGTCGGCAGCGCGGTCGCGTTGGCCCAGTCGGCGTCCTTGTTCCAGAAGCCGCAGCCCCCGGTGCTCTGCCGGGTGTAACCGGACTGGCTGTAACGGAAGCCGGCGGCGCTGGGCACCGGGGACGGATAGGTCTGCACGACCAGCGTCCACGCCGCGTCGGCGTAGCCGGAGTTGCGCATCGCCTGGCGCACGTTCTGCAGCGAGGCGCTGATCCGGGACCGGACCGCGCTGACGTTGGCGGCGGTGAAGTTCGCCGTCACCGACGAGTCGTCGTAGCAGTAGTCCGGCCACCACGACGGGCTGGTCAGGAAGTTCGTCACGCAGCTCTGCACGACTCCGCTGAAGTTGAAGTCGTTGCCGCCGATGCTGACCACGACCATCCGCACGTTGTGCGTCGCGGCGAACTGCTGCAGAGCCTTGGCCTGACCGACCCGCCCGGCACCGTTGTCATAGAAGTCCAGCCCCGGCTTGAAGTAGCCGTCGCTGGTCGTGACCGTGCCGGTCCTGGCTCCCGAGCAGGCGAGGTCGACCCCTCCGACGCCACCGCCTACGTAGGCCGACGCCGACCACGCCCGGTGGCACCGCTCGATCTGCTCGGCGGTGCGGGTGGCGTTGTCGAAGTAGGCCGTGGAGCCCAGCGCGTCCACCCGGGACGAGCTGACGTTGCTGTTGCCGGCCCAGCGGCCGGCCTCACCCGAGATGTAGCTGTCGCCGACCGTGGCCACCCAGGGCGTGCCGACGCCGGGACCGTCGGCAGCGGCCGGGGAGGCCGCCACGACGCTCCCGCCGGTCAGGACGAGGGCGGTCAGCGAGAGGGCGAGAGCGCGCAGGCGAGCGGTGCTGGTCACGCGGCCAATGTGGCACACCCCACTCCCGGTCCGCAGTCGACCGAACAGCCGATGCCGGCACCGGAGTCCGCCTGCCGGCCCACCCGCCGGCGAGTAGCGTGAGGGCCGCGGCCACGCCGGTGGCGGCGCGAGCGGCATACCCCGCGCGCAGCGACCAGGGCGAAAAGGGGGCGTCGATGTCCGGACCGTGGTGGCGAACCTCGGTGGTCTATCAGGTCTATCCGCGCAGCTTCGCCGACAGCAACGGCGACGGGATCGGCGACCTGCCCGGGCTGATCTCGCGCCTGGACCACATCAAGCGGCTGGGCGCGGACGTCGTGTGGGTGTCGCCGTTCTTCCGCTCGCCGCAGGCCGACAACGGCTACGACATCAGCGACTACCAGGACGTCGACCCGATGTTCGGCACGCTCGCCGACGTCGACCGGCTCGTCGCGGAGTTGCACGCCCGCGACCTGCGCCTGGTCATCGACATCGTCGTCAACCACACCAGCGACCAGCACCCGTGGTTC
>CAZYHR010000015.1:0-19669 GCA_964647395.1 uncultured Intrasporangiaceae bacterium | reverse complement strand
GGTTCGTCGAGAGCCGCTCGTCGCGGGACTCGGCCAAACGGGACTGGTACTGGTGGCGGCCACCGCGGGCCGGCTTCGCGCTCGGCGAGCCGGGCGGTGAGCCGACCGACTGGGTGTCCTTCTTCAGCGGCCCCACCTGGGAGCCGGACCCGAGCGGCGACTACTACCTGCACCTGTTCGAGCGGCGCCAGCCGGACCTCAACTGGGACAACCCACAGGTGCGCGAGGCGGTCTACGCCATGCTGCGCTGGTGGCTCGACCGGGGGGTCGACGGCTTCCGCTTCGACGTCATCAACCTGGTCTCCAAGCAGCTCGACGCGGACGGTAACGGGTGGTTCTTCAACGGCCCCCGGGTCCACGACTACTGCCAGGAGATGCACCGATCAGTCTGGGGGACAAGGCAGCTCATCACCGTCGGCGAGTGCCCCGGAGCGACCGTCGCGGACGCCCAGCGGTTCACCGACCCGGCGGCGGACGAGTTCGACATGGTCTTCCAGTTCGAGCACATGGGCGTCGACCACGGCCCGGCCGGCCGCTACGACGTCCGGCCGGTCGACTGGCTGCGGATGAAGCAGGTCATGTCCCGCTGGCAGGAGGGCCTGGCCGACGTCGGCTGGAACTCGCTCTACTGGGCCAACCACGACCAGCCCCGGCCGGTGTCCCGATACGGCGAGCCCGCGGCATACCGCAGCGAGTCGGCCAAGGCGCTGGCCACCGTGCTGCACCTGCAGCGCGGCACCCCCTTCGTCTTCCAGGGGGAGGAGCTCGGCATGGGCAACTACCCCTTCACCTCGCTCGACCAACTCGACGACGTCGAGTCGCGCAACTGGTCGGCGCACCAGCTCGCCGGTGGGACCGACCCGGCGGCGGTGCTGGCCGCCGTCAACGTGCAGAGCCGCGATCACGCCCGCACGCCGATGCAGTGGGACGACTCGCCGCACGCCGGATTCACCACCGGCACACCGTGGTTGCCGGTCAATCCGGAGCACCGCACGGTCAACGCCGCCGCTCAGGTCGGGGACCCGGAGTCGGTGTTCGCGCACTACCAGCGGCTGATCCGGCTGCGCCGCGAGGAGCCGCTGGTCGTCGACGGTCGCTACGAACTGCTGCTCGCCGACCACCCGACGGTGTGGGCCTTCACCCGCCGCGCCGGGCAGGCGGCCCTGCTGTGCATCGCCAACCTCGGCTCGCAGCCGGTGTCGGTCGAGCTTCCGGCGCAGTGGCTGGGCGCCCCGGTCGTGCTCGGCTCCGGTATGCCGCCCGGCGCCGACCGCGGTGCGGCACCGGGCGAGCTCGGGCCCTGGGAGGCTCGGGTGCACCGGCTCGGCTGACCGGCCGAGCTCAATCGGCGTCCCAGCGGAAGACCTTGGCCGCGACCAGGCCGACGACGACGGTGAAGGCGAGCAGCACGGCGATCGGCACCCAGACCGCCTCGGCTCCCTGGCCGCGGACCATGACCGCCGAGACGCCCGAGTTGAGCTGACCCATCGGCAGGACCTTGGCGAGCACGCTCATCCACGGCGGAGCCGCCTCGAGCGGGATGAAGGTGCCCGACAGGAAGGCCATCGGCAGGATAATGACGTTGGCCAGGCCCGACGCCCCGTCCGGGGTCTTGGAGACCGCACCGACGAGCAGCCCGACCGACATGAACGCCAGCGCTCCGGCGAGCAGCACCGGGATCCCGAGCCACCACTGGCCGCTGAGCTTGAGCCCGAACGCGAAGACCCCGACCGCGAGGAAGATCACCGTCTGCAGCACCGCCATGCCCAGCGTGATGAGCGACCTCGACCCGACCAGCGCCGTGGTCGGCACCGGCGAGAGCCTGAGCCGGCGCAGCAGGAACGACTTGCGCCACATGACCAGGGTCATCGCCGCCCCGAAGGTGCCGCTCATCGCCACCGCCCAGGCCAGCAGCCCGGGGGTGTAGAACTGGATCGGTTTGAGCGACTTGTCCTCCACCGGGTCGGCCCGCAGGGTGAACGCCGGCTGCTGCACCCCGGCCGCCGCGAGATTGGCCCGCTGGATGAACGACTCCAGCGTGCCACGCACCGTCGCGGCCTTGACCTGGTCGGCCTGTGAGTAGTGCAGCACGAGGGTCGACCCGTCCATCTCGGCGGCCGCCGCCTCGTCGCCCTTGCGCACCTGCTCGAGCGCGGCCTCGCGGTTGTCGGACCGGCTCATCTCGAACAGCTCGCCGAACGCCTCGCGGCCCTCCGGCGGCATCTGATCGAACAGCATGACCGGCCCGATCTGGACGATCTTGGACTTGCTCGCCTGGAAGTCGCCGAAGAGCCCGGCGAACACGACGAGGAACATCAGCGGGAACAGGATGGTCCAGAACAGCATCTGCTTGTCCCGGACGAAGCCCTGGGTACTGCGCGCGGGTCAGCGCGGCGAAGGCGGGGCTCATGCGCGGTACTCCCGTCCGGTCAGGCCGAGGAAGACGTCCTCGAGGGTCGCGCCACGGACCTGCAGTCCGTCGAGGGTATGCCGCTCGGCCAGCGCCCCGATCACTCCCGCCGGATCGTGGGTGGTCAGGGTCAGCGTGCCGTTGTCGTCCTCGGCGGACTCGACGCCGCCCAGCGCCCGGGCCGCCGCGAGCGCGAGCGACCCGGACGGCATACCGATCCGGGTCGCGGCCTGCAGCCCACGGACCATCGCGGCCGGCGTGTCGGTGGTGAGGATCTTGCCGTGGTCCATGATCGCGACCCGGTCGCAGAGGATCTCGGCCTCGTCCATGTAGTGCGTGGTGAGGATGACGGTGCGGCCCGCGGCGTTGACCGAGCGCAGCAGGTCCCACAGGTTGCGCCGCGCCTGCGGGTCCAGCGCGGCCGTCGGCTCGTCGAGGAAGACGACCCGCGGGTCGTGCACCAACGAGCAGGCGATGGACAGCCGCTGCTTCTGGCCGCCGGAGAGCTTCTCGGTGCGCTGCTTGGCGTGCTCGGTGAGACCGACGAGCTCGAGCATCTCGTCGACCCGGCTGCGGGACACGCCGTAGAGGTCGGCGAAGGTCTCGAGCTGCTCCCGGGCGCTGAGCAGCTCGAAGAACGCCGACGCCTGCAGCTGGACCCCGATGTTCGGCAGCAGCCCGGTGTTGCGGGGCCAGGTCGGCCGGCCGAGGATCGTCACCGATCCCGCGTCCGGCTCACGCAACCCCTCGATGAGCTCGAGCAGCGTCGTCTTGCCCGCGCCGTTGGGCCCGAGGACCCCGAAGAACTCGCCCTCCTCGACGATGAGGTCGACGCCGTCGACCGCCTTGACGTTCGGATAGTGCTTGACCAGCCCCCTGGCCTCGATTACTGGCATGTACCGAACCTAGGCGGTGACCCGGCCGGCGGCCACTCAGAGGTGACCCTGAGCCGACCCTGACTTCGGGCGGTCCCTGACCGGCTCGCCGGGACCGGGTCAGGCGCTGCCCCGATCGCACGCGATGGTGAACTCGCGGGTCAGCAACCGGTCGACCAGCGGCCGGCCGATGCCGGTGGCGGGGGTCAGCACGCCGGCCCGGTCGGGCAGCAGGTCGCCGTCGTAGGCCAGCGCCAGCGCGGCCTCGCCGAACATCACCGCGGTCCCGCTGTAGCCGGGGTCCCGGTCGGCGCCGAAGCGGGTGCGATAGAGCGCCCCCGTGCTCGTGTGCGTGGTGATGACCATGCGGAACCGGCCGTGGCTGCGGGTCTCGGCGTCCGGGCCCTCGCCCGGCTTGGGCAGCACCCGGTCCAGCACCAGGCGGGTCGGCTCGAAGGACATCGCCGCCTGCAGGCCGAGCAGGCCCGCGGTCATGCCGCCGGCGAGCACCGACGCCCGGGGCCCGTCGCCGAAGTCGACGACCTCGCGGTAGGCGAACGAACGCCCGTAGCGCCAGTCGAACAGGGCGTTGGAGCGGCGCACGATGCGGGCGTTGAACGGCCCCATGACGAAGGGGCCGGTCCACCGGCCGGTGTCGGCGTCGCGCTGCACCGGGATCTTGTTGGCCAGCCCACCGAGGGTGGCCAGCACCTGCTGCACCGGCGACCCGGGGGGCGGGTCCTCCTTGGGGGGAGCCGGCTCGGCGGCCCGGTCGGGGGAGAGGGCGTAGGGGTCGGCCAGCACCTCGCGGGCCGCCGCGTCGGAGCGCTCGGTGAGCGTTTGCTGGCGCATCGAGTCGACGGTGCCGCCACTGATCCCGCCGCGCATCGAGCGCACCGAGAGCACCGTGCGGGTCAGCTCGCCCTCGCCGTCGGCGGCGACCCGCTCGGCGGTGACCAGGACCCCGAGATCGGAGGGCACCGAGTCGAAACCACACGCGTGCACGATGCGGGCCCCGGTCTCGCGGGCCGTCTCGTGCCAGGCGTCCATCGACTCGCGGACGAACAGCACCTCGCCG
The DNA here is from genome assembly GCA_964647395.1 of uncultured Intrasporangiaceae bacterium. Taxonomy (GTDB): domain Bacteria; phylum Actinomycetota; class Actinomycetes; order Actinomycetales; family Dermatophilaceae; genus Phosphoribacter. The sequence continues at coordinate 15,306 of CAZYHR010000015.1, read as the reverse complement.
GTGAGGTCGCAGTAGTGGGTGCCCGCGACCGCGCAGGCCTCCACGAGCGGCATACCCAGGGGGGCGTAGGGACCGGCCGCGGTGGCCACCACCCGGGTCCGCGCCGCCAGTTCGGCGAGCGCGCCCGCGTCGTCGGCGTCCGCGACGATGACCTCCCAGCCCGCTGCGGGCCGGGGCAGCTGACGGCGCAACGTCTCCAGGCGGTGCCGGCTGCGCCCGGCCAGCGCGACCCGCGCCCCTTCGGGAGCGTGCTCGGCCAGGTGCGCGGCGGCGAGCCGGCCGACGAAGCCGGTGGCGCCGTAGAGGACGATGTCCAGGTCTGTGGTCACCCCCGCCACGGTAGTGGCAAGCGGGGACCGATTCGGCGCGCCGGGCGGGCGAGCGGCCCACCGGCCGGGTGGCCCGAGCAGAAAGTGGCGGCGGACCTGTCATGACCGGCGGCCCGGCCCGTCTCATCTATGGACCCGGCGCCGCCTGTTGGTGCCCCCGGCTCACTGGAGTCGCCGCGTCCGACTCCGCGAAGGGTGCCCAGGGGGGGACCTTTCGCAGAGCACAACCGGCGCGGCCGGCGGGTCAGTGGGGAGAGCTGACCCGCCGGCCGCGTTGGTGTCCGGGCGGCATCCCGGCGGGCGCCGCCCGGCCGGGCCGGTCGTGCCAGCCACGCTCGACCGCACCGCGCAGCGCGCGGCGGAACACCGGCCCCGCCAGTCGCTTGCCCCAGGCCAGGCCCCGCGCGAAGCGGTCGGTGAGGATGACCTCGTGCCCCGCCTCGACGCCGGCCAGGGTGCGCTGAGCGATGAGCTCGGCCGAGCGGGGCGAGCCGGTGATGAGCCGGATCGCCGACTCGAGGGACTGCTCGTCGCCGCCGCGCAGCGACGCGGCCAGGTTGGAGCGGAAGAAGCCGGGGCACACGACCGAGACCTGGATGCCGTCGGGCGCCAGTTCGTGGGCCAGCGTCTCGGACAGGGCGACGACGCCGGCCTTGGTGACGTTGTAGCTGGCCATCCGGGGGCCGTGCACGAGCCCCGCGACCGAGGCGATGTTGACCAGCTGGCCGTGTCCCTGCCGCCGGAAGACCGGCACCACCGCGCGGCAGCCGCGGACCACGCCGAGCAGGTTGATGTCGACGATCCGGTCCCACTCGGTCGGCTCGATCGTCTCGAACCGCCCGCCGGCGCCGATCCCGGCGTTGTTGATCAGCAGGTCCAGGCCGCCCCAGCGCTGCTGGACGTCGGCCATCGCGGCCGCCCAGTCGGCTTCGCTGCGCACGTCGAGCGGCCGGTATGCCGCCTGCTCCGGCAGCGCGTCCGGGCGCGCCCGGGCCAGGTCGGTGGCCAGCACGGCGTCGCCTCCGGCGACCAGCCGGCGGGTCAACGCGAGCCCCAGGCCCGAGCCGGCCCCGGTGACCAGGGCCCGGCGTGGCGTGCGGAGTTGCGCGGGGCGGGTCAGCGGCATACCGGCAGCGTAGGCGGAACGCAGCAGGGCTGCACCGGCGCCGGCCGGTGCAGCCCTTCGTGTCGTGCTGGTCCTGCTGGTGTTGCGTCCTGCTGGTGTTGCGTCCTGCTGGTGTTGCGTACTGCCTACTTCGGGCGGGACCGGTCCGGCTGGCCCGCCGTCCTGCCTGCTGGGCTCGGGACTGCGCCGGCCGATGCTGCTGGCCGGCGCAGCCCCACCAGCACCACGCACGTCGGGGTGGTCCGGCACGGCTAGCGAGGGGGTTGTAGCCCTGCCGCCCAGCCCTAGGTGCAGTGGTATGACCGCGGGCGGCTCTCCCTTCCGCCCGCGGCCATGTCTATGGGTGTGGTTCGCCCTTCCGGCGAGTCCCCTCCAGTGCACCCTCCGGAAGGACGAACCGCGTGATCGGCGGGCGTTGCCGCGCGGCCGGTCGACTATGAGACGGGCCGGCCGCGGCGTTATGACGAGATTTCGGTAGATCTGCTCGAGGAAGAATTCACAGCGCGTTCACACCCGGGCCGGGTCGGCTGGCCGCGAGATGCCCGGCAGCAGCAGGTCACCGGCCCGCAGGGCCGCCAGCGCGTCGGGATGGGCGGCCACCAGTAGGGCCAGGGTGCGGCGCCGGTAGCGCAGGATCTGGACCAGACCGATCAGCCAGAGCACGAACTGCACACTCAGCGCGACCCGGAAGTCGGCCAGGCCATAGGTGTCCGGTCCGGCGGGCGCCCGCCAGTCGAGTACCAGGCCGATCGCCCCCATGGTCAGCAGGCCGGCGGTGAAGCCGCCGACGTTGACCAGGCCCATCGCCGTGCCCACGCGCTCCGGGGGGTTGTAGCTGCGCGCCATGTCGAAGGCCATCCCCGAGGCGGGCCCGCCGAACGACGTGACGACCAGCACGGCGACCAGCAGCGGCAGCGGGGCCCGCTCCGGCCAGGCCAGCAGGAGCGCCCAGGACAGCGCGATCGCGACGACCACGCCGAGCGCGATCCGGCTGCGCCGGATCGGGGAGCGGCCGGTGATCCGGCCGATGACCGGGGCGATGGCCGCCGAGCCCAGCGACATGACCATGAGCAGCGAGCCGGCCTCGGTCGGCGACAGGCCCTGGCCCTTGACCAGGAACGGGAAGCCCCACAGCAGGGTGAAGACCAGCGGGCCGAGCAGCGTGGTGAAGTGGGTCCACATGCCCAGCCGGGTACCGGGCCGCGAGTGGGTCTCGCGGATGGCGGCGAGCACCTCGCGCAGTGTCGTGCGCGGCCGGGCGACCGGGGGCTCGGGGTGCGGACGGTCGACGACGACGACGGTCACCCCGACGAGGACGAGCAGCCCGAGGACCGCGAGCGCGGCGAAGGTCATGGTCCAGCCCCAGGACGCGAGCGCATAGGTCAGCGGGACGGTCGCGGCCAGGGCGCCGACCAACCCGGCCTGACCGGTGAGCTGGCTCATCATCGGCAGCCGCGGAGCGGGGAACCACGCCCCGACGATGCGCAGCACGGAGACGAAGGCGGTGGCGTCACCGATGCCGGCGACCACCCGGCTGGCCAGGGCCAGCGGATAGCTGTCGACGACGGCGAAGGCGACCTGGCCCACGGTCATCAGGGCGACCCCGGCCAGCAGCAGCCGGCGCGACCCGAAGCGATCCAGCAGCAGGCCGACCGGGACCTGCATGGCGGCATACAGGCCGATCTGCAGGACGGTGAAGGTCGCGAGCTGGCTGGCGCTGATGCCGAAGCGGTCCGCCGCGGCGAGTCCGGCGACGCCGAGGGTGGAGCGGTAGAGGATGGCCAGGACGTAGGCGCTGACCGCGGTGACCCAGACCAACCAGGCCCGCCCCCCGCCCGGTCCCGCCACTGCCCGGGGAGCCGCCGGATCGGCTGCCATCAGTGCCCCCGCAGGATGGTGCCGGCGGCCTCCAGGTGCTCGTGGCATGCCTTGCGGAAACTGCTGCGCGTGCCCCGCTCGAGCTCGTGCAGCAGGGCCTCGTGGGCGCGCACCGAGGCGTCCATTCGGGTCGCCGACATCCGCAGGTCGGCGGCCATCAGGCACAGCTGCCGGTCGCGCAGCCCACGGTAGGTGCGCAGCAGGATGGCGTTGCCCCCGGCAGCGACGATGGCCTCGTGGAACTGCCGGTCGGCCTCGGTGAAGCCGGGGATGTCTCGCTCGATCCGGGCGGCGCCCATCGCGTCGAGGTGTTCGCGCAGCACCGGCGCGAGGTGCTCGCGGGCCGGCCACGCGGCATACGCCGCCCAGGACTCGATGACCTCGCGCGCCTCGAGCAGTTCGCGGCCCTCCTCGACCGAGACCGGCACGACGAGCGCGCCCTTCTTGGGATAGAGCCGCAGCATGCCCTCCGCCTCGAGCCGGAGCAGGGCCTCGCGGACCGGGGTGCGCGACACCCCGACCGACTCGGCGATCTCGCCCTCGACGAGCAGTGTGCCGCCGGCGAAGGTGCCGTCGAGGATGCCGTGCTTGACGGTCTCGTAGACCCGGGCCGAGGCGGAGGGGTGAGCTGTCGCGGTCATGATGCATTCAGGATAGATACAACAGCTCGCGGCGCCCAGCGGCGTCCGAGCGCTGGACTGCGGCTCGCACGCAGCAGGGCAGCTATTGGGGGAACTACCCAGCGGTTTCGGCGGCGGCCGCCGCCTCGGGGTGGGTGGGGACCGGACGATGGCGCTCACCCGGCGCGCTCCCGCGGATCGACCCGACGATCGCCGCGCGGGCCTGGCGCGCCTCGGGCAGCGGCAGGATCGGCCAGACGTGGATGAGCCCCTCGCCCTCGTGGTAGTCCACGGGTATGCCGCGGGCGTCCGCCGCGTCCCGCAGCCGCCGTGAGTCGCGCAGCAGCAGATCGCGGGTGCCGACGAAGATCGTCAACGGACCGAGACCGTCGAGCGGTCCCAGCAAGGGTGACACCCAGGGGTGGTCGAGCGGCAGCCGGCCGGCATACAGGCGCGCCGCCATGGCCAGCCGAGGCAGCGACAGCATGGGGTCCCGGGTGCCGGCGACGTCGATGTCGTCCGCCGCGCCGGTCAGGTCGATCCACGGGGCGATGAGCAGCAGCCGTGGACGGTGGCCCCGGGTCGCTAGCTCCTGCGCCACCGCCAGCGCGAGCCCACCGCCGGCCGAGTCGCCCATCAGGGTCACCAGCGAGTCATCGCCGGCATCGGCGAGCACGTCGGCCGTGATGGCCGTCGCGGTCGGCACGACGTCCTCGGCGGTCGCGGTGGGTGCAAGCGGATAGATCGGCACCGTCACCCGGGCCGGCACCAGGGTGGCCAGGCGGCGGCACACCCCCCAGTGCGCCTGGTCGATCTCGGCGACGTAGCCACCGCCGTGCAGGTAGACGACCCGGTGCCGGGGCAGCGAGGTGCCCCACGGCGCCATCTCGTAGGTCCGCCAGCCGTGGTCGCGGTGCACCCGCAGCTTGACGTGCCGGTCCAGATGACGCGGCGGCGCATAGTGGCGGGGCCGGACCTGGGCGGCGGCCATCTCGGCGGCCATGCCCTCCTCGTCGTGCGGCATCCGCCGGCCGAGGGTGAGGTGCAGGTAGGACGCCAGCAACTCGTGGGCGAGGCTCGGCATGCCTCCACGATAGGCCCGCCCGCCGGCCCACAACTCCTCCGCCGGCGTGGTCTGGGCCACCCGCTCGGCCGGTCCGGGCCATCCGCTCGGCCGTCCGCTGCGAGTACGGCGGGGAGTCGAACATGATCCGTCAGGGACCGGAGCCACTGCCGCGCCGCGGCCTGTATCGTTTGATACATGCCGCTCCTCGCTCAGGCAATCAGCACCGCATCGCCAGACAGGCTGTGGGAGGTTCTCAGTGCCCTGGCCAACTGGCCCGATCATCTGCCAACCTTCGAGGCGGTCGATGCGGTCGGGGATGCCGCGCGTGACCCGGGCGTCGGTCGTGAGTTCGACGTGCGCCAGCCGGGACTGCCGCCCGCTCGATACGAGATCACTGAGTGGATCGACGGATCGGCCTTCACCTGGGTGGCACGATCCTTTGGGGTGCGGACCACAGCCACCCACACCATCACTGCGCACGGCCAGGGCTGCGCGCTCGTTCTCACCGTCGACTGGAGCGGCCCGCTCGCTCCCCTGGTACGCCTGCTCGCCGGCCGCAGGACCCAGCGCTACATCGACACGGAGGCCAGCACCTTGGCCAGGGTTTCCGAGACGCATGAATGACGCCCGGGACGCCCTCTTGGCCCGCGCCCTGAGCTACTACGCCGAGCACGGCATACGCGATACCAGCCTGAGAACCCTCGCCGCCGCCATCGGCACCAGTCAGAGAATGCTGCACTACCACTTCGGCTCTCGCGAAGACCTCCTCACTGCCGTGATCGACGCTGTCGCGAGCCAGCAAGCCCAGCAGATCGCGGAACTCTTCGATGGCGCCGATGATCCCTTCGCTGCGGGGCGGGACAACTGGGAGGCCACGGTGGAGGGAGCCAGGCTGTTCGGCCCCTTGTGGTTCGAACTGGCGACGCACGCGATGCGCAAGGCGCCGTATGCCGCGGGCCTGGCGGAGGTCATGGTCCACTCCCAGCTGCGCGAGTTCACCCGCATCTACGCGGCTCACACGACGACGGACCGGGCGGCCAGGCTGGCCCGCCTCACCCTCGCCGTGGGCCGAGGACTGATCTTCGACCTGCTCATCGACGACGACCGGCGAGCTGCCGATGACGCCATCGAGCAGTTCACCGACATGATGAGGATGACATTGTTACCAGGCAGCGGAAGCGAATAGTCCATTCCTGGAAACAACGGCACCTGCCAGCCCGAGTTGACCCGCTGCATCTCGACAGTTTCACCCGCGGGCCGGCGGACGCCGGCGGCGCGGCGTCACCGCAGGCGGGTCTTCTGCACCTTGCCCATCTTGTTGCGCGGCAGCGCCGCCACGAACCGCACCTCGCGCGGGCGCTTGTGCACCGAGAGCTCGGCCACGACCAGGTCGACGAGTTCCTGCGGCGGCGGCGGCGGCGGCCCGGCAGGCACGACGAAGGCGACGATCCGCTGACCGAGGTCGTCGTCGGGCACCCCGACGACGGCGCACTCGGCGACGCCCGGGTGCGCGAGCAGCACCGACTCGATCTCGCCCGCGCCGATGCGATAGCCGCCGCTCTTGATCAGGTCGACCGACGCGCGCCCGACGATCCGGTGCACGCCGTCCGGGTCGATCGTCGCGACGTCGCCGGTGCGGAACCAGCCATCCGGCGTGTACGCCGCGGCGGTCACCTCGGGCAGCCCCAGATAGCCGTCGAACAGCGTTGCGCCGCAGACCTGCAGCTCTCCCACCGACTCGCCGTCCGAGGGCACGTCCGCGCCGTCCTCGGCGCGCAGCCTGGTCCGCACCCCCGCGATCGGCACGCCGACCCGCCCGGCCTGCCGGCGTCCGTCGGCCCGGGTCGCCACGGTGATGAGCGTCTCGGTCATGCCGTAGCGCTCGCACACCTCGTGGCCGGTCAACTCCCGCAGCCGCTCGAACACCGGCACCGGCAGGGCCGCGCTCCCCGACACGAGCAACCGGGCCGACGAGAGCGCCTGTGCGGCCGCCGGCTCCGCCGCCACCCGCGACCAGATCGTCGGCACGGCGAAGAACAGCGTCGCTCCGGCACCGGCGGCGGCGGCGTAGGCCTGCGGGGTGGGGCGCCCGACGTGCACGAGCGACGAGCCGACCCGCAGCGCGCCGAGCACCCCGAGCACGAGGCCGTGGACATGGAACAACGGCAGCCCGTGGGCCAAGGTGTCCCGCGCCGTCCAGCCCCACGCGTCGGCCAGGCCGTCGAGCCCTGCGGCGATCGCCCGGCGAGACAGCATGACCCCCTTCGGCAGCCCGGTGGTCCCCGACGTGTAGAGGATGAGGGCCGTTGCGTCCGAGTCAGGTTCGTCCGGTAGCTCGTCGGACTCACCCTCGATCGGTAGGCCGCGCAACCCGTCCGCCCCGCCCGCCGGCACCTGGCCCAGCCACGCCTGCGCCCCGGAGTCGGCCAGCACATGCGTCCGCTCGCCCGGACCCGCGTCCGCCGGCACCGGCACGACGGTCACCCCGGCCAGCACCGCGCCGACCACGCCGATCACCGTCGACCAGGTCGGCCGGGCATCGACAGCGACCCGGTCGACGCCCTCGGCGCCGAGCCGGGAGGCGACGCCGCTCGCGCGGGCGAGCAGCGCGGCATACGGCAGCGTGCTGCCCGCGACGGTGACCTGCGCGGGCGACTCCGGCCGCAGACCGCGAAGCAGTGCCTCAGTCATGGTGTCCCCCAAGCGGAATCGTCGCAACCGTCTCGTGCCGCGGCCGGCCGCTCGGGCCCTCGCGCAGGTGCGAGGCCACCAGGACGAACTCCTCGACCGGCCAGGTGCTGCTGCGGAAGGTGTCGAGCACGCGCAGCCACTTGGTCGCCTCCACCGGACGGTTGAGCCGGGTGAGCGACAGGTGCGGCACGAACGGCTTGCCGTCCGGCGGCGCGCCGACGGCGTTGGCGGCCGCCCGCGCGTTGACCGCGAGCCGGTGCAGTTCGGTCTCGCGCCGTCCGTCGACCGGGTCCGGCTCGCCGTCGAGCACCTCGACCCCGAGCCACAGCACACTGGCCCGGCCCGGGTTGGGAAAGGCGCCGGCCCCGGCCACGGCCGCCGCGAACGGCCGGCGCCGCACGGCGGCGGTCGCGAGCCGCTCGGCCAACTCGTCGATGCGGTGGTCGGCGACCGACGCGAGGAAGGCCAGGGTGATGTGCCATTGCGCCCGGTCGATCCACGGCATGCCCTCGCGCGCCTCGAGGAAGTCAGCCAGCTCGTCCCGGACCCGCTCCGGCGGCTGCACCGCCACGAACATCCGTTGCCCCATGCGGCCCCAGCCTGCCACGCGGCGGTCCGGGTGCCGGCGCACTACCCTGTGGCCATGGGTTTCCCCGACAACGTGTTGGCTCCCGGCGAGCGCGTAGCCCGCAGCCTGCGGCCGCACTGGCTCACCGTGTTCGTGCCGACCCTGCTCGGGCTGGTGCTGCTCGGTGTGAGCATCGGCGTGGCCTGGGCGACCCCGGACGACTCGACCGGCAACACCATCCAGTGGGTCGCCGTCGCGGTGGCCGTGCTCGTCGCGCTGCCCCTGGTCGTCTGGCCGTTCCTGGTGCGCGGGACGACGCACTACGTCATCACCAGCCACCGGGTCATGGTGCGGCGGGGGGTGCTGTCCAAGCAGGGCAAGGACATCACCTTGAGCAAGATCACCGATGTCTCGTTCCAGCAGACCCTGCTCGACCGCATCCTGCGCTCCGGCACGCTGACCATCGAGTCGGCCGGCGACAGCGCCGACGAGTTGCTGCGCAACATCCCCAACAGCGACCAGGTCCAGCAACTCATCAACCGGCTCATCGACGAGGACGCCAACGCCCGCGCCGGCCGGATGTTCGAGCGGATGGAGCAGCGGCAGCCGCAGGTGCCGCCGCCCCCGCCGCCCCGCCTCGCCGAGCAGTGAGGCGCCCTGCTGCCGGTAGGCCGCGCGGGCGGCCTACCGGGTCTCAGTCCGGGACCACCGCGACGAGCTTGACCTCGAGGAAGCACCCGGCCTGCCCGCCGAGCATGGTCACGCCCACCGCGGTCCAGGCCGGGTAGGGCTCGGTGAAGTAGCGGTCGCGCACCTCGATGTAGGCGGGCAGGTCGCGCAGGTCGGTGTGGAAGCTCGTGACCTCGACGACGTGGGCGAAGTCGGTGCCGGCCTCCTGCAGGATCACCCGCAGGTTGTCGAAGACCTGCTCGAACTGCTCCTGCTTGTCGGCCACCAGTCCGTGCCCGCGCCGGTGGCCGATCTGGCCGGACACCCACAGCACGTTGCCCGCCCGCACCGCCGGTGCGTACTTGATCTTGTCGTAGAGCCCCTGCATGCCGTCAGGGATGACCCGGGTGATCTCCATCCTCCGACCCTACGACCTGCGCCGGACCCGGGTCCGGACGAGGCGGCTACGCTGCCCCCATGGCGGTCGTCGGCGTGCTGCTCGCGGCGGGCGCCGGCCGACGGATGGGCGGCCCGAAGGCGTTGCTGCGCAACGCCTCCGGCGAGAGCCTGCTGGTCCGGGCGACGACGATGCTGTATGCCGCCGGCTGCCCGCGGGTGGTGGTCGTCCTCGGCGCGGCAGCCGAGCGCGGCCGAGCCCTGCTGGCCGCCGAACTGCCCGGCGCCGGCTGGCTGCAGGTCGTGGAGACGCCGGACTGGGCCGACGGTATGGGCGCCTCGTTGCGGGCCGGACTGCTCGAGGCCGCCGGCGCGGAAACGGCGGGGGACGAAACGGCGGGGGACGAAACGGCGCGGGACCAGGCCCGCAGCGAGATCGAGGCCGTGCTGGTCACCCTGGTCGACCTGCCCGATGTCACCGCCGCCGTGGCGCGCCGGGTGCTGGCGGCCGCGACCTCCGAGGCCGCCGGGCGGGAGGTCGGCCTGGCCGCCTCGCTGGCGCGGGCGGCCTACCGTGGGGTGCCGGGGCACCCGGTGCTGCTCGGGCGCGACCACTGGCCGGCGGTGCGCGCCGCGGCGCGCGGCGACCAGGGGGCCCGGGAGGTGTTCACCACCACCGGGCACCGGCTCGTCGAATGTGGCGACCTGGCCACCGGCCGGGACGTCGACCGGCCGGAGGATCGGGGGCCGCTGCTGCGCCGGCCGCCGCCGGCTCGATGGTGACATCGGGGCGGCGCTGCACCATGCTGGGACGATGGACCCGCGGGAGGCCTTCGCCGACGTCGCCGCGCTGCGCACCGCCCTGGAGTCGACCGGCTACCTCAGCGACGAGGGGCTGGCCACGGTCGCCTGGCTGGCCCTGCGTCTGGGCCGGCCGCTGCTGCTCGAGGGCGAGCCGGGCACCGGCAAGACCGCGCTCGCCCAGGCCCTGGCCGAGGCGCTCGACGTGCCGGTCGTGCGGCCAGCCAGGCCCTCTACGACTGGGACTTCCCCCGCCAGATCCTGCACCTGCGCGCCCTTGAGGCCACCTCCGGAGCCAGGCCCGCGGACCTCGCCGAGGTCGAGGACCAGCTGTTCACCGAGCGCTTCCTGCTGCCCCGGCCGGTGCTGCGCGCGCTGCGCGAGGCGCCGGTCGTGCTGCTCGTCGACGAGATCGACCGCGCCGACGACGAGTTCGAGGCCTTCCTGCTCGAGGTGCTGTCCACCTGGTCGGTGACCGTCCCCGAGCTCGGCACCGTCGGCGCGGCCACCCCCCCGATCGCCGTGCTGACCTCCAACCGGACCCGCGAGCTGCACGACGCCCTCAAGCGCCGCTGCCTCTATCACTGGATCGACCACCCGTCCTTCGCCCGCGAACTCGCGGTGCTGCGCTCCCGAGCGCCCGAGGTGCCCGAGCGGCTCGCCGAGCAACTCGTCACCGTCGTCCAGCAGGTGCGCACGGTGCCCGGGGTGGTCAAGCCACCCGGGCTGGCCGAGACCCTCGACTGGGCCCGCGCGCTGCACACCCTCGGCGCCAGCGACCTCGACCTGTCCACTGCCGCAACGACACTCGGCGCTGCGGTCAAGCACCGCGAGGACGTCGAACGGGTCCGCGCCGCCCTCGACCGGATCCTCACCAGATGACCGTCACGCCGGCCACCCCGATGACCCATGAGGCCGCCGAGATCCTGCTCGGGCTCGCGCGCACCCTGCGCGCCGCCGGGGTGCCGGTCACCGCCGACCGCGAACTCGCCTATCTCACTGCGGTGTCCGAGGTGGGACTGGGGTCCGAGTCGGGCACCTACTGGGCCGGCCGGGCCACCCTCTGCGGGTCACCCGAGGACCTCACCCGCTACGACCGCGGGTATGCCGCATGGTTCGGCGGCGAACGCGGCGTCCGAGCGGTGCGCCCCCCGACCGCGCGCGTCGTCACCCAGGCCGACCTCGACGAGGGCGGCCAGGCCGGCGCCGGCCGCGCCGGCGAGGTCGTGCGGGCGGTCGCCAGTGACACCGAGGTTTTGCGCCACCGCGACCTGGCCCAGCTCACCGCAGCCGAGCGTGCCTATCTGGCAACCCTTTTCGGCACGCTTCCGGTGCGGTCGCCGCGGCGTCGGGCCAGGCGGCATACCCCGTCGCCTCGAGGCGCCGTCGACGCGCGGGCCACGCTGCGCGAACAGCTGCGCCGGCTGGGAGAGCCGGGCCGGGTGCGCCGCCGCCACCGCGGCGCCCGACCGCGTCGGGTCGTGCTGCTGCTCGACGTCTCCGGGTCGATGGGCTCCTACGCCGACTCACTGCTGCGGCTGGCGCACCGCTACGTCCGGTCGGGCGACCCGGTCGAGGTCTTCACCATGGGCACCCGCCTCACCCAGGTGACCCGGGCGTTGTCGGTGCGCGACCCGGACGACGCCATCGCGGCGGCCGGCGCGCTGGTGCCGGACTGGTCGGGCGGCACCCGGCTGGCCGAGTCGATGGACGTCTTCCTGCGCCGCTGGGGTCGGCGCGGCACCGCCCGCGGTGCCGTCGTCGTCGTGTGCTCGGACGGCTGGGAGCGCTCCGAGCCGGCCGCGCTGGGCGAGCAGGTGCGTCGGCTGCGCGACCTGGCCCACCGGGTCATCTGGGTCAATCCCCATGTGGGACGGCCCGGTTACGCCCCCGTGCAGGCCGGCATCGTCGCCGCGCTGCCGCACTGCGACGCCCTGGTCTCGGGGCACTCCTATGCCGCGTTGGAGCAGTTGGTCACGGAGGTCGCCGGTGCGTGAGGTGCTGCCGGAGCTGCTGCGCTGGTGGACGCAGGGGCAGACCGTCGGGGTCGGCACCGTCGTCGGCACCTGGCGGTCGGCGCCCCGCCCGCCGGGCGCGACGATGGTCGTCGGGCCCGGCGGGGAGGTCGTCGGGTCGGTATCGGGCGGCTGCGTCGAGGGTGCCCTCTACGAGCTGTGCGAGCAGGTCGTGGCCACCGGCGCGCCGGTCCTGCAGCGCTACGGCATCAGCGACGACGACGCCTTCGCGGTCGGGCTCACCTGCGGCGGCATCCTCGACGTCTTCGTCGAGCGGGTGTCGCGCGAGACCTTCCCGCAACTCGGTGCGGTCGCCGCCGAGATCGAGGCGCACCGGCCGGTCAGCGTCGCCACGGTCGTCGCGCACCCCGACCCCGCCTGGGTCGGCCGGCGCGTCGTCGTCCGCCCCGAGGGCCACCCGGTGGACGGGACCCTGGGATCGGCGCGCGCCGACGCGGCCGTCACCGACGACGTCCGAGGGCTGCTCGCGGCGGGCCGCTCCGAGCAGCTGACCTACGGCCCCGACGGGCAGCGGCGCGGCGAAGGCATGCGGGTTTTCGTCGCGGCCTATGCCCCCCGGCCGCGGATGCTCGTCTTCGGCGCCATCGACTTCGCGGCCGCGGTGGCGCGCATCGGGACCTTCCTGGGCTACCGGGTCACCGTGTGCGACGCGCGACCCGTCTTCGCCACCCGCACCCGCTTCCCCGACGCCGACGAGGTCGTCGTGCGCTGGCCGCACGACTATCTCGACGAGCAGGTCGGCGCCGGCACGGTCGACGAGCGCACGGTGATCTGCGTGCTGACCCACGACCCCAAGTTCGACGTGCCGGTGCTCGCGCGTGCGCTGCGGCTCGAGCGGGTCGGCTACGTCGGGGCGATGGGCTCGCGCCGCACCCACGACGACCGGCTGCACCGGCTGCGCGAGGCGGGGCTGGCAGAGGCCGAACTGGCCCGGCTGGCCAGCCCGATCGGCCTCGACCTGGGGGCCCGCACGCCCGAGGAGACCGCCGTCTCGATCGCCGCCGAGATCATCTCGCTGCAGTGGGGCGGGCGCGGGAAGCGGCTGGCCGACCTCGCCGGGCCGATCCACCACGACCGGCCGCCCGACCTCGCGCCATAGCCCGCCGGGGGGCCCGCTCCGGGGCCGTCGGAACGCGCGGTGCGCGGGCGGCATACCGGGCGGAGTGTCGCGGCGCGACCCGCCGAGCGGTCTTGCGCTGTGACCAGGGTCACGGGAGGATCACCGGACGGGGGAAGTCCGCTGCAGCGACGCAGGAGGTATGCCGCATGGCCCGCATCACCGTGTCCGTCGACGGGGTGTCCTACACCGACGAGGTCGAGCCCAGGACGCTGCTCGTCCACTACCTGCGCGAGACCCTCGGCAAGACCGGCACGGTGATCGGCTGCGACACGAGCAACTGCGGCGCCTGCACGGTCCACCTGGACGGTCGGTCGGTGAAGTCGTGCAACGTGCTGGCCGTCCAGGCCGACGGCCACGAGGTCACGACGATCGAGGGGCTGGCGGCGTCGGTCGGCGGCAGCGGCGACGACCTGCATCCCCTGCAGCGGGCCTTCCACGAGTGTCACGCGCTGCAGTGCGGCTTCTGCACCCCCGGGATGATCATGCAGGCCTGCGACGTGCTGCGGGAGCACCCCGACCCCACCGAGCAGCAGGTCCGCGAAGGCCTCGAGGGCAACCTGTGCCGGTGCACCGGCTATCACAACATCGTCAAGGCGGTCCAGCAGGCCGCGAAGGCAGGTGACTGACATGTCGATCAGCCCCGACGCCGTCGAGGAGATCATCGAGCAGCGCACCGACGTCGACGACTCCGGAGCCCAGCGCGAGGTCGGCAGCGCCCGCCGGCGCAAGGAGGACCGGCGCCTCATCACCGGGCGCACCAAGTGGACCGACAACATCGTGCTGCCCGGCATGCTGCACCTGGTCATGGTGCGCAGCCCGTTCGCGCACGCGACGATCACGTCGATCGACGCCTCGGCCGCCCGGGCCGCGCCCGGCGTCGTCGCCGTCCTCACCGGCGCCGACGTCAAGGACAGCCAGGGCAGCCTGCCCTGCGCGTGGCCGATCACCCCTGACCAGGCGGCCCCCGCGCACCCGGCCATGGCCGTCGACCACGTCGCCTTCGCCGGCGAGGTCGTCGCCCTGGTCATCGCCCGGTCGGCCGCCGCGGCGCGCGACGCGGCCGAGCTCGTCGACGTCGAATACGACGAACTGCCAGCGGTGCTCGACCTCAAAGCCGCGGCCGAGGGGGGCGCCAGGGCGCACCCCGAGCTCGACTCCAACGTCAGCGCGCACTGGGTCTTCGACTCGGGCGACGCGGGCACCGGCGGCGACGTCGAGAGCGAGATCGCCGCCGCGCGCGAGGACGGCATCGTCATCGAGCGCGAGTGGCGTCAGCAGCGGCTCATCCCGTCGTTCATGGAGCCCCGGTCGGTGGTCGTCGACCCGACCGGCGAGCAGTTCGTCGTCTGGTCGGCCACCCAGATCCCACACATCCTGCGGCTCATGCTCGCCCTCACGGTCGGTCTGCCGGAGCACAAGATCCGGGTCATCGCCCCGGACGTCGGCGGCGGCTTCGGCGGGAAGCTGCAGGTCACCCCGGAGGAGGTGCTCACCCTGCTGGCCGCGCGGCATACCGGCAAGCCGTGCAAGTGGACCGAGACCCGCTCGGAGTCGCTGCTGGCCGCCCACCACGGCCGCGACCAGTGGCAGCGGCTCACCCTCGCGGCCGACCGGGACGGCCGGGTGCGGGCGCTCAAGGTGCAGTTGCTCGCCGACATGGGCGCCTATCTGGGCCTGGTCACGCCGGGCGTGCCGATCCTCGGGGCGTTCATGTTCAACGCCATCTACAAGTTCCCCGCGTATCGCTTCGAGTGCACCAACGTCTTCACCAACAAGACGTGGACCGACGCCTACCGCGGCGCCGGCCGGCCGGAGGCGACCTTCGCCATCGAGCGGCTCATGGACGAGTTGGCCGTCCAGGTCGGGGTCGACCCGCTGGAGATCCGCGAGCGCAACTGGATCAGGCACGAGGAGTTCCCCTTCACCAGCGTCTGCGGGCTCGAATACGACTCGGGCAACTACGAGGCCGCCACGGCCAAGGCCAAGGAGCTGTTCGACTACACCGG
>CAZYHR010000014.1:0-43341 GCA_964647395.1 uncultured Intrasporangiaceae bacterium | reverse complement strand
CGCTCACCGCAGGTCTTCCTCTTCGACGAGCCGCTGTCCAACCTGGACGCCAAGCTGCGGGTGCAGACCCGCACCCAGATCGCGTCACTGCAGCGCCGGCTCGGCGTGACGACGGTCTACGTCACGCACGACCAGACCGAGGCGATGACGATGGGCGACCGGGTCGCGGTGCTGCGCGACGGCTACCTGCAGCAGTGCGACGCCCCGCGCTACATGTACGACCATCCGAACAACGTCTTCGTCGCCGGCTTCATCGGCTCCCCCGCAATGAACCTGCTCGACGTCCCGGTGGTCGACGGCGGGGTCAAGCTCGGCGGCTACACGGTGCCGGTCGACCGCGAGATCCTCGCCGGCGCGGGCAGCCACGTCACCCTCGGCGTGCGCCCCGAGGACATGGAGATCTCCACCGCCGGCGAAGGCCTCGAACTGGTCGTCGAGGTCGTCGAGGAGCTCGGCGCCGACGCCTACGTCTACGGCCTGCCCAAGGACGTCAACCAGGTCACCACCGACGGTGAGGACTCCTCGGTGCAGAAGCCGTTCCTGGCCCGCGTCGACGGCCGGCGGCCGCCGCAGCGCGGCGAGACCGTGCGGCTGGTGCCCAAGGAGGGCCGGGTGCACGTCTTCCACTCCGAGACCGGCGAGCGGCTGGGCAAGTAGCCGGCCCCGCGGCATACCCTGGTCGGGCCACCATCCCGAGCGAAAGCGCAGCCAGCAGGTGCCCCTGCACATCACCTCCGCCCGGTCCGACCCGGACCTGCTCGACCTGCCCTGGTCGATCCCGCTCGAGCAGTGGCCCGAGCCCTACCTCGCGGCGCTGCCGCGCGGTATCTCGCGACACGTCGTGCGGTTCGTCCGGTTCGGCGGCCGGGTCCTGGCGGTCAAGGAGATCCGCGCCGACCTGGCCGCCCGCGAGTACCAGATGCTGCGCCAGCTCGGCCGGCTGGACCTGCCGTGCGTCGAGCCCTACGCGGTGGTCACCGGGCGGCACACCCCGGAGGGCGCCGAACTGGACGCCTGCCTGGTGACCCGCCACCTGCGGTTCTCGCTGCCCTATCGCGCGCTCTACTCCCAGAGCCTGCGACCGGGCACCGCCGCCCGGCTCATCGACGCCCTGGCCGTGCTGCTGGTCAAGCTGCACCTCGACGGCTTCTGGTGGGGGGACGTGTCGCTGTCGAACACGCTGTTCCGGCGCGACGCCGGCGCGTTCGCGGCCTATCTGGTCGACGCCGAGACCGGCGAACTGCATCTGCAACTGTCCGCCGGGCAGCGGGAGCACGACCTGGAGATCGCCCGGGTCAACATCGCCGGCGAGCTCATGGACCTGCACGCCGGCGGGGTGCTCGAGGAGCACACCGATCCGGTCGAGACGGCGACCGAGATCGTCCGGCGCTATCACTCGCTGTGGGGCGAGCTGACCGGCGTCGAGCGGTTCGAGACCGGCGACCGGTGGCGGGTGGACGAGCGGATCCGGCGGCTCAACGCGCTCGGCTTCGACGTCGGCGAGCTGGCCATGTCGACCGACTTCGACGGCACGACGATCCAGATCCAGCCCAAGGTCGTCGACGCCGGCCACCACTCCCGGCGGCTGCTGCGGCTCACCGGGCTGGACGCCGAGGAGAACCAGGCGCGCCGGCTGCTCAACGACCTCGACGCGTTCCGGGCCGCCACCAACCGGCTCGGCGACGACGAGTCGCTGGTCGCGCACGACTGGCTGGTGCAGACCTACGAGCCGACCGTGCGGGCCGTGCCCCGCGAGCTGACCGGCAAGCTCGAGGGTGCCGAAATCTTCCACGAGGTGCTCGAACACCGGTGGTACCTGTCCGAGCGGGCCGGCCAGGACGTGCCGATGACCTCGGCGATCGGCGACTACATCCGCACCGTGCTGCCGGCCAAACCCGACGAGTTCGCGGTGTTGGGCATCGACACGGTCGAGATGCCGGTGCTGGCGGAACTCGACCCGCAGTGAGCACGTCATCACGCGGTCGGTCCCGATCGCTAGACTCGGCCCGGCAACACGCACATCGACAGGGGGCTTCACTTCCCATGACCAACTTCGAGAACAGCCCGTTCGCGCAACGACCGCAGGGCGACAGCCCCGGCGGGCCGGCGGGTCAGCAGGCACCGCAGCCGGGGGGCCCGTTCGGGACTCCGCCGGCGCAGCCGGGTGGCTACCAGGGCTCCTACGGCGCGCCGCCGCAGCAGCAGGGCTACCAGCCGCAGGGGGGCTACGCGCCGCCCCCGCCGCCGCAGGGCTACCAGCCGCAGGGTGGCTACGCGCCGCCGCCGCAGCAGCAGGGCTACCAGCCGCCGGGTGGCTACGCGCCGCCGCAGCACGGCTACCAGCCGCAGCCGGGGGGCTACGCGCCGCCGGCGGGCGGGTTCCAGCCCTACGGCGGGCCCGGTGTCCCGCAGGACCGGCTGGCCCAGTGGCCGCAGCGGGTCATCGCCTTTCTCATCGACGGGCTGGTCCAACTGCCCGCGGCGATCGTCTACGGCATCGGGCTCGGGCTGGCGGTCGCCAACTCCCCCACCGTGACCACGAGCGGCCGGGTGATCAGCGCCGGCAACGGCGGCCTGGCCGCGGTCGGCTGGGTGCTGGCCGTCGTCGGCGGCCTGGGCATGTTCGCCATCGCGATCTGGAACCTCGTGCTGCGCCAGGGCAAGACCGGCTACAGCATCGGCAAGAGCAAGATCGGCCTCAAGCTGGTCGACGCCGGCACCCAGCAGCCGATCGGGCCGGCCAAGGCCTTCCTGCGTCAGCTGTGCCACGCGCTCGACGGGGTCGCCTACATCGGCTACCTCTGGCCGCTGTGGGACGAGCGGCGGCAGACCTTCGCCGACAAGATCATCAACACCCTGGTGCTCAAGGAGCGCTGACCCACCCAGCCCGTCGCGCGGCATACCGGATCGGTATGCCGCGCGACGCGTGCCCGGGTCAGCGCGCGCGGTCCTTGTAGCGGGTCCGTTCCGGGGCCGGCTCGATGAGGATGTGGCCGAACAGCAGCACGACGAACAGCAGGAAGGTCATGACGTGCACGACGGTGCACCACAGGCAGATGGCTTTGATCCGGAACAACTCGGCCCAGATCAGGTAGAAGACCATGCCCAGGCCGATGGTCACCCAGGTCATCCGCAGCCGGTCGAAGGTCTTGCCCGGCCGGCGGAACAGCGCCGGTCGGCACAGCCAGGTCAGGACGACGAAGAACAGCAGGCCCAGCGGCGCGACCGGGATGCCGAACAGCTTGGACCACTGGCTCTCGGTGACCTTCGCGCAGTTGAGCACCTCGCCCTCGGGGCAGGCCAGGGTCGCGTCGGCCGCGAAGGTCTCCCAGGTCAGGTAGGCCGAGACCAGCAGCCCGATCGCGCACAGCGCCAGGGCGGTGGGCGCCAGCCAGCCCGGCACCCGGCGCTCGACGGTGCGGGGCGCCGGGGGCTGCTGCTTGGTGGGTCGCTCGGTCGGGGTGGTCATCGCCGGGTCACTTCAAGGTGGCGGCCGCCTGCATGACCCCAGGGGAGGTGCACACGTCGGCCGGCTGGTTGTTGGTCGACTTGCAGATCTGCGCGGTCAACGCGTTGGCGGTGCCGAGCACGCCCTTGGCGATCGGCTGTTCGGGTCCTGCAGCGCGTCGGCGATCTCGGCGTGGGTGCGGCCGAGCAGCGGGTCGCTGGCATAGGAGGCGCCCGCCTGGATCGAGTTGCCGCCGAGGGTCATCCACGGGATCGCGCCGGCCCGGTCGACGAAGGGCGGCGCGTTGTACTTCTTGAAGAGGGCATCGTCGGCGTCGGAGAGCTTGTCCAGCGGCTCGAACTGTCCGTTGACCTTCTTGTTCGAGGCGGTCTCGTAGCCGGTGAAGGAGACGTACTGGCTGGTGAACGTCGCCCCGCGGAACGTGACGGTCGGAGTGTCCGGGTTGACCTCGGGGGCCGGCGCGGAATAGCTCGCGCTGAGGTTGTTCCACGTGCCGAACCGGGACAGCGCGGTGACCAGGGCCCAGCGCTGGCTGGCGCAGAAGGGGCAGAACTCCGCGCCCACGTAGACCACCCGAGGCTTGCCATCAGCCGTCAGGGCCGGGGCGTCGATGGTCTTGGGCGGATTCTGCGCGGTGCCGACCCCTACCGCGTCGTAGACGCTCGCCGGGACCGTCGTCAACTTCGAGAAGGTCGCCTGGTCCAGCGCCGTGCCCTGCCGGCCGGGCTGATCCCGGCCGTTGTTCTGCAGGGCGACGGCGACGATGCCACCGACGACGAGCAACACGACGACGACGGTCGCGCCGGCCATGAGCAGTTTGGTGCGCTGCTCCTTGCGGGCCTGCTCGGCCCGCAGTTGCTCCAGGCGCGCGTTCTGCGCGCGGGCGCTCTTACCCACCACTGTCTCCTTCAAGCTGCCTGACCGGATCCGGCCGCGACCATGCTAGCCGCAGAGTTTGAACGTTCAGCCAGGGGGAAGGGTTGCCGGCCGACGGCGCCGGCGAGAACGCGGACCCGGTCGCGGGTGACCGGGGGTCAACCACTCCCGCTGCGCTGACGGGCGATCTCGTAGAGCGTCACCCCGGCGGCGATGCCGGCGTTGAGCGACTCGACCGGCCCGGCCATCGGGATCGACACCACCCGGTCGCAGGTCTCGCGCACCAGTCGGGACAGGCCCTTGCCCTCGGAGCCGACGACGACGACCAGCGGTTCGGTGGCCAGGTCGAGGGCGGGCAACTCGAGGTCGCCGTCGGCGGCCAGCCCGACGACGAAGAACCCCGCCTTGGCGAAGTCCTGCAGCGCCCGAGTGAGATTGCCCACCTTGGCCACCGGCACCCGCGCCGCCGCGCCGGCCGAGCTCTTCCACGCCGCGGCGGTCATGCCGCCCGACCGGCGCTCGGGCCCGACGACACCATGCCCGCCGAACGCAGCGACCGACCTGATTACCGCGCCGAGGTTGCGCGGGTCGGTCACCCCGTCGAGCGCGACGACGAGCGGGACCCCCGGCGCCGGCGGGTCGATGAGGTCGGTCGCCGCGGCGTAGGCGTAGGGCGGGACCTGCAGGGCCAGCCCCTGGTGTACGGCGCCGTCGGTGAGCCGGTCCAACTCGCCCCGCGGACACTCCAGCATCGGGATGCCGCGTTGCGCGGCCACCGCGATCGCCTCGCGCACGCGGTCGTCGGCGTCGATCCGGCCGGCCAGGTAGAGGGTGGTCGCCGGCACCTGGGCCCGCAGCGCCTCGACGACGCTGTTGCGCCCGGCCACGACCTCCGAGGTGGTCCGGGCCCGCCGACCCGACGACCGCTGACCCGACGAGGACCGCTGGCCCGACCCACCACGGCCGGTGCCGGCCGGCCCGGGACGGCCGGGGGCGGCATACCCGGCGGTGCGGCGACCCGACGCGGTGGCGCGCCGGGCGGCCGGATGATGCTCCCGGTCCTCGGCCCGCGGGGTGGGGCCCTTGCCCTCGAGCGCCTGCCGGCCGCGGCCGCCGGAGCCGGCCGCCGGCTTCTTGCTGGTCCTGCGGATCGCGCCGCGGCGCTGGGAGTTGCCCGGCACGTCAGCCGTCCTCGCCGCCGCGGCGGACCAGCGACCAGCTCGGGCCGGACGCGGTGTCCTCGACCGCGACGCCGACCGCCGCCAGCTGGTCGCGGATCGCGTCGGCGGTGGCGAAGTCGCGGGCCGCCCGCGCCGCCTGGCGGGCGTCCAGCTGGGCCCGCACCAGCGCGTCGAGGGCCTCGGTCGCGTCGGTGCCGCCCGCCGTCGAACCGGCCCCCCAGTGCGGGGCGAGCGGGTTGACCCCGAGGACCTCGGTCATCGCGACGACCGCGGCCGCGTGCTCGCGGGCCTGGTCGAGGTCGCCCTCGTCGAGGGCGGTGTTGCCGGCCCGGACCGTGTCGTGCACGACGGCCAGCGCCCCGGACACGCCGAGGTCGTCGTCCATGGCCGCCGCGAACTCCTGCGGGATCGCGCCGGTCACCTCGGCCAGCGGCCGGACCCGGTCGACCCGGTGCAGGAAGCCCTCGATGCGGTCCACGGCCGCCTCGGCCTCGACCAGCGAGCCCTCGTGGTATTCGATCGTGCTGCGGTAGTGCGCGGCGGTCAGGTAGTAGCGCACCGCGAGCGGGCGGGCCACCTTGGCCACCTCGTGGATCTCCAGCGCGTTGCCCAGCGACTTGCCCATCTTCTGGTTGCGCACGGTGACCCAGGCGTTGTGCAGCCAGCAGTTCGCGAAGGGCAGCCCAGCCGCTCGGCTCTGGGCCTGCTCGTTCTCGTGGTGCGGGAAGCGCAGGTCGATGCCGCCGCCGTGGATGTCGAAGGCGTCGCCGAGATAACGCCGGGCCATCGCCGAGCACTCCAGGTGCCAGCCCGGCCGACCACGGCCGTAGGGGGTCGGCCAGGAGGCGCTCTCCGGCTCGCCCGGCTTGTGCCCCTTCCACAGCGCGAAGTCGCGCGGGTCGCGCTTGCCGCGCGGGTCGGCGTCCTCGGCGTCGGCCATGTCGTCGACGGACTGCCCGGTGAGCGAGCCGTAGTCCGGCCAGGAGCGGACGTCGAAGTAGACGTCGCCCGAGCCGTCCTCGGCCGGGTAGGCGTGCCGCTTGTCCACCAGCAGGTCCATGAGCTCGACCATGTCGGTGATGTGCCCGGTGGCCCGCGGCTCGTAGGTCGCGGGCAGCACACCGAGCAGGTCGAGGGCCTCGCTGGTCAGCCGCTCGTTGCGGTAGGACAGCGCGAACCACGGGATGCCGGCCTCGTCGGCCCGGTGCAGGATCTTGTCGTCGATGTCGGTGACGTTGCGCACCAGGGTGACGTCGTAGCCGTGGCCGGTCTGCAGCCACCGACGCAGCACGTCGAAGGCGACGGCGAAGCGGACGTGGCCGATGTGCGGCGCGCCCTGGGTGGTCAGCCCGCAGATGTAGATGCCGACCCGGCCCTCCTGCAGCGGCACGAAGGGCCGCAGCTCGCGGGTGGCGGTGTCGAACAGGCGCAGGCTCACGGGGGGAGTCTATGGTCCGGCCGGGGTCGGGTCGCCGGCGCGAGGTCCGGGCCGGACAACCGGTCGGTGCCCCGCCGATCGCGCAGGCCCTATCGTCGCGACATGCCGAACCTTCAGGTATGCCGCCCGCTCACCGCCGTGCTCACCCGCGGGCTCAGCCGCGGGCTCACCGCGGGCCTCGCCGCGGCGCTGCTGGCCGGGTGCGCGGTCGGATCCTCGTCCGCGCCGCAGACCAGCCAGCCACCGACCTTCGTCGACTACGCGGACAACCTGCGCTGGGAGGGCCGGGAGTATCTCGGTGCGCCGGACACGTTCACGCCGTTCAGCCTACCGACGCCGCGACCCGAGGACGTGGGGGCGCTGCTGTTCACCGTCGCCTGTCCCGGCACGAGCGGCACTGCCGGGACGGCTGGGGTGGGCACTGCCGGGACGGCTGGGGTGGGCACTGCCGGGACGGCTGGGGTGGGCACTGCCGGGACGGCTGGGGCCACGACCGGCCCGCGGGTCCCCGGCACCGGTCAGCGATTGACCTGCGGTACCGCCTTCCACGAGCTGCGCGGCTGGCCGGCCGAGTGCCGGGTCGTGTCGGTCCGGGACTCCCGGCTGCGGGTCTATGCGGCCGTGCGGGGCAACTCGCTGCTGCCCTGCCCCGGCCGGTCCTGACCGCCGCCCCGCGGCCGGTCGGCTGCGGGCCGGGCGCGGGCGGGGTGTGGGGTCGGGTGTGGGGGCGGGCCGGGTGGGGGCGGGCGCGCGAGCGGTCAGCGGGCGGCATACTGTGTGGCCATGCCGTGGCGCAGCCGGGTGGGGACGACCTACGACCACCTCAACGCCACCCACGTGCTGCGCACGGTGGACCGCCTGCAGGCGCGCATCGCCGAGAGCTTCCCGCAGCGGCACCTGGCCGACGTCGCCGGCACGCTGGCCCAGGTGCTGCAGCGGATGCTCGCGGACGCCGGGCGCAGCCGGCCGGTCTACGTCGCGGTGGTGGCCGTCTCGCGGCTGGCCATCGTCGTGCTCGTCGCGCTGTCGGTGCTGACCATCGTGCTGGCCATGCGCGACGCGTTCGCGCCGACGACCGCGCCGCTGCGGGCCTTCGAGTGGCTGCCGATCCTCGAGTCCGGCATCAACGACGTCGTGTTCGCCGGGCTGGCGATCTGGTTCCTGCTGTCGGTGGAGGACCGGATGGAGCGGCGCCGGCTGCTGGCCACCCTGCACCGGTTGCGCTCGCTGGCCCACGTCGTGGACATGCATCAGATGAGCAAGGACCCGACCGCGCTGCTGCCCAGTGACCGGGAGCTCGCGGCGACCGGGGCGCCCGCCCCGGTGGAGGTCGCCGTCGGGGTGCCGGTGGTCCGGCCGGCGCTGACCCGCGAGGAGTTCGCGCAGTATCTCGACTACTGCTCGGAGCTGCTGTCGCTCGTCGGCAAGGGCGCGGCGCTGTGCGCGGAGACGTCCACCGACGCCGTCGTGCTCGACACGGTCAGCGAGCTCGAGACGCTGACCACCGGCATGTCGCGCAAGATCTGGCAGAAGATCACCCTGCTGCACCGGGACGGGTCGGACTGACCGCCCGGTCCCCGGCAGTCTGCGGCGACGCGCCAGCGCCGCCGGGCGGGCGGCATACTGTCGAAGTTCGCCCGGGACGGGTAGACATAGCGCATGTCGCATCAGCTCAACCTGCGGGAATACATCGACCAACTGCGCACCGAGGGCTACTCGGTGCGTGACGACCACGGGGACGACCCGATGCTGATCCGTCCGGACGGCAGCGCGGTCGAGACCTGGCTGCAGGACTATCCCTACGACCATCTCATGGAGCGCAACGACTACGAGGTCGAGAAGTACCTGCTGCAGATCGAACTGCTCAAGTTCCAGTACTGGTCGCTGGACACCGGCGCCAAGCACGTGCTCGTCTTCGAGGGCCGGGACGCGGCCGGCAAGGGCGGCACGATCAAGCGGTTCATCGAGCACCTCAACCCGCGGGCCGCGCGGGTCGTCGCGTTGACCAAGCCGAGCAGCACCGAGCAGGGCCAGTGGTACTTCCAGCGCTACATCAACCACCTGCCGACCGCCGGCGAGATCGTGCTGTTCGACCGCAGTTGGTACAACCGGGCCGGCGTCGAGCGCGTCATGGGCTTCTGCACCGACGCGGAGTACGACGTCTTCGTCCGGCAGGCGCCGGCCTTCGAGCGGATGCTCGTCGAATCGGGCACGACCGTGACGAAGCTGTGGTTCTCGGTCACCCAGGACGAGCAACGCACCCGCTTCGCGATCCGCCAGATCGACCCGGTGCGTCGGTGGAAGCTCTCGCCGATGGACTTGGAGAGCCTGGACAAGTGGGAGGCCTACACCACCGCCAAGGAGGCGATGTTCCGGCACACCGACAAGAAGTACGCGCCGTGGATCCAGATCAAGAGCAACGACAAGAAGCGCGCTCGGATCAACGCGATGCGCGCCTTCCTGCACCAGTTCGACTACGCCGACAAGGATCACGAGATCGTCTTCGCCCCGGACGAGCTGATCGTCAAGCGCGCCAAGTTCAGCGAGGGCGACTGACCCGACCCATCGGCGGGCCGGGCGCGGGTGGTCGGCCCCGACGGCCGGCACAGCTGGTCGGCTCAGCCGGTCGGCTCAGCTGGTCGGCTCAGCTGGTCGGCTCAATGGCCCCGGGCGATCCACTCGTCGAGGTGCGGGCGCTCGGCGCCGATCGTCGTCGAGTCGCCGTGCCCGGTGAGCACGACGGTGGCAGCAGGCAGGTCGAGCAGCCGCTGGGTGATCGAGTCGATGATCGTCGGGAAGTCGCTGAACGAACGGCCGGTCGCCCCCGGCCCGCCCTGGAAGAGCGTGTCCCCGGAGCAGACCACCTCGAGGGCCGGCACGTGGAAGCAGCACGCCCCCGGCGCGTGCCCCGGCGTGTGCAGCACCCGCAGCTCGACGTCACCGACCGCGAAGGTGTCGCCGTCGGCGAGTTCGTGGTCGGGCGCCCGGTCGGGATAGACCCGGTCCCACAGCATCCGGTCGCCCGGATGCAGGTATGCCGCGGCACCGGTCGCGCGGCACACCTCACCGACCGCGGTGATGTGGTCGTCGTGGGCGTGCGTGCACAGCACCGCGAGCAGCTCCCGGTCGCCGATGGCCGCGAGGATCGCAGCGCTCTGATGGGGGGCGTCGATGACGACGCACTGCTGGTCGTCGCCGATGATCCAGACGTTGTTGTCGACCTCCCAGGTGCCGCCGTCGAGGCTGAACGTGCCTGAGGTGACGAGGTGTTCGACGCGCACACCGCCGGGTGAGGTGGGCAGCGAGAGGTGAGCGGGCGGCATACCGTCAGTCCTTCCCGAGTTCGACGACCGACCGCAGCACCTCGCCGCGGTGCATCTTGTCGAAGGCGGCCTCCACGTCGCCGAGCCCGATCCGCTCGGTGACGAAGTCGTCGAGCGGGAAGCGCCCCTGGCGATAGAGCTCGACGAGCATGGGGAAGTCGCGGCTGGGCAGGCAGTCGCCGTACCAGCTCGACTTGAGGGTGCCGCCGCGGCCGAAGATCTCGATCATCGGCAGGGTGACCTGCTGATCCGGGGTCGGCACCCCGACGAGCACGACGGTGCCGGCGAGATCCCTTGCGAAGAAAGCCTGTTCGTAGGTCTCGGGGCGGCCGACCGCCTCGACGACGATGTCCGCGCCGTGCCCGCCGGTCAACTCGCGGATCGCCTCGACCGCGTCCTGCTCGCGGGAGTTGACGCTGTGCGTCGCTCCGAACCGGCGGGCCACCTCGAGCTTGCGGTCGTCGACGTCGACCGCGATGATCGTCGTCGCCCCGACGAGCCGGGCGCCGGCGATCGCGGCGTCGCCGACCCCGCCGCAGCCGATGACCGCGACCGAGTCACCGCGCTGCGCGCCGCCGGTGTTGACCATCGCCCCGAAGCCGGCCATGACGCCGCAGCCGAGCAGCCCGACCGCGCCGGCGTCGGCCTCGGTAACCTTGGTGCACTGGCCCGCGGCGACCAGCGTCTTCTCGACGAACGCCCCGATGCCCAGCGCCGGTGACAGTTCGGTGCCGTCGGCGAGGGTCATCCGCTGGGTGGCGTTGTGGGTGGCGAAGCAATACCAGGGCTTGCCCCTGAGGCAGGCGCGGCACTGCCCGCAGACCGCGCGCCAGTTGAGGATGACGAAGTCGCCCGGGGCGACCTCGGTGACCCCGGGCCCGACCGCCTCGACGCGCCCCGCCGCCTCGTGGCCGAGCAGGAAGGGGAAGTCGTTGTTGATGCCGCCCTCGCGGTAGTGCAGGTCGGTGTGGCAGACCCCGCACGCCTGCACGGCGACGACGGCCTCCCCCGGGCCGGGGTCGGGCACGACGATGTCGACGACCTCGACCTCGGCGCCCTTGCTGCGGGCGATGACTCCCTTGACGGTCTGCGGCATGGCTCCCCCAGTGGTCGGGCGGCTGGTATCCGCCCAGCCAAGCCGTCCGGGCCGCCCCAGACAAGCCCCCGGCATGCCGCCGGCCCACGTTTGTGCTGGCCAGCCGCCGTGCGCGGCACTTGCCGGCCAGGCAAGTCGCCTATCATCGGGCCGGTGCCCCAGCCGCTGTTCGACGACCTCATCCACGAGCGCACCCGGCTGCGCCTGTGCGGGCTGCTCGCGGCCGTCGTCGAGGCCGAGTTCGGGCCGCTGCGCGACAGCCTGGCCGTCACCGACTCCGCGCTGTCCAAGCACCTGCGGGTCCTCGAGGCCGCCGGCTATGTCACCACCCGCCGGCACCGCGAGGGCTCGCGCCCGTGCACGCTGGTCGCGTTGACCGAGCAGGGACGACACGCCTTCTGCGGGCACGTGGCCGAGATCCAGCGGCTCGCCGGGGTCGCCTCGATGCGTGGACGCCCGGGGAGCCGCCGTCAGCGCGCCCACGTCACACTGACCAGACGCCCGACTGACGTGAGGCCGACCTGACCGGCCGACCACCGACCGCCCCACCTGACCGAGGGAAGACGACCTGATGTTCAACATCTCCTGGCTCTACGCCGTCCAGCAACTCGTCGGACTGATGCTGCTCGTGCTGGGCATCATCGGCGGCTTCCGGCTCGCCGGCCCGGCCCGCGGCCTCATCGGTGCCGGCTTCGCGACCCTGCTCGTCGGCGATCTGGGCAGCATCGGGCTCAACCTGTTCTACCGGCCGCGCTCCTCGTCGGCCATCGCCCTGGTCTACTCGGTGCCCTGGGCCATCAGCATGATCGGTTGGGGCCTGGTCGTCGCCGGGGTCTGGGTGCTCCGCTCCCGGCTGCTGGCCGGGCTGGCGGGGCGGCTGCCCGGCTCTCCCTATGGTCAGCCGCCGGCCGGCTATGTCGGTGCCGGGTACCCCGGCCACCCCGGCGCTGCCGGCTGGCCCGGGCAGGTCGGTCAGCCCGGGCCGGGTGGACAGTCCGGACCGGTCGCGCCCGGTGGGCCGGGCGGGCAGCCCGGGGTGCCGCCGGGCGGGCCGTTCACCAGCAGCGGCTACCAACCGGTCACCCCGCCGGCCGGCCCCACCCCACCGAACTATCCCGTCCCGCCGGCGCCGGACCCGGCCGGACCGGACGCCACCGGCCGCCCCGATCCCCGCCGGTGACCGCACGGATCCTCGTCGTCGAGCACCAGGCGACCTGCCCGCCCGGCTGGATCGGCGACTGGCTGACCCGGGCCGGCACCCGGCTGGTGGTGACCCGCCCCTATCTGGCCGAGGAACTGCCGGGTGACCTCGCGGCATACCAGGGGTTGGTCGTGCTCGGCGGGTCCATGGGGGCCCAGGACGACGCCGCCGTCGGCTGGCTCCGGCCGGTCAAGTCGTTGCTCCGGTATGCCGCCTCGGCGCACCTGCCGACCCTCGGCATCTGCCTCGGGCACCAACTCGCCGCCGTCGCGCTGGGCGGCCAGGTGCGTCCGAACCCGCGGGGCCAGACCATGGGGCTGCAGGCGGTGCCGTGGACCGGCGCGGCGCGCGCCGATCCGTTGTTCGGCGGGCTCGCCGGGTCGCGACCCGCTCGGGCGGTGCAGTGGAACGACGACATCGTCACCGTCGCCCCGCCCGGCTCGGTCGCGCTGGCCCGCGCGAGCACCGGCGAACTGCTCGCCGCGCGGTGGGCGACCACGGTGTGGGGCGTCCAGTGGCACCCCGAGGTGGGCGCCGGGCTGGTGTCGGCCTGGGCCGCCAAGGACCGCGAACGCGCCGCCGCCCGGGGCGAGGACGTCGCCGAGCACCTGCGGGCGATCCGCGACGCGGAGCCGGAGTTGCGCGACACCTGGGTCGGGCTGGCCCAGCGGTTCGCCGATCTCGTCCGGGGCTGACCACCACCCCGCCCCCCAGTGAAAGCGGTTGCCTGGAACGTTTGCGGGACCCCCATCCCCGTGAAAACGGTTGCCTGGAACGTTTGACGCCCGATTTGCCCAGAGTCGGACCGCCTCGATTCGTGGCCGGAACGGAGTCCTGGGTGCTGCCGAGCTGACCAGCTGTGTCAGGCTCGCGCCCATGACGACAACTCTGCCTCGGGTCGGGGTCGCCGTGGACGTGCACGCCTTCGGGTCGCCTGGCTCCGGGCGCCCGCTGTGGCTGGCCGGGCTGGTCTGGCCGAACGAGGTCGGGCTGGAGGGCCACTCCGACGGCGACGTCGCCTGTCACGCCGCCTGCGACGCGATCCTGTCCGCGGCGGGGCTCGGCGACCTCGGCACCCACTTCGGCACCGACCGGCCGGAGTGGGCCGGCGCGTCGGGCCAGGCCCTGCTGGCCGAGGCGGCCCGGATCGTGCGCGCGGCGGGCTTCGAGATCGGCAACGTCGCCGTGCAGGTCATCGGTAACCGTCCCCGCATCTCCACCCGGCGCGAACTGGCCCAGGCGGTGCTGACAGCTGCGTGCTCGGCCCCGGTGTCGATCAGCGGGACCACCACCGACGGCCTGGGTCTCACCGGTCGAGGCGAGGGCGTCGCGGCCATCGCGACCGCGCTGGTCGTGCCAGTGCAGGACCGCCCGAGGGCCCAGTAGGTCCTCGCCGGCCGAGCTCGGACGGAGCAGGCGGCGACGGCAGGCCGGACCGACCACGTGGACGCCGCCGACCTCTCGGGTGAGGCGGGAGGTCAGGCGGGCTCGACGGCACCGGCCAGCGCGACGTCCACGTGGTCGACGGCGGTGGAGCCGGTGACGGCGAACAGCACGTCCCGTTGCCGCAGGAACAACTCGCGATAGGGGCCTTCGACGTGGAAGAGGTCGGCGTGCGTGCCGGTCTGCACGATGCGGCCGGCGTCGACGACGATGATGCGGTCGGCGTCGACGATGGTCGAGAGGCGGTGGGCGATGACGACGCGGGTGCAGCGTTCCCGGGCCAGGTGGTCGGCGATCCGCGACTCGTTGAGAATGTCGAGCGCGGAGGTCGCCTCGTCGAGCACGAGGATCGCCGGCCGCTTGAACAGCGCCCGGGCCAGGGCGACCCGCTGCCGCTGACCGCCGGAGAGATTCTGCCCGGCGTCGGTGATCGGGGTGAGATAGCCCATCGGCATTGCCATGATCTCGTCGTGGATCTGGGCGGCCGACGCGGCATACACCACCTCGTCGAGGGTGTCGTAGTCCCGGCCCATGACGATGTTGTCGAGGATGGTCGCCGACTGCAGGTGGATCTCCTGCGGGACGGCGGCGACCGCGTCGAAGAAGCTGTCCCGGTCGAGGTCGGCCAGCGTGCGACCGTCGTAGCGGATGGTGCCGGCGGTCGGCCGGTGCAGCCCGGTCAGCAGGTTGCCGATCGTCGTCTTGCCCGAGCCGGAGGCGCCGACGATGGCCAACTTCTCGCCCGGGTTGACGGTGAACGACACGCCGTGCAACACGGTGCGGGCGGTGCGGGTGTAGGCGAAGTCGACGCCCTCGACCTCGATCCTCCCGCCGAGCCGTTCGGTCGAGCCGTCCATCGGCCAGGCCTCGGCCGGCGTCCAGGTGATGTCCACCAGACGATCCAGGTATGCCGTGGCGACCAGATACTGCGTGTAGCTCGAGAACAGCCCCTGGGCCAACCCGAAGAAGGTCGCCGACAGAGTCTGGAAAGCGACCGCTTCGCCGAGCGAGAGCACCCCGCGGGCGACCAGGCCCAGGCCCACGGTGAGGATGACCAGCGGGGCGACGACCTGCAGCGCGGTAACCCCGGCGCTGACCGACCCCTGCAGCAGCGAGCGCCGCCGCAGCGCGCCCAGCCCCCGCTCGTACCGCTCGCTCCACGTGTCGAAGAAGGCCTGCTCACGGCCGGCCAGCCGCAGCGCCTCGATCGAGGTGACCGCCTCGATCTGCTGGGAGGTCGTCGCGCCGAACTCGGTCATCTCGACGTCGAGGGCGCGCTCGACCCGGCGGTTGGTGCCGGCGAGCACGAGGATGATCGCCCCGAAGAACGCGACCGCGACCCCCGTGAGCAGCAGGTTGCGCGACGCCATGTAGCCCAGTACGACGACGATCATGCCGACGTCGAGCAGGCCGGTGACGACCTTGGCCGCCAGCAGGTCGCGCAATCCGTTGATCGTGTTGAGCCGGTAGAAGATCTCGCCCGAGCTACGGATCTGGAAGTACGTGTAGGGCAGCCGCAGCAGGTGTCGGAAGGTCGAATGCATGATGCCGCGCCCCAGCGCGACGGTCAGCCCGGTCGTGGTCACCACCTGGCCGGCGATGAACATGCCGTAGATGAGGCCGGCCGCGACGAACAGCAACCAGAACGTCGGCCCACCCACCAGGTCGTGACCCGCCGTCGAGGTGTCGATCGCATACTGGGTCAGCAGCGGCACCCCGAGCGAGGCGGCATAGACCAGCAGCGAGGCCACCACGGCGCCGACCAGCATCTTGGGCGCGGCCAGCAGGTGCGGCAGGAAGGGCCGCCACACCCACGGCGCACGGTTGCGGTCGGGGTCGACGGCGGCCGTCGGAGTCGCGGTGACGACGGCTCCGCTGTAGTGCTCGCGCAACTCGTCGCCGGAGATCCGGCGCCGGTCGGCGGCCGGGTCGACGATGGTGTACCGGTCGCCGTCGACCTGTTCGACCACGACGAAGTGGTTGGCGTCCCAGAAGGCGATGAACGGCGTCGGCAGTTCGACGAGCCGGCCGGTGCCGCACCGGTAGGCCTGGGCGTCGAAACCGCGCGACTGCAGCAGCCCGACCAGGTGGCGCAGGGTCAGCCCGTCCCGGCCCGGCTCCCACTCCTGGCGCAGCCCGACCAGAGACTCGCGGCACCCGTGGTGGCGCATGACCATGAGGGCCGAGACCAGGCCGCACTCGGTCGGCGTCATCTGCCGGATCGGGCGCACCCGCCGGGGCCGGCTCACGGCGCACCGCCGGGCTCGAAGGTCAGCGCCGAGCCGACCCCGGGCTCGCTGTCGCGCAGGGCCGCGTGCGCGAACCCGGACAGCCCGGCCATGAAGGTCAGCAGACCGGCGCTGTGCCGCAGCCCGCCGTTGTACCCCCGGTCGGCGGCCTGGGCAGCGGCCCGCCGCAGTCGGCGACCGGCCAGCTCATGCCCGCCGGCCAACAGCCCGAGCCGGTCGAGCTCCTGACCGGCGACGGCCAGCCCGGCTTCGCCGTGGCACAGGCTCAGGTCGGTGCCGACCGGCCGCTCCAGCAGCCTGGCCAGCCGCCCGATCGAGCCGCCGAGCCGGTCCCGCAGCACCGCGGCGGACACCCCGAGCTCGGTCAGCGCGGCACCGAGGGCGGGCAGGTCGCCGGCCAGCCCGCGGCACCAGGTCGGGGCGTCGGCCGGTGGCAGCGCAGCCTCGTCCAGCCGCTCGGCCAGCCGGTATGCCGCAGCCTCGGCGGCCGCTGCCAGCCGGTCGTCGGACAGGGCCCGGGCCAGCCGGGCTGCGGCCAGGACGGCTCCGGTTCCCCCGTGGGCCGCGCCGGCGGAGTCCAGCGCCGGACCGGCCAGGGGCAGCGCCGACCGCAGGCCGGCCAGCCCGTCGATGAGCCGGGGCAGCTGCGCCCGCTCCGGCTCGGAGGTCGCGGCCAGCAGCGCGAGGATGCTGCCGGCGGCCCCGCCGACGAGGTCCCAACGTTCCCTGGACAGCTCGGACAGCCGGTCCACCGCAGCGTCGCGGGCCAGCGCGGACAGCTCGACCAGCCGCGGCTCGGCCAGCTCGCGGGCCATCTCGCGCAGCAGGTATGCCGCCCCGGCGGCTCCGGTGAAACCGGCCGGCCCGGCCAGGTCCAGCTCGCCGCGGCCCCAGGCCGGGTGGTCGAGCACGGCCCGCAGGACCAGGTCGCGCAGCGAGGCGTCGTCGTCGGCTCGGGCCAGTTGGGCCAGCACAAGCAGCAGGCCACCGCCCTCGTAGAGCGAGGTGTTCAGTGGCCCCAGGGTGCAGAAGCTCTCGCTGTCCACGAGCGGGGTGACCCAGGTGACCGGCCGCAGCCCGGGGCGGCGCACCGCGAGCCGGTCGACCAGCCGGGCGATGCGGCGGGCCACCTCGCGCGGGTCGGGGGCGGCAAAGACGTGCGAGCCGAACCGGCCGGCCGGTGCGTCCAGGTGATCCCAGGTCGACGACTGGCCGGTGAGCAGGGACATGTGCACGAGATAGCGATCCCGCAGGCTGTCCCGGGCGAAGCGCCGGCCCACCGTGTCGCGCACGTCGTCCAGCAGCGTCGTGGGATAGGCCCCGGCGATGTCGTGGGTCTCGTTGGCGCGCAGGCCGGTGCCGGCCAGCGGGCTGGTGAAGTAGGGGACGTCCCCGGCGTCGAGGGCGGTGATCTCGGCCTGCCGGACCGCCGGGGCCACCTCACCGAAGGGACGTTGCAGACCGAGCTTGCCCAGCAGGCGCGCCCGGTCGGCCTCGTCGGCCAGATAGGCGGGGTGGGAGGCGGCCTCGAGGAAGGTCCCGTAGAGCGCGGTGGCCCGCAGCACCTGACGGCCGCCGACCCCCGCCTGGGCGGCCCGGTGCAGGGCAGCGAGCAGCGTGGCGCGGCGGCTCTCGAGCAGGTCCCGACCGAGCCGGAAGCCGCGGTCGACGTCGTCGGCGTGGGTGGCCGGGTCGACCGGCCGGTCGCCCAGGACGACGAGGTTGTCGCCGTGGCGGGTCTGCACGAGCCGCTTGGTGAAGCGCAGCGCGTCGCTGCCGAGCCCGACCAGCGCGAAGCCGCTCCACCGCCGGGACTGCTGGTCGCCCAGCGCGCCGATGCCCGCGTTGTTCATGTCGAAGGGCGACCCGACGACCCGGGCCGGCAGCAGCATCGTCGAGAGGACCGAGTCGTCCAACTCGGCCTGGAACAGCTCTGCCGCGCTCTGCGGCGGCACGCGTTCGGGTCGGCGGGTCCAGGTGGTCTCCAGGTCGACGAACAGCGGCTGCTCGCCCGCGGCGATGACGTTCTCCCGGTGCAGGTCGCCGGCCCCCAGCGTATGGAAGAGCGCCAGATAGATGCCGATGCGCTCGAAGTAGCGGCGGACCTGGCCGGCCCCGTCGCACGGGGCCGGCCGGCCGAACTGCTGCCAGCCGTAGTCGCCCCGGTCGCACACGGTCAGCGGGTGCAGCACCAGCGAGTCCGGCAGGCTGGGGTTGAGCTCGCGGACCAACTCACCGACCAGCGCGTCGGTGGCCAGGCTGCGCGGCTTGTAGACCAGCCGTCCGTCCCGGCCGTGCAGCACGACGACCTGCCGGCCCCCGTTGTGGCTGTCACCGGCGCCGACCCGGGCGGCGGTGATGCGGCCCGGGTGGCCCACCGCGCGGAGCAGCCCGCGCTGCCCATCGGCGACGAAGCGGGTCAGGGCCTCGGTGAGCAGCCGGACCCGACCGTCGATCAGCGAGCGCACCAGCCGGTCGAGCACGGGTGCGGCGGCCAGCACCGCCGCCCGCCCCTGCGGCGTGGCCAGTCTGGCGTGGCAGCGGCGGTAGCCCTCGGTCGGCAGCCCGGCGCCCGCTCCGTCCTCGGGCACGTCGTCGCCGAAGGCGTCCGGGTCGATTCCCTGCTCCCGCAGCTCGTCGTGGAAGCGGGCGACCAGGGTGCGCGAGCACAGCGCCAGCAGCTCCGCGGCCAGGTCCTCACCCGCGGCCGCGACCGTGGGGTCCAGCTCGACCGCACCGTCCGGCAGCGCAGCCAGCGCCGCGCGTAGCCGGTCGGCGAACCCGTCGAGCAGCGGGCCGTAGAACGCGTCGAACGCCAGCCCCTCGGGGACCTCGACGCCCGGCTGCGCGGGATGCGGGGGGATGGCGATCTGGGTGGACATGGGACTCCTCGTCATCGGGTCGGCTCGGGTGCGGCGTAAGGTCAAGGGCGGGTCGTGGTGTGGGAGCCGTCTGCATCGGCTCCCACACCACGACCTGCTGATGCCCTGGTGGGGTCCTCAGCGACGGGTGCAGTGGTCGGTGCAGCCGTTGGTGGGGCAGTAGCGCCAGGTGAGCGTGATGGTGATCGTCAGGCACCACCACGTGGTGCCACCGGCGACGTCGTCGGCCTCGGTGGTGAGGGCTGCGAGCTCGTCCTCCGACACGAAGCCGGTGGCGTTGTTGAGAGCGTTCATCGAGTTGCCTTTCCTGGTGGGTGTGTTTCGTCCGGGTGGACGGATCCCGGCCGGCGGTCGACCGGGAGTTCTCGGGCTGTCAGCGCAGCGACAGCAGGCTGGGCAGCGGCACGCCGAGCCGGCGGCACAGCGCCAGGCCGATGGCCGTCGTGCCGAGGAAGGCGCTGGTCGTGAAGCACAGGCGGCTGTCGCTGCGCCGCAGGTGCGGCTCGAGCACGTCGTCCTGCAGCCGGTCGAAGGTCGCCACGACGTGCGTCGCGAGCCGGTCGTCGCCGCTCAACTCGGCGACCTGGGCCAGGATGTCCAGCGTCCCGAGGTCCCCGTGGCAGGCGGTGACGTTGTTGCCGAGCCCGTGTTGTTGGGTCAGTTCGACCGCGCGCCGCAGCCGGACCGGGTCGACCGCCCCGGGCAGCAGCGGCGCGCTCATCGCCAGGCCGAGGGCGATGCCGGGCGCGCCGTGGCACCAGGCGTACGCCCGGGTCGGCACGGCCGAGCCGAGGTCCCAGTCGTCATCGGACCCGCGCAGCGTCTCGAGCCGGTCGAGCTGCGCGCGGGCGGTGTCGGCCGCCCGACGGTCGCCGCTCACCGCGGCGTACTCGGCGAGATAGGGGGCCATGCCGCTGAGCCCGTGGGCGAACCCGGTGAAGATCTCGGCACCGGCCGGCCGGGCCCGCCACCAGTCGGCGTGGTGGGTCGCACAGGTGCCGGCCAACTCCACCGCGAGGGTATGCCGCTCGCCCCCCGGCTCGGCCGTCCGGGCGAACGCGAGGCAGGCGGCCAGCGCGCCGGCGGTGCCGGTGACGTAGTCGTGCACCTGGTCCTGGGGGACGACCCGGGCGATGCCGGGCAGTGCCTGCCAGGCCGCGGCGACCAGGTCGGGGTCGCGCAGCAGCAGGCCGCCGTGCAGGGCTGCGGTCAGGGCGCCGCCGAGGCCCTGGCCGACGCCGGCCGACACGTCGACGAGGTCGAAGGTGGCCGGGTCGAGCAGGCGGGCGTGCCGGGTCAGCACCAGCCGGCCGGCGTCGGCGAGGTCGGCCCGGCCGGTGGCGACCGCGGCCGCGGCGAGGAACAGCCCGATGCCGGGCACCCCGGCATACAGGTCGTAGCCGAGCGCGCCGGGGCTCCAGATCCCCGACTCGTCGGTGGTCACCAGGGGGGCCACCCAGGTGGGCGGCTCGGCGCTGCCGGGGGCGCCGGTGATCATCGTGGCGATCAGCTCGTCGGCGAGTCGGTCCACGACGGCCCGGGCCCGGCCCGGCTGGCTCGCCCGGCGGGTGGCCCCCGGGGCCGGCTCGGTGCTCCACCGCGCGGCGGTGGTCTCGAGGTCCCGGTCGAGTTTGGGCACGAAGGACAACCGCAGCAACCGCTCCTGCTCGGCGACGCCGGCCGGGGTCAGCGACCGGATCCGGCGCACCGCGTCGTCGACCGGACGGCAGGCGAGCCGGGCGACCGGCCGGCTCAGGTCGTCGAGCAACCACTCCCCGTCGGCCGGGGCGGTGAAGATCGGGATGTCGCCGTGGAACAGCTGCCGGGCCTCGGACTCGTGCAGGGTCGCCGGGAACTCCGGGCGCCGGGTGCGCACCCGCTGGGCGAGCATGTGCCGGTGCTCGGGCCGGGCCAGGAAGGTCGGGTGGGTGAGCATCCGCAGGAGCTGGCCGTAGAAGAGGGTGGGCTGGTGCACGTAGCGCACCGGGACGCCCCCGAAGGCCACGCGCACCAGGTCGGCGAGCTCGTCGCGGTGCCCCAGGGCCCAGCCCATGACCCGCCGGAAGCCGGTGACCAGCAGCTCGCGCACCTGCGTCGCGGGCAGCCCGGACCCGGCGATCGACACGTTGCGGGTGGGCGCGTCGACGACGGCGCGGGTGAACGCGATGACCATGTCGTCGCGACCGACGTGCTGCAGCTCGTAGGACCGGGTGGGCGCCAGCTGGCCGGGTGCGTAGCCGGTGGCGCCGACGTCGAACTGCTCGCCCCGGCTGGTGAGGATGGTCGGCAGCACCCCGGTGCCGAGCACCGACTCGTCGATGTGCCGCAGCGCCTGCCCCATCGGGCTCTGGTCGGTGGCCACCAGCGGGCGGGGTCGCAGCAGGGTCTCCAGGTCGATGACGACCGGGCTGCCGTCCGGGTGCACGAGCAGGTTCTCGAAGTGCATGTCGTTGGCGTTGAGCAGGTGCAGCACCGCGAGCAGGGCCCCGACCTGCGCCAGGTGTCCGGCCGGGTCCGGGGCGTCGCCCTCGGCCGGCGGCTCGACGAACTCCACCCACCCCAGCCGGCCGCGGGTGCAGGTCGCCGGGGTCGGCAGCGGGCAACCGACCGCCGCCCCGACGACGCCGAGCACCCGCGCATAGGCCTCGTCGACGGCCAGGTTGCGCGGCTTGACCACGAGCCGCCGGCCGGAGGCCAGCCCCAGCACGACGACCGTCCGGCCGCCGGCGTGGCTGTCCCCGGCGTCGGCCTGGACCGCGCGGACCCGGTCGCCGAGCTCGACGCCCGGGATGGTCGCGGTGATCTGCGGCCAGTGCTGCTCGGTCTGCTCGAGGACTTCGGCGAGGTAATCCAGGTGGGCCGCAACCCGGTGCCAGATCAGCTGGAACAGCAGCGGGTAGGCCGCCACCAGCTCCGCGGCGCGGCCGGGCAGGGCGGCGCGGAACGCGGCATACCGCAGTTCCGGGGTGTCGCCGGGCAGCCCGGCCGCCCGCGCCCGGGCCAGCTCGGTGACCATGGTCCGGATGCCGAGGTTGCCCGCGATGTCGGCGACCGTCGCGGCCCGCGCGTCCGGCACACCGTGGTCGTCGGCCAGCAGCCGCAGCCGGGCGATCCGCCGCTCGAAGTCCACCACCAGGGGCTGGACGTGCGCGGTGAGGAAGGCGGCGAACGGCAGCTCGTCGGCGGTGTCCGCGACGGGGGCGGCGGCCAGCGCGGCGACGAAGGTCTCCACCGCGGGACTGCCGGGCAGGGCCAGCCCCTCGGCCAGGACCGCCTGCCAGTGCGCCTCGACCACCGTCGGGTCGCTCAGCTCCGGGAAGTAGCGGGACCAGTCGTGGCTGGGGCCGGCGGGCGGCGCCGAGGCGGTGCGACGGGCGACGTCGGGCAGCGTCATGACAAGCCTCCTGGATGCGGGAAGGGGTTGGTGATGCGGTCCGGCGCCCGGGCGGACAGGACGCCGGACCGCACGATCAGCAGGGCCGCTCAGCGCCGGCGGCAGCCGCTCTGGCACTCCACGGTCAGCGTGCAGACGTAGCCCCTGTTGCCGAGCAGCCAGCTGACCACGAAGTACGTGGTGCCGCCCGCCTGGCTGGCCTGGGCCTGCTCGTCGATCTCCTCGAACACGTTGACGCTGGGGTCGAAAACCTGGTCCATCTCAGTTACCTTTCTCATGTGGGAAGACGCTCGGTTGAGCGTCGGACACGCAGCCGCCGGCGGACTCCCCTTCCACAAGTTGTCCGTCGGCGGCTCTGGCTGGAGCCGATGGCTCCACCACGTCCCGGGTGGGACGGGCCTGGGGGCCGGCCTCGATCGCGGCGGGCGGCCGGCTGAGTGTCAGGTCTCTCGGGTCTTGGCGAGCACGGCACCGATGCCGACCAGCAGGACGGCATACCCACCGAGCACGAGCGCCCCGCCCCAGGCGGGCAGCAGTTCCGCGCCGAGCATCTGGGACATCAGGCTGCCGCCGGTGATCGCGTCGGACGCGGCGCCGGGCAGGAACTTCAGGGCCGGGGCCACCGGGGTCGAGCCGAGGATGATCCGGGCCATCGGCTCGACCATCTGGGTCAGCCCCAGGCTGATGCCGATGGCGATCGCCGGGCTGCGCGACACCCAGCCGACGCCGGCGCCGAAGGCGGTCCACAGGGCCACCGCGACGACGCTGCCGCCCAGCGCCAGCCGGGCCGCCCCGGTCGACAGGTAGGTCTCGGTGCCGGCCGAGCGCAGCACCGCCGCCGCGACGCCCGCCGCGAGCCCGGCGGCGACGGCGCCCAGCAGGGCGGCCCAGCCGCTGACCACGAGGGTCTTGACGACGATGGTCGGCAGCCGGCGCGGCTCGCCGAGGAAGGTCGTCGTGATGGTCCGCTGCTGGTACTCGCCGGCGACCGACACCGAGCCGAGCGCGATGAGCAGCACGGCCAGGGACGAGGGCACCAGAGCGTAGAGCCCGGACACGGCCTCGGCCGAGACGAGCTTGAGCCCGCTGCCCTCGATGCGGGTCGCCGCCAGCGAGAACAGCCCCGCGGTCACGGTCGCCCCGACGACGAGCAGGCCGCCCATCCAGGCGAGCAGCGGCGTGGTGCGGATCTTGACCAGTTCGGAGCGCAGCACGGCGGCGGTCCGGCTGCCGCCGGCCGGCGTGCCGGCGCGGGGGGCGCGGGGGGCGGTGGACAAGGTGGCGGTGGTCATCGTGGTCACACTCCCGTTGTCAGGGCCAGGAACGCGGTTTCGAGGTCCGGCTGCCGGTGCGGTCCCACCAACTCGGCCAGGGGTCCGTTGAAGACCGTGCGGCCGGTGTGGATGAGCACGACGTCGTCGATGGTCTGCTCGACCTCGCGCAGCAGGTGGCTGGACAGCAGGACGGCTCGGCCGGCCGCGGCGAAGTCGCGCAGGAAGCCGCGCAGCCAGACGATGCCGGCCGGGTCCAGGCCGTTGGTCGGCTCGTCGAGCACGAGGATCTGTGGGTCGCCGAGCAGGGCGGTGGCCAGGGCCAGCCGCTGGCGCATGCCCTGGGAGTAGCCGCCGACCCGGCGGTCCGCGGCGTCGGACAGACCGACGAGGGCCAGCAGGTGCTCGACCCGCTCCCGGGAGGCGCCGGCCATCGGGGCGTAGGCGCGCAGGTGGTTGCGCCCGGTGCGCCGGGTGGCGAAACCGCTGGTCTCCAGGGCGGCGCCGATGACGCTCATCGGCCGGGTCAGCTCGGCGTAGGCCCGCCCGGCCACGAGCAACTCGCCGCGGTCGGCGGCGGTCAGGCCGAGCAGCATCCGCAGGGTGGTCGTCTTGCCGGCGCCGTTGGGGCCGAGGATGCCGGTCACCGTGCCGGTGCGGACCTGGAAGGTCACCCTGTCGACCGCGCACACCTGCCCGTAGGTCTTGCGTGCGCCGACGACCTGGATCGCCGGGCTGCCTTGGTGCAGCACCGCCTGGTCGGGGCGGGCGGTCTCGACCTGCATGTCGTCCTCCTGGTGATGCTCGGTGCTGGTGCATGACCAGTGAACGGGTCGACGAGCGATCTCGGCAGGGGTGCGGCGCGACAGCAAGCAGCCGTGGCACCTTGCTGCCACCGGCGCCGCGGCGGGGTCAGTTCGAGCGGGTCCAGTCGATCGGGGCGCGGTGCACCTTGTGCGGGGCGGCCTGGGCGACCGGCTTGACGATGAGCCGGTCGACGTTGACGTGCTGCGGTAGCCGCACGCAGAAGGCGATGCACTCGGCGACGTCGGCGGCGACCAGCGGTCGGTCGACCCCGGCGTAGACGGCGTCGGCCCGGCCCTGGTCGCCGTGGTAGCGGGTCAGTGAGAAACCCTCGGTGTGCACCATGCCGGGATCGATCTCGACCACCCGGATCGGCTCGCCGTTGAGTTCGAGGCGCAGGGTCTCGACGACCGCGGTCGCGGCGTGCTTGGCGGCGGTGTAGCCGGCGCCGCCCTCGTAGACCAGCAGCCCGGCGATCGAGGAGACCACGACGATCGTGCCGCCGGTCGGTGACCGGCGCAGCGCCGGCAGCAGGGCCTGGGTGACCTGCAGCACGCCGATGACGTTGGACTCGTACATGGCGCGCCACTCGTCCGGCTTGCCGGCCTCGACCGGCTCGGTGCCGATCGCCCCGCCCGCGTTGTTGACCAG
This sequence comes from uncultured Intrasporangiaceae bacterium, assembly GCA_964647395.1. Lineage (GTDB taxonomy): Bacteria > Actinomycetota > Actinomycetes > Actinomycetales > Dermatophilaceae > Phosphoribacter. The sequence goes on along the minus strand of CAZYHR010000014.1, from coordinate 18,063 downwards.
CACGTCGCAGGCGCCGATCTGCTGCGCTGCGGCGGCGACCGACCCGGCGTCGCTGACGTCGAGCACGACAGCCCGGGCGGTGACCCCGTGCTCCCGGACGATCTCGGCGGCGGTGGCCTGCAGCGGCTCGGCACGCCGCCCGCAGACGACGATGTCGCAGCCGTCCTGGGCCAGCCGGTGGGCGGTGGCGGCCCCGATGCCGGTGCCCCCTCCGGTGACGACGGCAACGGGTCGGGTGCTCACTGGTGCCCCTCTCTCAGCCCCGGTCCGGCGACCAGGCTGCGCGCCCACCGCAGGTCCTCGGCGGTGGTGATCTTACGGGCCAACGGGTCCCCGTCGACGACCCGGACGGGTCGCCCGAGTCGCTCGACCAGCCCCGCGTCGTCGGTCGCCAGGCTGCCGTATGCCGCGTGCGCGGCCAGCAGCACGTCGCGCCGGAAGCCCTGGGGCGTCTGCACGGCCCGCAGGGCGGCCCGGTCGGGGGTGGCGGTGACCAGGCCCTGGTCGTCGACGCTCTTGACCGTGTCGACCACCGGCAGGCCGGGCACCACCGCCGGCACCTGCTCGCTGACGGCGGCCGCGACCCGGTCGAAGACCGCCGGCGGGGTGAGCGCCCGAGCCGCGTCGTGGACCAGCACGACCGCGCACTCGGCGGGCAGCCAGCGCACTCCGGCCAGCACGCTGTCGCCGCGTTCGGCGCCGCCCGGGGCGACGTGCACGGGGACGCCGGTCTGCAGCGCCAGCGGGGTCAGCAGGTCGTGCGTGTCGGCCAGGTGGGTCGGCGGCACGACGGTGACCAGGCAGCGCAGGTGACGGGTGCGCAGGGCCGCGCGGGCGGCATACCAGAGGAGCGGGTGCGACCCCAGCGGGACGAACGCCTTGGGCACGGCGGCGCCGAGCCGCGTGCCCGAACCCGCGGCGACGATGACGACGCCGACGGCCTGGCTCACCTGGTCAGGAGGCGAGGACCTCGTCGAGGATGGACTCGGCCTTCTCCTCGTTGGTCTTCTCGGCCAGGGCGAGCTCGGAGACGAGGATCTGGCGAGCCTTGGCGAGCATGCGCTTCTCGCCGGCGGACAGGCCGCGGTCCTTATCGCGGCGCCACAGGTCGCGCACGACCTCGGCGACCTTGATGACGTCGCCGGACGCGAGCTTCTCGAGGTTGGCCTTGTAGCGGCGCGACCAGTTGGTCGGCTCCTCGGTGTAGGCGGCGCGCAGCACTTGGAAGACGCGGTCCAGGCCCTCCTGGCCCACGACGTCGCGCACGCCGATGTCTTCGCAGCTGGCGGCTGGGACGAGGATGGTCAGGTCGCCCTGCGCCACGCGGAGTTTGAGGTAGACCGTGTCCACCCCCTTGATCTGCCGGGTCTGGATTTCCTCGATGAGCGCCGCCCCGTGATGGGGGTAGACGACCGTCTCGCCGACCTTAAAGACCATGTGGTGTTATCCCCTTTCGCGGCTACCAGGATAGCACGGATGCGACCTCGATCACTCTGCGAGAAATCGCATCTGCGCAGGTCAGCGGCTCACGAATCGGTCGCCGAGCCCTTGACAAGAGCGGGGTCGCCATGCTTCGGGGCGGGTCGGGCCGGGTGGTCCGCGGCCGGGACCGCGGCCGGGGGCGGGGGCGGGCCGGGGTCGGCCGGGGCCCGGAACGGGTGGTCGGTCGGTCCCGCGACCGGCGCGCCGGACGCCGGGCGAAAAACGCCCCGGGCCGCCGTGGCCGGGCGACCGGGGACCGGTAGGCTCGGCCCCGTGACCCGACTCCACCGCGCCCTGGCGACCGGCGCCGCAGCCGTAACGGCCACGACCCTGCTGTCGGCCTGCTCGTTCTTCTCCCCCCTGCAGACCGACCGGCTCTACAACCCGGCCGACGGCGTCCCGGTCACCATCGGCGACGTGACCGGGGTCAACCTCGTCGTCATCGCCGAGCGCGAGGGCGGTCCGGGCACGCTGACCGGTGCCGTCGTCAACGGCGGCAACCAGCAGGTGCGGGTGAGCTTCCTGACCCGCGAGGCCTCCGAGCAGGGCGAGCGGGAGGGCGAGCCGATCACCCTGAAGGCGCGCGAGACCAGGCCGCTGACCGACGTCGACCTCGGCGCGATCCCGGCCCCGCCGGGGGCGTTGACCGACATCTACCTGGTCACCCCGCAGGGCCGGCAGATCGTCACCGTGCCGGTGCAACTGCCGACCGGGCCCTACAGCACGATCCGGGTGCAGACCCCGACGCCGACCGCGACCAGCGCGCCGACCACTGCGCCGCTGACGACGGCCACCACCGCACCCCCGGCGACGACGGCACCGGTGACGACGGCACCGGTGACGGCGCCGGTGCCATCGGAGACCCCGGCCGCCGGCTGAGCCTCAGGCCTCGAACTTGTAACCCAGCCCGCGCACCGTGAGGATGTGCCGGGGGTTGCCGGGGTCGGGCTCGATCTTGGCCCGCAACCGCTTGATGTGCACGTCGAGGGTCTTGGTGTCGCCGACGTAGTCGCTGCCCCAGACGCGGTCGATGAGTTGGCCCCGGGTCAGCACCCGCCCGGCGTTGCGCAGCAGCATCTCCAGCAGCTCGAACTCCTTGAGCGGCATGGCGGTCGCCGTGCCGCCGACCGTCACGACGTGCCGCTCGACGTCCATCCGGACCGGGCCGGCCTCGACGGTCGGGGGGGCCAGATCCTCCAACTCGGTGTTGCGCCGCAGCACCGCCTTGACCCGGGCGAGCAACTCGCGAGCCGAATAGGGCTTGGTGACGTAGTCGTCCGCGCCCATCTCCAGGCCGACAACCTTGTCGATCTCACTGTCCTTGGCGGTGAGCATGATGATCGGCACCCCGGAGCGCTGCCGCAGCGCCTTGCACACCTCGAGGCCGGACAGGCCCGGCAGCATGAGGTCGAGCAGCACGAGGTCGGCCCCGTTGTTGTCGAACTCCGCCAGCCCGTCCGGGCCGGTCGCCGCCACGGCGACCTCGTAGCCCTCCTTGTGCAGCAGATAGGACAGGGGATCCGAGAAGGACTCCTCGTCCTCGACGATCAGGATGCGACTCATGCCGGTCGGGCCTCTTTCAGCGGATCCGTGGGGGACGCCGACCCGGCGGGGTAGGCGTGGGCGTCGGCCTGGGCGCGCGCCTCGTCGCGCGACGGCAGGACCGGTCGGTCGTCCGGGCCGTAGGCGGGCGCCGGCAGCCGGATGGTGAACGTCGACCCTCGGTCGACCTCGCTCCAGACCGAGATGTCGCCGCCGTGGTTGGCGCAGACGTGCTTGACGATCGACAACCCGAGTCCGGTGCCCCCGGTGGCCCGCGACCGGGCCGCGTCGACGCGGTAGAAGCGCTCGAAGATGCGGCCCATCTCGGCCTCGGGGATGCCCTGGCCCTGGTCGGTGACGATGATCTCGCGGGCACCGTCGGCCGCGACCATGGCCCGCACCGCCACCCGGGTACCCGAGGCGCTGTAGGCGACGGCGTTGACGACCAGGTTGCGCACGGCGGTGACCAGCAGCCCCTTGTCGCCCCAGACCCAGCAGTTCCGGTCGCTCTTGACGACCAGCGCGATGTCGCGCTCCTCGGCGGCGATCCGCACGTCGTCGACGGCCTGTTCGACGACCTCGGCCAGGTCGACCGGGTCGGGGTCGGCCAGCCGATCCTCGGATTGCAGCCGGGACAACTGCACGATGTCGCTGACCAACTGGTCGAGCCGCTTGGTCTCCTTGCGCATCCGCTTGGCGAAGCGGGCGACGGCGTCGGGGTCGTCGCGGGCGCCCTTGATCGCCTCGGCCAGCAGCATCAGCCCGCCCACCGGCGTCTTGAGTTCGTGGCTGACGTTGGCCAGGAAGTCACGCCGGACCTCCTCGACGAGATAGGCGTGCGAGCGGTCCTCGACGAGCAGCAGCAGGTGGTCGGTGCCCAGCCGGGCAGCGCGGGCCTTGACCACGCGGCGGGCCTCGACCCGGGGCCCGCGGGGCAGCGCCAACTGCTCCTCGACCAGCCCCTCCTCCTGCGCGGCCCGGCGGGCCAGCGCCAGCAGCGGCGGGTGGGTCAGCTTGGTGCCCCGCACCAACCCGTGCGACACCGCCGTGGGCGAGCAGGCCACCACGGACTGTCGGCTGTCCAGGACGATGCCGGACAGCGCCAAGGACGCGAGCAGGTCGGTGACCTCGACCGGCAAGCCGCGATCGTGCTCGAGCGGTGCTGTGGCCGGGGCCTCGGTCACCCGCTGCGGGCCCCGGCGGCGCACCAGCAGGGTGAGCAGCACCCCCACGGCGCAGCCGACGAACGCGGCGAGCAGGACCTCCACGCGTCCTAGGCTAAGGGTGGCACCGACCCCGCACCGACCGCCGCCCGTCTCACACATGAAGTTCACCTGCGCGAGGCGCACCGTTCACCGCGCACTGCCACGCTGCCGACGCCGCGCAACGCTCGCCGGCGCCCACCATCCGAGAGGGATTCCGATCGTCATGCGCCACGTCTTCCACGAGGAGCTGAACAGCGTCACCGACCAGCTCGTCGACATGACCCGCCTGGCGGGCTCGGCGATGGCCCGGGCCACGACGGCCCTGCTCGACGCCGATCTGCACCTCGCCGAGGATGTCATCGCCGGTGACCGCCAGCTCGACCTGGCCCGCGAGCGGCTCGACGAGCTGGCCGTCGACCTGCTGGCCCGCCAGCAGCCGGTGGCCACCGACCTGCGCGTGGTCGTCACCGCCCTGCGGATGAGCTCGGACCTGGAGCGGATGGGCGACCTGGCCCGGCATGTCGCCAAGGTGGCGCGGCTGCGCTACCCCATCTCGGCGGTGCCCGCCCCGCTGCGCTCGCACGTGCTCGAGATGGATCAGGTGGCCGAGCGCATCGTCGCCAAGGCCGGCTCGGTGATCGCCGCGCGCGACCTCGACACGGCGATCACCCTCGAGCGCGCCGCCGACGCGATGGACGAACTGCACCGCAGGCTGTTCACGGTGCTGGCCAAGAGCGAACTGCCCACCGAGACCGTCGTCGACCTCACCCTGTTGTCGCGCTACTACGAGCGGTTCGCCGACCATGCGGTGTCGGTCGCCCGCCGGGTCGTCTACCTGGTGACCGGCGAATACCACTCCGAGGCAGCCGTCGACCACGACTCGGCCGAGGAGGACCCAGCGGTCACCATGCTGCGGCGCCGCTGAGTCGGCCCCGGTCCGGCCGGGCCGCGGCTAGCGCTTGCCCTGGTTGGCGACCGCCTGGGCCGCGGCGGCCGCGGCCTCGGGGTCGAGGTAGGCCCCCGGCTCGGTCGGCATGAAGTCCGCGCCGATGGAATAGACCAACGGCTGGCCGGTCGGGATGTTGAGTTCGGCGATCTCCTCGTCGCTGATGCCGTCGAGGTGCTTGACCAGGGCGCGCAGCGAGTTGCCGTGGGCCACGACGATGACGGTCTTGCCGGCGGCCAGGTCGGGGCAGATCTCCTGCTCCCACCAGGGCATCATCCGCGGGATGACGTCCTTGAGGCACTCGGTCGCGGGGACCTCCATGCCGGCGTAACGCGGGTCGTCGGTCTGGGCGAACTCGCTGCTCGGGTCGATCGGCGGCGGCGGGGTGTCGAACGAGCGACGCCACAGCATGAACTGCTCGTCGCCGTACTTGTCCCGGGTCGCCGCCTTGTCCAGGCCCTGCAGCGCACCGTAGTGCCGCTCGTTGAGCCGCCAACTGCGCTTGACCGGGATCCAGTGCCGGTCGCAGGCGTCGAGGGCGAGGTTGGCGGTGTTGATGGCCCGGCGCAGCACCGAGGTGTGCACGATGTCGGGCAGGACGCCCTTGTCGGCGAGCAGCGTGCCGCCGCGCACCGCCTCCTGCCGGCCTTGGTCGTTGAGGTCGACGTCGACCCAGCCGGTGAAGAGGTTCTTGGCGTTCCAGTCAGAGTGGCCGTGACGGAGCAGGATCAGCGTGTATGCCATGCGGCCACCCTATTGGGCGCGACGGCGCTGCGGCAGGCCCCCGTTCATCGTGACGCCCACGGGGACGCCCGAGGTGAGCAGCGCCGCGCCGGGTGCCCCGCCTCACTCGCCGGCCGGGTCCTCCAGCAACGGCCGGAACGCCTCGAGGTTGGCCAGCGACTCGCCGCGCTCGACCCGCCAGGCCCATTCGCGGCGCATCGAGGTGATGAAGCCGAGCACGAGCAACTCGTTGAACGGGCCGTCGGCGGCCTCGAGGACGACGCCGAGCAGCTGGTCGACGAGTTGCTCGTCGACGGCGCTGGTCGGCACCTGCCCGCGGACGAACACGTCGCCGTCGGAGTCGATGCAGTAGGACAGCCAGGGCAGGCGCAGGTTGTGCCGCAGCAGGTAGCGGTAGACCTCGAGGTGGTTCTCGTCGGGGTTGCGGATGACGAAGGCGCTGACCGAGGTCGCCTCGTCCCGCACGACGATCGAGGTGACGCACTTGAGCTTGCGCTCACCGGGCAGGGTGACCACCCACTCGCCGGGCCGGGTGCCCAGCTCGTGCTCCACCCCGGCGTCGAGCAGGTATGCCGCGAGCGCGGCCTCCGCGCGGCCCCGAGCCCCCCCGGGTGGCGGGGACTCGCCGGCGGCGGGGGCGGGGGCGGTCGGGTCGGCGGGCTCGGTCATGCTCTTAGTCTGGCCCAGGTTTCCGGCCCGGCCCGGCCGGGTCAGGGCAGGACCGGGCCGGGCCGGCCGGGCCGGTCAGGGCAGGACGAGCGCGGGGACGCCGATGATGTCGCGGGCCTGCTCGATCGGACTAGGGGTGTGGGTGCGCCACGCGGCGTCGTAGACCTCGAGCAGCCGGCGGGTCGTCCGCTCCCAGCCGAAGCCGGCGGCGTGCCGGGGGGCCCGGCGGGCCAGCTCGGCCCGCGCGTCGTCGTCGAGCAGCAGCCGCTGCAGCGCGTCCGCCCAGGCGCCCACGTCGTGCCCGTCGACGAGCACCCCGGCGTCGCCGACCGCGGTGGGCAGCCCGCCGACCCGGGCGGCGACCACCGGCGTGCCGCAGGCCAGCGCCTCGATGGCGACCAGCCCGAACGACTCGTTGTAGGAGGGCACGGCGACCAGGTCCGCCGCGCGGTAGAAGTCGGCCAGCCTGCGCCGCTCGACCGGTTTGACGAACCGCACCTGCTGCGCCATCCCCAGGTCGGCGGCGAGCTCGGCGAGCGACTCGGGGTGGTCGAGCCCGGTGCCGCTGGGCCCGCCGATGACGACGACGAGCAGCGGCCGCCCCGGACTGCGGTCCAGCAGTTGCCGCGCAGCGCGGATCAGCAGGTCGGGCGCCTTGAGCGGCTGGATCCGCCCGACGAACAGCAGCACCTGCGCGTCGCCGGGCAGCCCCACCGCCGCGCGGGCGGCGGCCCGATCGCCGGGGGTGAAGGTGCCCAGGTCCACGCCGGGCGGGACGACCGAGACCCGGGCCGGGTCCGCGGCATACAGGTCGACGAGCTGGCGGGCCTCCTCGGCGGTGTTGGCGACCAGCCGGTCGGCAGCCTCGACGACCTGCGCCTCGCCGATCTCCCGGCCCGGCGGCTCGGGGGTGTCGCCCGCGGCGAGCGCGGCGTTCTTGACCCGGGCCATGGTGTGCATGGTGTGCACCAGCGGGACCCGCCAGCGCTCGGAGGCGAGCCAGCCGACCTGGCCGCTGAGCCAGTAGTGGCTGTGCACGAGGTCGAAGTGCCCCTCCGGTCGCGCCGCCCCCACCCGCAGGACGCCGGCGGTGAAGGCGCACAGCTGACCGGGCAGGTCGTGCTTGGACAGTCCCTCGTAGGGCCCGGCCGGGATGTGGGTGACCGTGACGCCCGGGACGAGCTCAACGTGCGGCGGCAGGGTGCCGGTGGTCGCCCGGGTGAAGATCTCGACTTCGCGGCCGGTGGCGGCCAGGTGTTTGGCGACCTCGGCGACGTAGACGTTCATGCCGCCGGCGTCGCCGGTGCCCGGCTGCTCGAGCGGGGACGTGTGCACGCTGAACATCGCGATCCGGCGGATCTGCTGGGGCGTCACGCGCGTCCTCCCGTCGTCGGCACCGGCCCGGCACGGCCGGACCCTCGGAGTCAACATCGGCCGCGGGGCCGGGATTCCCACCGGTCAGCCGGCGACGGGTGGGGCCGGTCCGGTCCCTGGTCCGGCTACCGTCACGGTATGCCGCCGCGCCCCCGGCCCGTGGGCTCCGTCACCCGGGGCACGACCAATCCCAACCGGCTGCGCCGGTGCGACCGGTGGCTGGCCGGCCCGCAGGGCTGGCGGCTGCGGGCGCCGGCCGACCCGCCAGTGGTCGTCGACCTCGGCTACGGCGCCTCGCCGGTGACGGTGATCGAACTGCACGAACGGCTACGTCAGGTGCGCCGGGACGTGCGGGTCGTGGGGGTCGAGATCGACCCGCAGCGGGCGGCCGCGGCAGCCCGGCTGCACCGGCCGGGGCTGGAGTTCGTCCTCGGCGGCTTCGAGGTGCCGGTGCCCGCCTGGGACGCCGCGGCCGGGCGCCGGCTCCCGTCGACCGACGTGCCGGTCACGGTGATCCGCGCCTTCAACGTGCTGCGCCAGTACGACGAGACCGCCGTCCCGGCGGCCTGGGACCGGATGCTCGACCGGCTCGCCCCGGACGGCATCCTCGTCGACGGCACCTGCGACGAACTGGGCCGGGTCGCGGCGTGGGTCTGCCTGGACCCCTCGGGCCCGGTGTCGCTGACCCTGTCCCTCCGCCTGGCCGGCCTGGCTCAGCCCTCGGTGGTCGCCGAGCGGCTGCCCAAGGCGCTGATCCACCGCAACGTCCCCGGCGAGCGCGTCCACGCGGCCCTGGCCGCGCTGGACCGGGCCTTCGCGCACGCGGCCGGCCACGCGGCATACGGGGTGGTGCCGCGCTGGCTGGAGACGGTCCGGCTGCTGCGGGAAGCCGACTGGCCGGTGCTCGACGGGCCGGCCCGCTGGCGGCTGGGCGAGGTCAGCCTCGCCTGGGAGTGCGTCGCCCCCTGACCCGGCCGGCCGCCCGGATCGGCCGTCCGGTCAGCTCTCGCGGGTGTAGTCGTCCTCGAGGCGGACGATGTCGGCCTCGTCGAAGAAGCCGAAACCCACCTCGAGCACCCGGCCCGGCACGGTGCCGGGGTTGCCCATCCGGTGTACCGCACGATGCGGCACCCACACGGTCTCGCCGGGCTCGGCGCGCCAGGAGCGGTCGTCGACGGTGACGTCGATGGGCACGTCGAGGATCGTCCACATCTCGCCGCGGTGGGCGTGGTGCTGCAGGCTGAGCCGGTGGCCCGGCTGGACGGTGATGATCTTGACCGTGACGGTCTCGTTGGACACGAACTGCTCGAACTGCCCCCAGGGCCGCTCGTTGACGAAGATGTCGACGCGCGGGTCCCGGTCACCCTCGTCGTATTCGACGCGGTGGTGCCGGACTGGTACGCGGTCCTGGGTCATCGAAGTCCTCGGGTCGGTGGCGATCAGCGCTGGCGATCAACCATGCAGTATGCCGCAGCGTGCCGGAGCGTCCCGGGTGCCACCCCGAGGTCACCAGGGGCCGTAGGGACCGGTCCGGCCGCCGCCGCGACCGCTGACCTGCTGCAGGGCCGGGCGCACGTCGGCCAGGTAGACCGCCGCCGCGCCGAACGCGATGAGGCCGAAGAGGTTGAGCACGTTGGTCACCAGGACGAATCCGATCGCGGTGGCCACCCCGAGGATCGCCAGCCAAAAGTCCTTGGTGCGCTTGCCGGCCGCGACGAACGCGTCGGGCCGGTGCCGGATCGCGTCGACCAGGGCGAACACCTCGGCCGCGAGCGCGGCCACGCCCAGCACGAACAGGACGAGGGACTGCACGTCACGCATGCGAGGAGCCTTTCGGGGTGTCGAGCACGATGGTCACCGGCCCGTCGTTGACGAGGTGAACGTCCATGTGCGCCCCGAACGTTCCCGTGGCCACCGGGATGCCGCGGGCGGCCAGCGCGCCGGCGACCGCCGCGACCAGCGGTTCGGCGACCGGCCCGGGGGCGGCCGCCGACCAGGACGGACGCCGGCCCTTGCGGGTGTCGGCATAGAGGGTGAACTGGCTGACCACGAGCACGCCCCCGCCGGTCTCGGCGACCGAACGCTCGTCGGGCAGGATGCGCAACTCGGCGATCTTGCGGGCCAGCCACTCGACCTCGGCCGGGCCGTCGTGGTGGGTCACCCCGACGAGGGCGAGCAGCCCTGCGCCGATGGCCCCGACGACCTGCCCGTCGACCTCGACCCGGGCCTGGCTGACCCGCTGCAGCACCGCGCGCACGGCCGGTGGCCCGTCAGATCCCGGTGGCCAGGACGGCCCCGACCGACTCGCCGTGGCCGAGCACCGGCTCGTCCTCGAGGGCCGCGTAGGCGGGGTCGGTGCCGGCGCCCAGGTGGCGCAGCACGGCCGCCAGCACGACGGCCTTGGCCCGGGGGTGGCCGTCGGCGATCTTGACGGCGATGCCGCGTCCGTCGGGCAGCCCGACGGCATAGACGCTCTCGGCGCCGTCCTTGGCGATCGCCCCGGGCACCTCGCGGACCAGGGCGCTGACCTGCCGGCCGGTGCCGCCGAGCAGGAAGGGGTGGGCCCGGATCGCGTCCCGGACCCGGGCCTCGGGGCTGCCGGCCGACGCGACCGCGAGGGCACCGAAGGCCCGCGCGAGGCCGCGGATCGGATAACCGTGCAGCGGCGCGCCGCAGCCGTCGACCGCGAGCGCGCCGACGGTCTGGCCGGTCAGCCGGGCGATCGCCGCGGTGATCGCCTGCTGCACTGGGTGGTCGGGGTCGAGATAGGACTCGGTGGACCAGCCGCCGGCGACCGCCGTGGCGAGCATCGCCGCGTGTTTGCCGGAGCAGTTCTGGGTCAGCCGGCTCGGGTCGTGGCCGGCGCGCAGCCAGGCCGACTGGGCGGCCGGGTCGATCGGCAGGCCGGGGGTGTTGCGCAGGTCCGCCTCAGTGAGGCCGGCACCGGCGAGGATCGCCAGCGCGACCTCCCGGTGCCGTGGCTCGCCGGAGTGGCTGGAACAGGCCAGGGCGAGCTGGTCCGGCGGCAGGTCCAGGCCCGCGCCGAGCAGCCCGACGGCCTGGAGCGGCTTGTTGGCGCTGCGCGGCAGGATCAGCCCGGCCGGGGCGCCCCAGGCGCGCTCGACCGAGCCGTCCGGGGCGGTGACGACGACGGTGCCGCGGTGCACGCTCTCGACGATCCCGCTGCGCACCACGTGGGCCAGGATCGGGGCGTCGGTCAGCGCGGTCGAGGCGGTCACGGCGGAGGCGGTCACGGCGGCCAGTATGCCGCGCCCCCAGCAGCGGGGTGCCGGGCCCGCGGCGGTGGCTCCCCACCCCGAACGGGATGCCGCCCGCGCGAGGGGCGCGGGCGGCATACCGGAGCTGGGTCAGTCGCCGACCTTCTTGGCAGCCGACTTGGCGGCGGTCGAGGCCTTGGCGGCGGACTTGCGGGCGGAGGTGGTCGTCGCGCGGACACGTGCGGTGGTGCGCTTGGCGCCGGCCCTGGCGGTGCTCGACGTCTCGGCCGCGGCCTTGCGCGCGGTCGTCACGGCGCCCTTGCCGGCCGCCACGGTGCTCTCGACCTGGTGCTTGAGGTCCTGGGTCGGGCGCTGGGTGCGGATGCGGTCCACGACGTGCTCGCCGCGCTCGGCGAGCTCGGTGACGGCGGCCTGGGCCTTGCTGGCGATCTCCAGGCCGGTGCCCATGGCGTTGGCCGGGGCGGCCTTGGCGTCCTCGAGCGCCTCGTGGGCCTTCTTGACCAGGCGCTGCTGGAGCTGCTCCAGCTCGCGCTGGATGCGGTCCATCTCCTTCTGGATCTTCTTGGCGTCCAGGTCCTTGGCGGTGGCCACCAGGCGCTCCTGGGCCTCGCGGACCCGCTCGACGGCCAGGTCGGTGGCACCGACGACGGCCATGACGTTGGTGCGGGCGTCGTTGGCGGCGCGGCCGAGGTCGTCGCGCAACTGGGCGGGGGTCGGGTTCTTGCGGGCCATCTGGGGTTCTCCTTGTTGTCGTGCCGGTGTCGGCGTGGTCTGTGGTCGGTGCCCTGGTCCGGACGGTCAGGGCGCGGGGATGGGATCGCCGTCCCGGGCCGGTGGCCGGCTCGGGTCGTCGGTCGGCGCGGGCCCGTCGGGGCGGGCCGGGTCGCCGGCGGACTGCTCGACGAAGGTCTGGTAGACCTCGGTCAGCACCCGGCGCTGCCGGTCGCTGAGCCGCGGGTCGGCGGCGATGGCGACCAGCACGTCGGGTACTTCGCGCTGGGTGGGGTCGGCCTCGAGGATGCCGGCGCGCACGAACAGCGACTCCGCCGAGACCTCGAGCCCCCGGGCGAGCTGCTGCAGGATCTCGGCGCTCGGCTTCTTCAGGCCCCGCTCGATCTGGCTGAGGTAGGGGTTGGAGACGCCGGCCAGCTCCGAGAGCTGGCGCAACGAGAGCTTGGCCGCCTTGCGCTGCTCGCGCAGGTAGTCGCCCAGGTCGTGCACGAGGGTCGGAGCCATGACCCCATTGTGCTTGCTCTAGTTAGCAAAACGCAAACCGAGGGCAGCATACGGTGGGGCGGTGCGGACCCGTGGGGTGCGCTGCGCCCAGGGCGTGGCCCGGACGACGGGTCACCCGCGGCGCCGGTCGCGCACGCCGAGCAACTCCCGGGCCTGAGCGGTCGTCAGCGGGGGGCGCTGCACGAGCGTGGCCAGTTCGGCGGCCCGCTCGACGAGGTGCGCGTTGTGGGTGACCGGCCGGCCGGCGGCATACCAGAGGGTGTCCTCCATGCCGACCCGCAGGTGACCTCCGGCGGCCAGCGCGGTGGCGGCGATCGGCAGGTGGGCCCGGCCGATGCCGGTGGCCGACCACGAGGTGACCTCGGCGGGCAGGGCCGCGACGCCGGCGAGCAGCGCCTGCGGGGTGCCGGGCAGCGCGCCGGGCACCCCGAGGACGAAGTCGACGTGCACCCGCCCGCCGAACGGCGGCCCGCACTCGTCGACGAGCCGGCGCAGCGCGGCCAGGTGGCCCAACTCGAAGATCTCGAACTCCGGCACCACCTCCCGCTCCTGGGCCAGCCGATAGAGATCGCGCATGAACGGGTGCGGGTTGTGGAAGACGTCGTCGCCGAAGTTCGTCGTGCCGCAGGTCAGCGAACAGGAGTCGGGCTCGGCGTCGAGCACCCGCAGCCGCGCCTCGAACGGGTCGTGCACCGAGCCGCCGGTCGACAACTGCACGACCAGGTCGGTCGCCGCGCGCACCGCCTGCACCGCCTCGCGCAGGCGGGCCGGGTCGAGCGTCGGCCGGTGGTCGCCGTCGCGGACGTGCAGGTGGATCACCCCGGCCCCGGCCCGCTCGCAACTCCGGGCGGTCTCGACGAGTTCGTCCAGGGTCGTCGGCAGGGCCGCGCAGTCGGCCTTGGCAGTCTCGGCGCCGGTCGGCGCGACGGTGATGAGCGTGCCCGTCGGGCGGGAGGTCATGCGGCTATTCTCGCATCCCACGAGAGAATCTGCGGTCTGACTCGGGCCGGGCCGGACACCCTCACCCCCATCCCCAGTGAAAACGGTTGCCTGGAACGTTTGCCGGCGCGAATCCCCGGCGAAAACGGTTGCCTGGAACGTTTGCCGGCGCGATCCCGGCGGCGGCGCGGGTCGGGGTGGAGTCCGCCCAGGGTGCCCGCCACGGGCAAACTCCACCGTGACTGCCCGGCCGTCACGGACGGACGCCGCCGGGCCGGCGCGGCCGACTGCGCCACCGATCAACCCAGCCCGAGGTCAGCCGGCGACGATCGCCTCCTGCGCGGCGCAGACCCCACCGACGACGAGCCGGGCGTCGAGCGGCAGCGACCGCTTGACGACGGCGAGCCCGATCGGACCCAGCTCGAAATGCCGGGCCACCGAGGTCAGCCGCCCGAGCGCCCGCCCGGTGCCGCCGTCGGGCTCGGCGACGAACACCTCGGCTCCCCGGTCGGGCAGAACGTGGCCCGACCCGTCCAGGTGGAGGAAGACCAGCCGGCGCGGCGGCCGGCCGAGGTTGTGCACCCGCGCGATGGTCTCCTGGCCGCGATAGCACCCCTTGGCCAGGTGCACCGCCGTGCGGAGCCAGTCGAGCTCGTGCGGGATCGTGCGGTGGTCGGTGTCGAAACCCAGCCGCGGCCGCCACGCGGCAACCCGCAGCGCCTCCGCGGCCCACATCCCGGCCAGCGGCCGATCACCGACCGCCTCCCCGAGCGAGTCGCGCGCCACGACGAGTTCGCGCCACCGCCAGCCCGTCCCCGGATGCCCCTCGACCGGCCCGTATGCCGCGGAGCGCAACCGCTCGCCGGTGCGCGGGTGCACCGGGGCGTCGCCGACCTCACCCGGCCAGGGGTCTCGCCACGCGATCGGCTCGCCCGCCCGAATCTCGGCCGAGATGGGTTCTCCGACAACGGCATACGCGTCCGTGACGTCGGCGACCTCGACGCGCAGCATGAAGCGCATCGAGTCGAGCCAGGTCGTGACGGCCGGGGCGGTGCCCGGCTCCACCGTGAGCCAGGTCGTGGCGCCGTCGTCGACGACGTGCAGGTCGTGCTCGATGTGCCCCTTGGGCGAGAGCACCAGCGACTCGACCGACTGGTGCGGGCGCAGGCCGCTGAGGTGCTGGGTGGTCAGCGAGTGCAGCCAGGACAGCCGATCGGGCCCGGTCACCGTGACGACGCCCCGGTGCGACAGATCGACGCACGCCAATCCCTCTGTCAGCAAACGTTGTTCGCGCATCGGGTCGCCGTAGTGTTCCGCCACCCGCGCGTCGACACCCGCGCCGGCGACGGCTCCGGGGCGGTCCAGCAGGGGCGAGGGGGCCAGGTCGGTCGTCATACCTGAGGCAACCCCCTCGGGGGCTCAGGCCTTCCCGCGTGGCCGGCCGAGCGGCATACGGCACACCACCCCTGGATCGCCTGATGGGTCAGATCGGCGCGAAAACCTTTGGTGGACAACATCGCCGCCGCGAAATCGCACGCCGCCTCGACGGGCAACTCGTCGATCGACCCGCAGCCGAGGCACACCAGGTGCACGTGGTCGGCATGCCCGGCCAGCGAGTACGTGGGCGAGCGGTGGTCCAGATGCGTGTGGGTGACGATGTCGAGCGCCTCGAGCGCCTCGAGCCCCCGATAGATCGTGGACAGCGGCAGCGCGCCGCCACCGTCCTCGGCCACCGCGCCGGCGATCTGGTCGGGCGTGCCGTGGCCCAGCCGGCCGAGCGCCCCGACGATGCGCTGCCGCGGCCCGGTGAGCCGCATCCCCTTGGCGCGCAACGTCTGCGCCAACCACGCGGTATGCCGCCCGCTCCGGTCGGCGGTCGCCCTCACCTCGTCCGTCACGGCCGGACCCGGTCAGCCCACCCGCTTGAGCTGGGCCGACAGGTGCGGCTGCAGCGCCTGCCCGACGGCCGCCATGTCCATGGTCCACATGAGGTCGCCGTCGACCAGGCCGTAGAGGCGGGTGCCGGCGTTGTACTCCTTGGCGTGCGGGCTGCGCAGGACCGAGTCGGTGCGCAGCTCGATCTTGGCGGGCGACATGGTGCCGTAGTACATCTCCAGGATGCCGGTCGGGTGGGTCAGCAGGAGTTCGACGTCCTTGCCGTCCTCCCCCGGGCGCCAGAAGCCGACCTCGACCGCCGCCGGGCGGATCCGCTCGCCGGTGTCGGAGTCGAGGATCCAGGCCCGCGACTCCCACTGCAGGAAGTGCCGCCCGTCGTGCGAGCAGGTGATCTCCTGGCCGAAGTGCTTGGACTCGATGGTCGGATAGCCGAGCACCCCGGCGCCCTCCCACCGGCCGATCAGCCAGGCCAGCGGACGGAGCCTCTCGGGCAGGTCGACATCGAGCTCGAACATGGCCCGATCGTAGGCCACGACGCCCTCGCCCCTGCGGCCGCGGCGGGGTCATTAGGCTGCTCGCATGGCCCGATCCCTCGTCGTCAAGGTCACCTGCGGTGCCGAGTCCATGGAGCGGCTGTCCCAAGCGCTGACGGTGGCGACGACGGCGCTCGCGAGCGGCATACCGACCCAGGTGTGGCTGACCGGCGAGTCGACCTGGGTCGCCACACCCGGGCACGCGGAGTCGCTGGAGTTGCCGCACGCCGCCCCGCCCGCGCAGTTGCGCGACCTGCTGCTCGACGCCGGGGCGCTCATCGTGTGCACCCAGTGCGCTGCCCGGCGGGATCTCACCGAAGCCGATCTGCTGCCCGGGGCGCGGATCGCCGGCTCGGCCGGTTTCGTGGAGCAGGTGCTGGCCGAGGGCGCGCAGGCGCTCGTGTACTGACCGGCGCCGGCAGCCTCAGTTCCTCCGGCGAACGTTCCAGGCAACCGCTTTCACCGGAGAAGGACGCCGGCGAACGTTCCAGGCAACCGCTTTCACCGGAGAAAGACGCCGGCAAACGTTCCAGGCAACCGCTTTCACCGGGGGGGTCAGATCCGCCCGACGACGGCGAGGGCGAGGACGAGCACCCCGGGCAACAGGACCGACCCGACGCCGGCGGCGATCTGCGCGACGGCCTGATGCGCGCCGGGCACGGCCCCGAGCACCCGCCGGGTGGTGTGCGAGAACGATGCGAGCAGCGAGGCGAGCCCGACCGACAGCAGCACCGACACCCCCGTCGGGGCAGCCAGCGCCCAGCCGACCAGCCCGCCGGCCAACAGCACCGGGATGACGACCAGCGTCCGCACCCGCCCGTGCCGGCCCAACTGCTCGGCGGCCACCCCGGCGACCAGCCCGGCCAGCGCGACGAGCACGAAGTCCGGCCCGTCGGCCCGCAGCACCACCGGCAGATAGGTCGCGCCGGCGGCCAGCACGGCCAGGCCGCTGGCCACCCCGGACAGGCCCTCGGTCAGCCGGGGGCGAGTGCCCTCGCGGGCCAACTGCTGCAGGAAACCGCCGACCATGACGACGGCGGCCACGACCGGCAGCGCGGCCAGCCGCTGGTCACCGGTCGCCCCGCCCACGGCCACCGCGACCGCGAGCGCCGCGACGAGCAGCACGCCCCGCACCCCGGCCAGCCCGGGTGCCCCGACCAGCACCGGCCAGCCCCAGGCGAGCAGCAGCCCGAGCCCGGCCAGGGTCACCGCCAACGCGAGATACCCGGTGTATGCCGCGACCCCCACCGCCACCGCCGCGACCACCGTGCTCGCGGGCACCAGCACCGGCAGCCGCAACGAGTCGACCGACCCGAGCCGGCCCACGTTGCGGCCGCGCTTGCGCACCCGGGAGACGTCGGTCACGGATGACATCGTGGCATCATCCTCCGGCGAACGGCGGCAGGACCTCCAGCGTCGAGCCCGGCGGGACCGGGGTGGCCAGGTCGGCGGCCAGCCCGTCGAGCAGATAGGTCGCGACCCGCAGCACCGGCACCAGCCCCGGATGCCGCTGGGCGGCAAGGGCGGTCACGTCGCCGACCGACCCGGCGGGCAGTTGCTCGGTCTCGACGCCGGCGGCCGCCCGGGCCCCCGCCCAGTAGCGGACGGTCACGGTCGGGGGGGCGGGCGGCATACGGGCTCCTCGGGTGGGCGGCGCACCGGGGCGACCCCGGCGGGGTGTCTCAGCCGACGGCGCCCCGCCAGGAGCCCCGTCGTCCCTCGATTATCCTGGCCGCAGATGGCCACCCTGCTGCTGCTGACGAACTCCTTGGCCCCGAGCGCCGAGGTCCTGCCCGCGCTCGGGCTGCTGGCGCACACCGTGCGCGTGCTGCCCGCCGAGCCGGCGGCCCTGGTGCACGCCCCCGCCGGCGACGCGGTGCTCGTCGACGCCCGCCGCGACCTGGCCCACGCCAAGTCGCTGTGCCGGGTGCTGCGCGCCACCGGGCTGTCCAGCCCGCTGCTGGCCGTGCTCACCGAGGGCGGCCTGGCCGCGCTCAACGCCGACTGGGCCCTGGACGACGTGCTGCTCGACTCGGCGGGCCCGGCCGAGGTCGACGCGCGCCTGCGTTTGGCGCTGACCCGCACCCAGACCGAGGACGAGGACGACTCCCCGATCCGGGCCGGCGAGCTGACCATCGACGAGGCCGGTTACGCGGCCCGGCTGCGCGGCGAGAGCCTCGACCTGACCTACAAGGAGTTCGAACTGCTCAAGTTCCTCGCCCAGCACCCGGGCCGCGTGTTCTCGCGCGCCCAGCTGC
>CAZYHR010000013.1:0-43447 GCA_964647395.1 uncultured Intrasporangiaceae bacterium | reverse complement strand
GCGGACTTCGACGTCAAGGCCTTCCACCGCAAAGCCCTCGACCT
This sequence comes from uncultured Intrasporangiaceae bacterium, assembly GCA_964647395.1. Lineage (GTDB taxonomy): Bacteria > Actinomycetota > Actinomycetes > Actinomycetales > Dermatophilaceae > Phosphoribacter. The sequence goes on along the minus strand of CAZYHR010000013.1, from coordinate 43,403 downwards.
GGGCGGCGTCAGCCTCGACACCTTGCGTGACGCGGTCCTGGGCAACCTAGGCTGACCCCCGCCGCCGACCGGGCGGCATACCCGAGTGTCTGAAGGATTCGCCCCGTGACCCTTGCCATCGCTGTGGTCGCGTTGGTCGCCACCGTGCTCACGGTGACGGAGCTCGCGCGGCGCCTAGACGTGTCAGCACCCCTGCTGCTCACGATTGTCGGCGTCGGCGCGAGCTTCCTTCCGTTTGTCCCTCCGCCGCGTCCGTCAAGACCTCACTGGTTGACCTCGGAGCGAACAAGCGCAACATCGGGATGCTCTCGGTCGGCCTCGTGGCCTTCTCCGCCATCGGCGTGGGGCTGGCCCTCTGGTGGCTCTTCGATGTGCCGCTGCCGCTCGGCATTGCCGTCGGCGGGGTCGTCGCGCCGCCGGACGCGGTGGCGGCAGCCGCCGGATCGGGCTGCCGCGGCGGATCGTCACCGTCCTTGAGGGCGAGTCGCTCTTCAACGACGCGACCGCCCTCGTCGCGCTGCGCACCGCGATCGCCGCCCTGGCCGCGCAGGTGACGTTCGCCCAGATCGGGCTGGACTTCCTGCGCGCCGCCGGTGGGGGCCTGGCGGTGGGGCTGCTGGTCTTCGTCGTCGTGGCGCGGCTGCGCCGCCGCGTCACCGATCCGCTGCTGGACACCGCGATCTCGTTCGTCACCCCGTTCGCCGCCTATCTCGCGGCCGAGGCGCTGCACGCCTCGGGCGTCATCGCGGTCGTCGCCGCGGGCCTGTTGCTCGGGCACAAGGCGCCGATCGTGCAGACCGCGCAGTCGCGGATCACCGAGCGGATCACCTGGCGCACCGTCGCCTACGTCCTGGAGAACACGGTCTTCCTGCTCATCGGGCTGCAGGCCCACTGGATCGTCGACGGGGTCGCCCGGTCGCCGCTGTCGCTGGGCCACGTGGTCGCCGTCTGCGCGCTCACCCTCGTCGTGGTCATCGCCACCCGCCTGCTGTGGGTCTTCCCGTGGGGCTCCTGGCTGGTTCGTCGCCGCTCCGGTCTGCCGCAGGGTGGCCTGCCGTGGACCCACCGGCTGGTGCTCGGCTGGGCCGGCATGCGCGGGGTGGTCACCCTGGCTGCGGCGTTCATCATCCCGGCGAGCGCACCGCACCGCGAGCTGCTCCTGCTCGTGGCCTTCTCCGTGGTGGCGGGCACCCTGTTCCTGCAAGGGTTCTCGTTGCCCTGGCTGACCCGGCGGCTGGGGGTCGGGGCGGCCGACCCGGCCGATGACGCACTGGCCCGGGCCACCCTGCTGCAGCAGGCCGCCAAGGCCGGCTTCGACCGCCTCGGCGAGCTCGGCATCGACGACCCGCAGGGGGTGGTCGCGATGATCCGCAGCCGGGTCGAGCAGCGCACCTTCGCCGCCTGGGAGCGGCTGGCCACCAGCGGTTCGGGAGAAACCCCGTCCGACCTCTACGCCCGGGTGCGCCGCGAGATGATCGAGGCTGAGCGGACCCGAGTGCTGCAGATCCGGGCCCAGGGCCAGGTGCCGGCCGAGATCGTCAGCGAGGTGCTCGGCATGCTCGACATCGAGGAGTCGATGATCGACGCCGGAGTCGAGGCCCGCGAGTCGGTGCGCACCACCGCCCCGGCCGCCGTCCTCGGCCAGGAGTGCGCGGACCTGGCCGGTGCACCGTCGGTGGTGACCGCCGTCGATCCCGCCTGCGCGCGGTGCCTCGTCGAGGGCACGCCGTGGGTGGCCCTGCGGCAGTGCCTCGCGTGCGGCCAGATCGGTTGTTGTGACTCCTCGCCCGGCCGGCACGCCACCGCCCACTTCCAGCAGAACCATCACCCGGTCATCCAGTCCGCCGAGTCCGGCGAGACCTGGCGGTGGTGCTACGTGCACCACCAGACCGGCTGAGCACCGTGGGGCGGCCGCGCGCGGGGCGGCGCACGCGGCGTACCATGCGCCGGTGAGCGATCCGACCGAGGACCGACCGGCGATCTGCGCCATCTCCGCGGACCACGCCGACGTGCTGCGCCAGCAACTGCGTCGCTACGAGCACGACTACGACGTGCACGTCGAGCGGTCCGGATCCGACGCCAAGCGCCGGGTCCGGGCGCTGCATGACGCCGGAGGTCAGGTCGCGCTGTTCGTCGTGGACTCGGTGCTGCCGGACATCCAGGTCTACGAAGCGCTCTCGGCGATGCGTTCGGTCGTGCCGACCGCCCGACGGGTCGTCGTCGCGGAGTGGGCGCGCTTCCTGCAGGACGGCGCCGAACTGCGGCCCGGGCTCGCGGCCGGCAAGTACGACGCGTTCCTGCTGCTGCCGCGCGGCCCGCGCGACGAGGAGTTCCACGCCGCGATCGGCGAGATGCTCAGCGACTGGGGCTCGACGGTCGCGCCGCCGCTGGTCGAGACGGTGCGGGTGATCGCCCCGGCCCGCGACGGGGTGACCGCGGCGATCATGGACTACCTGCACCGCTCCGGCATCCCCGCCCGGCTGCACGACCCGGCCGGCGAGATCGGCCGCGAGGTGCTGGCGCGCTATGCGGGAGAGGAGCGCTGGCCGATCCTCGAGGTCTTCGGCCGGCAGGTCATGCACTGCGGATCGGTGCGCGACGTGGCGATGCAGGTCTACGGCCGACCGGACCAGATCGACGTGGCCGAGATCGTCGACGTCGTCATCGTCGGGGCCGGCCCGGCCGGGCTGGCCGCGAGCGTCTACGCCTCCAGCGAGGGCCTCTCGACGGTGACCCTGGAGGCCGAGGCGATCGGCGGGCAGGCCGGCACCAGTTCGATGATCCGCAACTACCTCGGCTTCCCCCGCGGGATCTCCGGTATGCGGCTCGCGCAGCGGGCGCGCAGCCAGGCGATCCGGTTCGGCACCAGGTTCTTCACCGGCTGGCCGGCGGTGCGGCTCGAGCCGGGCGACGCGGCTCCGCACACCGTCTGCACCGAGGGCGGTGACGTGCTGGCCCGGGCCGTCGTCATCGCCACCGGGGTGACCTATCGCCGGCTCGGCGTCGAGTCACTCGAGGAACTGGTGGGCCAGGGGGTCTATTACGGGGCGGCGATGACGGCGGCCCGCGAGCACGCCGGGCAGCACGTCGTCGTCGTGGGAGGTGGCAACTCGGCGGGGCAGGCCGCCGTCCACCTGGCCCGCTTCGCCGCCTCGGTCACGGTGGTGGTGCGTCGACCGCTGGCCGAGACGATGTCGAGCTACCTCATCAACGAGCTGCGCTGGAATCCCCGATCGAGGTGCGCACCGGCTGCCAGGTCGTCGACGGCGGCGGCGAGCAGGGCCGGCTCGGCTGGCTCGAGTTGCTCGACGCGGCCACGGGGCAGCGCGAGACCGTCGCCGCCCAGGGGCTGTTCCTGCTCATCGGCGCCGACCCGCAGTGCGACTGGCTGCCCGCCGAGGTGGCCCGCGACGCCCGTGGCTTCGTGCTGACCGGTCGGGACGTGCCGCGCGAGGCCTGGCGCGGCGGGCTGCCGCCGACCGATCTGGCCAGCACGGTGCCCGGCGTCTTCGCGGTCGGAGATATCCGGTCCGGCTCGATGAAGCGGGTGGCCTCGGCCACCGGGGAGGGTGCCTCGGTCGTCTCGCTGATCCATGCCTGGCTCGAGCAGGTGCGTGCGCCCGGCCGGGCTACCGATGGGTAGCGATTGCTCTACCTGCGGGTAGCCCTGACAGTGGAGACATGTTCACCTTCGACGACATCGACGTGCGCGGTGCCGGAGCCCTGCTCGAGGCGCTCGCCGCCAGTTCGCCGCACCCCACTCCCGAGGCCGACGCCCGCCTGCACCCCGCCGACTACTTCATCGTCGGCGCCTGATCGACGCGGCACCGTCCGACGCGGCACCGTCCGAGCGCCCGACCCAGACGAGCCTCGGTCGGCGCGCAGGACGCGCGGCGGCGCCGACCGCCGGTCAGCGGCCGATCCGGTCCAACGCCTCGCGCAGCCGGGCCACGGTGCCGTCGACGTCGGCGAGCTTGTCCAGACCGAACAGCCCGATCCGGAAGGTCGACCACGACTCCGGCTCGCCGCACATGAGCGGCACCCCGGCGGCGATCTGCACGCCGACCTCGCGCCAAGCCGCGCCGCTGCGCAACGCCGGGTCGTCGGTGTGCACGACGACCACGCTCGACGCTTCGAAGCCGGGGGCAGCCACCGACGGAAAACCCCTGTCCGCCAACAACTCCCGCACCTGCGTGCCCAACCGAAGCTGAGCCTCCCGGAGCTGCTCGAGCCCGCGCCGCCGGGTCTGCAGCACGAGCTCGAGGTTGTGCGCGATGGTGTCGGTCGCCATGGTGACGTGATAGGCGGCGGTGCCCGCGGCATACCCCTGGGCGATGGCCAGCCAACGCTGCAGGTCGAGGGTGAAGCTCGTCGAGGTCGAGGCCTCGACCGCGGCCCGGCCCCGTTCGCCGAGCAGGACGTAGCCCGTGCCCGGTGAGCCGCTCCAGCCCTTCTGCGGGGCCGAGAGCAGCACGTCGACCCCAAGCGCCCCCAGGTCGACCCAGTTGGCGCCGGAGGCGATGCAGTCCAGCACGAGCAGCCCACCGGTCTCGCGGACCGCGTCGGCCACCGCCCGCACGTAGTCGTCCGGCAGCAGCAGGCCCGCCGCCGTCTCGACATGGGTCAGGGTGACGACCTCGCTGCCCTGCTCGCGGATCGCCGCGACGACCTCGTCGACCGGCGGGGGCACCCAGCCCGCCTGAGGATGCGGGTCGACCGGTCGCGCGTCGAGCACGACGAGCCGATCGGTGATCGCGCCGGTGCCGATGATCTGGGTCCACCGGTGCGAGAACAGCCCGGTGCGCACGACCAGGGTCCGGCGACCGGTCATGAGCTGGCGGGCCACCGCCTCCATGCCTGCGGTGCCACCGCCGGGCAGGACCGCGACGCTGTCGGCGGCATACGTCTGCCGGAGCGCTTCGAGCAACTCCTGCATGATCGTCACGAAGCGAGCGGACATGTGGTTGAGCGAGCGGTCGGTGAAGACGACCGAATACTCCAGCAGGCCGTCGGGGTCGATGTCAGCGCGCGGCAGGCTCATGCAACAACCCTACGGCGCAGTGAGTTCGGGACCGGCGCTCACCGCGGCCACTTGACCCGGTAGGTCGCGACGACGAGGTCGACGACCTGGTCGGGCGTGAAGCTGCCGGTGTTGACGATGAGGTCGTAGCGCTGGTCGTCGTTGACGTCCCACTGATAGAGCCGCTGGGCCATCTCGGCGCGCACCCGGTCCTCGTAGACCTGCCGGCGGCCGGCGCGCGCGGGGTCGACGCCGCCCTCCTGCGCCGCCCGCGCGACCCGCGACTCGACGCTGCCGGTGAGCCGGACATGCAGAGCGCCGGGCACCGTGGCGAGGATGACCGTCGCGTTGCGACCCAGCAGCACCCCGCCCTGGTCGGCGACCGCCTCCATGACGGTGCGGGTGTTGTCCACGACGATGTCGTGGTCGGCCTCGGCGTCGTCGCCGCGGGCCAGGTCGGCGTCGTGGGCGCCGGTGAACGACAACGTGCGCAGGAACCGCCCGAAGCCGCCCTCCTCGTGGGCGGCCGCCTGCCGCGCCGCCTCGGCCTCCTCGAGTTCCTCCGAGGAGAAACGCTGCTGCAGGAACGGCACGCCGAGACGCTCGGCCACCCGGGGGGCGATGTAGCCGGCACCGGCACCGTACTGCTCGAAGAACGTGACGATGGTCCTGCGGGACTCGGTCATGGCAACCTCCTGGAATCCGTCGGGCGGGGGTCAGGCCCGCGAACTGTCCACCGGCAGGCCCGCCTCCTCGGCCGCCCGGCGCGCCCGCCGCTCGGTGAGGTCGGCGACCACCTGGACGTGCCGCTCCTCGGAGTGCGGATAGAACCAGATGACCAGCGCGGCGATGATGCCCAGGACGGCCGGGACCAGCCCGGTCGCCAGCCGGATGCCCCAGAGCGCCTCGGCGCTCTGCTCCGGTGCCTTGGCGACATAGCCGAACGCCCCGATCACCGCGCCGCCGACGAACCCGCCGACGCCCTGGCCGACCTTGCGGACGAACGACAGGATCGAATAGCTGCCGCCCTCCGAGCGGGTGCCGGTCTTCCACTCGCCGAAGTCGACCGTGTCCGCCTGCATCGAGAACATCAGCGCGTTGGTGCCGCCGACGCCGATGCCGAGCAGCAACCACGCGATGATCGCCACGATGAGCGTGGCCGTGCCGGCCCCGCCGGGCACCACGACGATGAGCACATAGGAGACGACCGCGATGAACGCCATCGCGACATAGCCCTTGCGTTTGCCGAACCGGATCGTGATGGTCGGCACGAGCGAGGCCGCCGCGATGGTGCCGACGCTCTGCGCGAGCATGAGGAACGTGTACCACCCGGCGTTGCCGAGCACATATCGCGCGTAATACATCGACACGGCGTTCATCGTGAACATCGCCGCGAGCAGGAACAGCGCCCCGAGGCAGAGCACGAGCAGCGGCTTGTTCTGGCCGACCATCTTGAGGGTGTTGGACAGCCTGACCTTGCCCGGGCTGCGGGGCACGGTCTCGCGGGTGTTGGCGAAGCAGACGAGGTAGAGGATGACCGCCAGCACGCCCAGCGCCAGCGTGGTCAGGGTGAACTTCAACCGCACCCCGTCCGCCGCGGTGTTCTGGAACTGCGGGGCGATGACAGCCGACAGCGCGACCCCGGTGATCGACGAGGCGATCGAGCGGGCCCCGGCCAGGCGGGAGCGGTCGACGGCGTCCTGGGTCATCGCCGCGGACAGCGACCCGTAGGGGATGTTGACGAACGAGTAGCCCAGCTGGAAGGCCGCGTCGAACAGCAGGATCCACGCGATCGTCATGGCCGGCGACAGCCCCGCCGGAGTGCTGAACAACAGGACGAAGAAGGCCGCCAGGGGGGTGCTGCACCACAGGATCCAGGGCCGCAGCCGGCCCCAGCGGGTGTTGGCCTTGTCGACGGTGTTGCCGGCGACCAGGTCGGTGATGCCGGCCCAGATCTTGGTGACCCCGTAGATCGTGCCGGCCACCGCGGCGGAGACCCCGGCGATCTCGGTCATATAGACCATGAGGAACATCGAGGTCATGAGGAACGAGAGGTTGTTCGCGACATCGCCCAAGGCATAGGACACGACGCGCCGGTTGGAAAGTCTGCCACTCGCTGTGTCACTCATCGGGACTCCTCTTGCGCACCGCGAAACACCCGAGAACACCGTAGGCCCGACCGGGAACGAGGCTGTGACCACCCCGGTCTGCATGCGAGGCTAGCGCAATCCACCGTCGCGCAACGGCCTCGGCGACACTGTGGGGATGCTCACGCGCCTGGTCCTCGATCTGCCCGACGGCCCGTGCGACGCAGTCGTGGGCGGCCCGCCCGACGGCCGCCCCCGGCCGCCGGTGCTGTTCGTCATGGACGCCATCGGACTGCGACCCCAGCTCGACACGATGGTCGAGCGGCTCGCCGGGCTCGGCTACACGGTGCTGGCGCCCAACGTCTACTACCGCGCGGGCCGGCCCCGGCTCATCGACCCAGGGCTGTTCGCCCCGGAGCGCGGGCCGGAGTTCACCGCCCGGATGATGTCGCTGCTGCGTCGCTACACCGACGCGATGTGGGAGCGGGACGGTCCGGCCTACCTCGACGCGCTCGCCGCCCGCGACGACACCACCGACGATCCGGTGCGGGTGGTCGGCTACTGCATGGGCGGCCGGCTCGGGCTGCAGCTCGCCGCCCAGTGCCCGCAGCGCGTGTCGCACGTCGCCGGCTACCACACCGGCGGCCTGGTCACCGACGCCCCGGACAGCCCCCACCGTCGGCTGGACCGGGTGCGGGCCGCCGTGTACTACCTGTTCGCCGATCGCGACGGCAGTATGCCGCCCGAGGCCCGGGCGACGTTAGCGCAGGCCGCCGAGACGGCCGGCTGCGACTACGCCGGCGAACTGGCGTCGGGCGCGCTGCACGGCTTCACGATGGCCGACCGACCCGTCTACGACGCCGCCGCGGACGCCCGGCACTGGGCCACCCTGGCTGCGCACTTCGGTGCGCCGCGCGCCGGGTGAGCGCGCGGCATACCGGTGCCGGCCGGCCCCAGTCCTAGTGCACCCGGACTGGGAAGGCGTGCGGGGTGTCGTCCGCGCTGGTGCCGACGAAGACCGTGAATTCCCCTGATGGCACGATGAATCGGGCCTGCGCATAGCTCCACACGCTGAACGGGTGGTTGGTCGCCGCCGGGTCGACGGTGATCGACACCTGGCCGGACTCGCCGGGGTGCAGGGCGACCTTCTGGAAGCCGACCAGCCGCTTGGGCGGCTGACCCACCCACGGGACGGCGAGGTAGACCTGGACGACCTCGGCGCCCTGCCGGTCCCCGGTGTTGGTGACGGTCGCGGTGACGGTGACCGGCGTCGTGCCGTCGGACTCGGTGACGTCGACGGCGACGTCGGACACCTCGAAGGTCGTGTACGACAGGCCGAAACCGAAGCCGAACAACGGCTCGATGCCCTGGGCCTGATGCCACCGGTAGCCGACCTGCAACCCCTCCGAGTAGCGGATCGTCGGGAAGCCCTCGCCCTCGTCGGTGCCGGGGTAGCGCTCGGGGTGGGCGGCATACAGGGTGTCCTGCTCGCTGCGCGGATAGGTGGTCGGCAACTTGCCGCTCGGATTGACGACCCCGAAGAGCAGGTCGGCGACCACATGCCCGTCCTCGGTGCCCTGGTTCCACGCCTCGAGCACGGCGGGCGCCTGGTCGAGCCAGGGCATGAGCACCGGGCTGGAGTCCTTGAGCACGACGACGGTGCGCGGGTTGAGGCCGAGCAACTCGCCGATCAGCTCGTCCTGCCGGTGCGACATGGCGATGCCCTCGCGGTCCAGTCCCTCGGTGGCGACGACGCCGGCCATGAGGATCACGGTCTGCGCCGAGCGGGCCGCCTCGCGGGCCTCCTCGAGGTTGGCCAGGTCGGTGTCGACCGTGACCTTGCGGACGGTCGCTGAGGAGTCGAGCTCGGCGAGCACGTCCTGCATGCCCTCGACCGGCGGCACGGTGTAGAGCGGGTCGACCTTGGACGAGCCGCCACCGCCCTGGCACGCGTCGTCGACGTAGTCGGCCTGCCCGATGATGACGATGTCGCCGGCGGTGGCCGGGTCCAGCGGCAGCAGGCCGCCGTCGTTCTTGAGCAGCACCGCGCACTGCTCGCCGATGCGCCGGGAGATCGCGCCGTGGCCCTGCGCGTCGATTTCGCCTGGGGCATAAGGCCGTTCGAACTGCCCGAAGCGGAACATCTGGGTGAAGCGGCGCACCAGCGCCCGGTCGACCGTCTGGATCTCCAGACTCGTGTCGTTGAGCGCGGCCTCGATGTTGGCCTGGTTGAGCCACTTGGCGTCCGGCATCTCGTGATCCATGCCGGCGTTGAGCGAGCCCGCGGCCGACCGGCAGGACCAGAAGTCGGATTGCACGTAGCCGTCGAAGCCCCACTCGTGGCGCAGCACGTCGTTGAGGGTGTAACGGTTCTCGGTCGCGTAGGTGCCGCGGACCCGGTTGTAGGCGCTCATGATCGCGGCGATCTGGCCGTCCTTGACGAGCATCTCGAAGGGCAGCAGGTAGAGCTCGCGCAGGACGTGCTCGTCGACCTCGACGTTGGTGCGGAAGCGCTCGTACTCCTGGTCGTTGACGACGTAGTGCTTGCCCATGGCGATGACCTCGTGGGCCTGGATCGCCGTGGTGACGGCCACGCCCATGACCCCGGACAGGTAGGGGTCCTCGGAGAAGTACTCGAAGTTTCGGCCCGCGATCGCGGTGCGGTGCAGGCAGACCCCCGGCCCCTCGAGGACGTGCTGGCCCAGGGTGGCGGTCTCCGAGCCGATGAGATCGCCGTAGGCCGTGGCGAGACCGAGGTCGAAGCCCGCGGCCAGCGCGATGGTCATCGGCAACGACGTGGCCGGCGGGCTGGGGGTGCCGTCGCCCATGCCGACCCCGACCGGGCCGTTGGTGATCCGGAAGCGGGGGATGCCCAACTCGTCGTCGGCTGCCACGTGCCGCTGCACCGTGATCTGGGCGGCGAGCTGGTCCATCTCCTCCTTGGAGGTGGCCTCCCGGCTCATCGCGTAGATGTCGATCGTCTCCATGTTGCCGTGCAACTGCTGGATCTTCTGGGTCAGGCTCATGGCGGCGACCAGGGCCTCGGCCCGCTCGCGAGGGGACAGCTGCGGGTCGAGCCACGGGCGGGCGGACTCGGACATGTCGATCTCCTAACGTCGCGTGCCCTCAACCTTGCGTCCCGGTTGCCTCGGGTCAAGCACTGGCTCTCAGTTGCCGCGCGTCGTCGGCCGGCTGATCGACGCGCGGGCGACCGGTCGGGGCGCGGGCGCGGCATCCCGGGCCGGGGGGGTGTCCCCCGGATGCGGCCGGCGGCCGTCCGTTCGTCGGATGTGGCTCTCGCCGGTGCGGCCGACACTGAAGGGGCGCGTGCCCGCGCGCTGTTGTCCCGCTGTCGAGGAGCCCGCCATGCTGCGTCGTCCCGTCCTGCTGCTCGGCCTCGCCGCGGTGCTCGGCATCGCGGGCTGCGGCCAGGGTCAGGCGACCCGGACCGACCCGGCGGCCCAGGCCCCGCGGACGGCGGCCACGGCGGACAGTTCGGCCGCCCCGACCACCTCGGCCGCTGCCGCGCCGGTGGCCGGCCGCAGCTTCACCGTGCTCGCGGTCGTGGCGTCGGTCGACGGGCAGACCTTGCGGCTGGCCACCCCCAAGCCCGCGGACCCGGCCCTCGCGGCGGGCGTGCTGCTGACCGACACGGTGCCGGTGCGCGAAACGGTGAAACTGCCGGTCGGGCAACTCGAGGTCGGCGACTGCGTCACCGGCTACGCGGAGTTGGCGGCCGTCCCCGGCGACACCGTCGAGCCGTGGTCCCTGCAGGTCGTCCGCGGTGGGGCCACCCAGCCCGGCGGGTGCCGTGGCCGCCTGGAGCAGGTCGCCCTGCCCGAGTGGACCGGCCCGGAAGGGGACTCCACCGGCGCCAGCGCGCTGACCGTGCCGGCGATCCGGCTCACCGCCGCCGTCGAGTCGGTGACCAAGTCGGGCTTCGTCGCGACGGTCAGCGCGACCACGCCATCGGGCACCGCGACCACGCCCCGTCGGACGACCTTCGTCGTGCCCGCCACCGAGGAACTGGTCACCACCCGGGACGCCGGCCCCGGCGCCGTCACCGCCGGCCGCTGCGTCACGGTCGCCGTCGAGGCTTCCGACAGCACCGCCCGGGCGACCTTCGTCGGCGTCGCCCTGGACCCGGCCGCCTGCGGCCCCGGTGCGCAGAAGTGGTCCGCGCTGACCGCTCCCTGACCGGCGTCAGCGACAGATCGTGGCGGTTGAGCGACCGTTTCGGGGGGTCAACCACCACGATGACAAGCCGGCCGCCGGCGCGCCGCGGATGGTCCCACGGGTGGTCCCAACGGACTAGGCGAGGATCCCGAAATATAGTCACCAAGGGGTTGCATCGGACTAGTCCGTTACCCGATACTTGGGGGAGTCGAAGCGCTTTCCCTCTCCCCCGACCGGATGGCGAATCGGCCGCAGGACCCCCAGTCGTGGAACCTCCGAATCTCCCCGAGCGGAGCCGGCCACCACTGCCTGCAGATGCACAGCGTCCCCTGGCGCGCCGTGACGGACTGCCCCACCGTCTCGGAAGGCCCGGACCGACGAGGGCAGCACGATCCACGCGTCGCGCGCCAGCCGGGCCCCCGATCCGGTGCGGAAGGCGACGTCGAGGACGGGACCGCACAGCCCCACATCGCGCGCCAGCCGGACCCCCCGACCCGGTGCGGAAGGCGATGTCGAGGACGGGACGCAGTTCGCAGCACGGCAGTTCAGCACGACCGCAACACCGCAACACCGCAACAGCGCAGCAGTTCACCGCAACTCGACTGCACGGCAACCAGCACCACAGCCACCGACTCCACGGTCGGCGGAGCAGGCACCCCCGATCTGCCCCGCACATCGCATCGGTGGTCAGATGACGAAGGGCCGCACCGAACCGGTGCGGCCCTTCGCTTGTCAGCGGGCCGCCCGTCCAGCCGGCGATCCCGCCCTACTCCCAGTCCCACCGCAGCCCGGCGGTACCGCAGCGCAGGTCCAGGAAGATCGTCTGCACGGTCGAGCCGTGGACCGGCACCTGCTCGATCTCGACCTCGGGGCCGTCGACGACCTCCCGCACGAACCGGAACGCCCGGGCCGGCACCATCGACGGGTCGAAGTGCGCCTCGAGCACCAGCTCGCGCAACGGACGTTGGATGCCCCGCTGGATCCGGTCGGCCAGGTTGGTCATCGGTGCCGGCAGCAGCAGGTGCTCGGTCATGATCACCTCGCCCTTGGCCAGGGGGTGCGGCAGCACGAGCTCGGCGACCAGCAGGTTGACGTCGCGCACCCGCTCGACCCGCCCCACCCGGCAGGCGGTCAGCGCGACGATGTCGCTCTGGTTGGTCGCGTCCGGCTGGTCGTCGGTGCCGCTGAGCGGCGGCAGCAACTCACTGCCGGCCGGTCCCTCGACGTCCTGGACGTAGATCACCGGGAACGACTCGACGCCGTCGACCTCGGCCCGCAACACCTGGCGGGTGTTGATCGGACCGTCGGTGCCCTCGTCGGTCACCGCGAGCCGGTCCTGCACGCTCATCCGGGCCAGCCGGCCCTCCATGCCGATGCCCCAGTCCGCGATGATCCGCGCCACGGTCTCACCGGCGGGCACGACGGCCTCCATGCCCGGCATCGGGGGCGCCGCCGCCGCCCGACCTCGCCGCTTCGGAGTGACGGGCAGGTGCCGCGTCAGCTGCCCCGGCGCCAGCCCCAACACCCCTTCGAGCACCGGCAGCGCCTTGAGCGAGCTGCGCCGCTCAGGTGTCGAGCGGCCGCTCTGCCAATAGCTCAGCGTCGCGATGCTCACCGGCACCGCAGCCTGCACGAGCCGCTCGTGCAGTCGCTCCAGGGTCAGCCCACGTTCTGCGACGGCGCGCGAGAACACCTCGGCAAAGGAGTCCTGGGGCACGGAGCGAGACTACGGCGCGCACCACCCAGGAGCCAAACGCCACCCCACCGTCGCACAGAATCCGGCGCGACGCACGGGTGGCCCGATCCGTAACAGTTAACTTGGCCCGGTCGCGACGACCCCCCCTGCGCAATACCGACGGCCCCAGAATCGGGGGGGTTCTGGGGCCGTCCGGTGCATTCGGCGCTCGGGGGTTTCGCCGACTGCGTGCTCCGTGGTGCTCGGGGGTTTCACCTCGAAGCTGGTGTATGTAGCTGTGGTGTTGCGCTTGGTGCGTGGTCCGACGTCGGGGGTCGTCGGCCCGGTCCTGCCAGGCTCGGTGCTCGGGGGTTTCACCTCGCCTGGATCAAGGTTGACACACTCCGCCGAGAACCCCAAGCCGCCGGGCGACTTAACACTTAACTTGAACCTTCATGACTTCTGGCACCCGCGAAACATGACTTCTGACACCGGTCATTTCACTATGAATAGGATCAATTCCGGCGCTGCCACCACCGTCGCCGGGGCGGGTCCGGAATGACTGCCGGCACCCCGGTCAGCAGCGTGCCAGTGACGAACACGGTGCCTGCCACGACCCCGCCGACCACCGGTGCCGGACCGTCACCAGCCAGGCACAGGTCCAGCGTCAGGCCCACCGTGCGCAGCCGCGCGACGTGGAAGGTCTGGCCGCTGAGCGAGTGCTGTCGGGTGTCGCAGTCCAGCACCCGGCCGGCCAACCGGGCATAGGCCTGCGCCTGCTCGGGCGGGGCGAACACGCCGTAGCTGATCAGCGACTCGGCGGCCAGCCGGGGCGGCCCGGGCAGTTCCCGGCCGGCCTGGTCCGCGGGGGCCGGACCGGGCTCGGCGTCCGGGTCGAGCAGCGAGGCCGGTGAGGCGGCATACGCCTGCGGGTCCGGGAAGTCCACGATCCGGACGCCCAGGGCGACGACCTGCGCCAGGGTCGCGCCGCCACCGGGGCGGCCCTGGCCGGGCGGGTCGAGCAGCCACCGCTCCTCGACCTCGAGGGTCAGGGCGGTCTGCTGCTCGCCGTGCTCGTCGACGACCCAGGCCGAGGCGACCTCGGCACCGAGCATGACGAGTTCGTCCAGCCAGGTGCCGGGGGTGCCGGCCAGGGTGGGCAGCAGGTCGACGATGGCGCCGTCCCGGGTGGTGACGACCAGCCGCGAGCCGGACGGGTCGTCGCAGCGCCAGACCTCGTGCCCGTCCCGTTCACCGAGCAGGGTGGCCTGCTCGCGCATGGCCCGCTGCACCAGCGCGCGGAACGACTCCTCGTCGAGCCCGGGCAGCCCGATGCAGGCCAGGTTGGACACCATGCCCACACGGTATGCCGCCGGTCCCACCGCGCGCGGTCCGGTCCCCTGCGGGGGTGGTCAGCCCGGCGGCGCGGGCCGGGCCAGACGGGCCCGCTGCCGGCCGTCGGGCCCGAAGTTGGCCGGGTCCAGCCAGGCCTGCCAGGCAGCGCGCACGGCCGGCCACCGCCGATCGGTGATGGCGTACCAGGCGGTGTCCCGGTTGCGCCCCTTGTAGACCATGGCCTGGCGGAACACCCCCTCGAAGCGGAAACCGAGCCGCTCGGCCGCCGCCCGGCTCGCCGCGTTGAGGTCGTCGCACTTCCACTCGTAGCGCCGGAAGCCCAACTCGTCGATGGCGTGCCGGGCCAGCAGCAGCATCGCCTCGGTGGCCGCGGCGGTGCGCCGCAACGCCGTGCCGTAGAGGATCGCGCCCACCTCGATGCTGCCGGCCCGGGCGTCCACCCGCAGATAGCTCGCGGTGCCGACCACGATCCCCGACCCGTCGAGGATCGCGAAGGGCACGAACCCTGGTGCAGTGCAGTGGTGTTCGACGATCATCCGGATCTGCTCGACGGACTCGGGCGGGTCCCACGGCAGGTAGGTCCACTGGGCGGCACCGCCGGGGGCGACCGCGGCATACCGGTCGGGGGCGTGCGCGACGCGCAGCGGCACCAGCGAGCAGAGCCGGCCGCTCAACGTCGTCGTCCGGTCCGGCTCCCGGGCCCCGGCCCAGTGGACCGGCTCCCCGACCGGCTGGCCGTGCTCGTTGGTGCGGGTCACTCGGTGGGCAGCACCCGCTGCAGGAAGTCGACGGTGCGGCCCCAGGCGACCGCGGACGCAGCCGGGTGGTGCGACCCGAAGTCGGGGTTGTCGAAGGCGTGGTCG
This sequence comes from uncultured Intrasporangiaceae bacterium, assembly GCA_964647395.1. Lineage (GTDB taxonomy): Bacteria > Actinomycetota > Actinomycetes > Actinomycetales > Dermatophilaceae > Phosphoribacter. The sequence continues at coordinate 28,226 of CAZYHR010000013.1, read as the reverse complement.
GCACCCTCGTAGGTGTAGAACTCGCAGGCCGGTTGCTCGGTGACGATGCCGCGGATCCGCTCGACGGTCTTCTTGTCGATGTAGACGTCGGCCAGGCCGAAGTGGTGCAGGCTCGGGACGGTGACCGCAGGGAGCACGTCGATCAGGCCGGGGATCGCCGAGCCGTAGTAGCTGACCAGGCAGTCGCCGTATTCCTCGGCCGCGACGTTGAAGCCGAGGCCGCCGCCGAAGCAGAAGCCGACGATGCCGACCTTGCCCGAGGCGGCCACCTTGGGCCGGCTGCGCATGCTCTCCAGGGCCAGCACCGTGTCGCCCACGGCCGCCGGCCAGTCGAGTTCCTGGACCAGGGCGATGCCCTCCTGCAGGGCCTGCGGCCCCTCGAGGACCTCCTCGACACCGAGCCGCCAGTAGATCTGGGGGACGAGCACGACGTAGCCCAGCGCCGCGAGGTCCTCGGCGCGTCGCCGGATGTAGGGCGTCACCCCGAAGATCTCGTGCAGCAGCACGATGCCCGGCCCCCGACCGCGTCCCGGCGTCCATCTCAGGGCGGGCATGGGCCCGTCGTCGGTCGGCAGTTTCAGCTCGTCGGTCGTGATGCTCATTTCGGAAGTATGCCTCGCGCGCCCGCCGCGACGGGGGCGACGCTCGGCTCTCCTGCCTACGATCGATCCATGGCGCTGCCGATCCGGCTGACCCGGGTCCCCCACGCGGGACTGAGCTTCGACGTCACCGACGAGGGTCCGCTGGACGGCGAGGTCTGCGTGCTGCTGCACGGCTTCCCCACCGACCGCACCAGTTGGTCGCGGGTCGCGCCGCTGCTGCACGGGGCCGGGCTGCGCACCATCGCCCCGGACCAGCGCGGCTACTCGCCGGGGGCGAGACCGTCCGGGCGGGCCGCCTACCGGGCCGAGAAGCTCGTCGGCGACGTCATCGCGGTCGCCAATGCCGCTGGGGCGCAACGTTTCCACCTGGTCGGGCACGACTGGGGCGGCGGGGTGGCCTGGCTCGTCGCGGGTGCCCACCCGGACCGGGTGGCCACGGTCACCGTGCTGTCCACCCCGCACCCGATCGCCTTCGGCGCGGTGCTGGCCCGCCGGGACCGCGACCAGCTACGCAGGTCGTGGTACATGGCGGCCTTCCAGGTGCCCGGGCTGACCGAGGTGACCCTGCGGGTCGTGTTGCGGCGCAATCTCATTGCCTGGGGACTGCCGGAGGCGGACACCGATCGCTACCTGCGTCGGATGGCGCAACCGGGTGCCCTGACCGCCGCGCTCAACTGGTATCGCGCGGTGCCGACCACCCGCCTGCCGGCCCGTCCGTGTCAGGTGCCGGCGACCTATGTCTGGGGCCGGCGCGACCCGGCGCTGGGGCGGGCGGCGGCCGAGCTGACTGCGCAATACTGCCGCGCGGCATACCAGTTGGTCGAGCTCGACGCGGGCCACTGGTTGCCCGAGCTGGCCGCCCACTCGTGCGCTGCGGCGATCGTGCGTCGGGTCACCGGCGGCTGAGCAAGTCCTGGGCGGCGGCCTGCGCGGAGCGCACGCACGAGGCGATCCCCACCCCCGCGTAGGACGCACCGGCCAGCAGCACCGGCCGACCGGTGAGCGCCTGCCGGGCCCGGGCCAGCCGCGCGGGGTGGCCGACCTCGAGTTGGGGGACGGTGGCCGGCCACCGGCGCAGCCACACCGCGGAGGGGGTCGCGGCCAGCCCGGTGAGGTCGCGCAGGTCGGCGAGCATCGCCTCGACGAGGGGCTCGTCGGCCAGGTCGTCGGCGACGGTGGAGCCGGCCCGGCCGGCCGACAGCCGCAACACGTAGTGCTCGCCCTCGGCCAGGTGCGGCCACTTGGTCGACAGGAAGGTCGCGGCCTTGAGCACCCGCGCCGAGCCGGACCCGAGCAGGATACCGGTGCCCTGCAGGGCCGGTATGCCGCGGGCGGCCTCGCGCGGGAAGGCGGCCGCCGCGGTCGCCACGCTGGCGAAGCGCTGGCCGGCCAGCGCGTCGGCGGCGGCCGGGGCGACCGGCGCCAGCAGCCGGGCGGCCACCGTGGAGGGCACGGCGAGCACGACGGCGGCCGCCTCGAGGGTGTCGATCGTGCCGTCGTCCCGACGGATCCGCAGCGCGCACCCCTGGCCCGGCGCGGTCTCGAGAGCCTCGACGGTGTGTCCGAGCCGGACGTCGGCGAGGTTGGCGGCCAGCGTGTCGGGCAGGCGCCCCAGGCCGGTCGGCCAGGTCGCGAAGGCAGCCGGTGCGACCGAGGGCGCCGCGCGGCGAGCCTTGCGGGACAACGTGATCGAGCGGCCGGAGCGGGCCATGGCGGCCAGTTGCGGAGTGGCTGCCCGGAGCGAGAGCCGGGAGATGTCACCGCTGTGCAGGCCGCCGAGCAGCGGATCCACCAAGCGGTCTGCGACCTGGGCGCCGAAGCGGCCGGCGACGAAGTCGCGCACCGAGACGTCGGCTTCGACGATGCGCCGCCGGGCCACCCACGGCTCCAGCGCGGCCCGGGCCAGGCCGAGGGGGCCGACGATGCCCGAGGTGACCAGCGGCCAGAGCCGGGTCGGGCCCGCCGGGCCGACCCCGGCCGGCAGCCGGCGCAGTGGGGCGTCGACGCCGACCAGGGTGCCGCCGGGGCCGGACCGGACGATCCCGTCGAGCAGCCCGAGTTGCTCGAGCAGGTCGCGCATGCCTGGGGCGGCCAGGTGCACCGCCTCGGCGCCGAGGTCGACCGGTCGGCCGGCGAAGTCGATGGTGTCGATCTGCCCGCCCACCCGGGCCGTGGCCTCGACGACGGTGACCGGCCGACCGGCTCGGTCCAGGTGCCAGGCGGTCAGCAGCCCGGTGATCCCCCCGCCGACGACGACCACGGGCGGGCGCGGGCCGCGGGGATCGGTGGACACCCGACCACGATAGGCCTCCTACGCTGGGTGCGTGCCAGCGGACCTGCCCGACCTGCCCGACCACCCCAGCGCCCTCTATCTGCGCCTGGACGAGTCGACCTTCCAGCCGACCCGCCACGCCCAGGGCGCGTGGAACGCGCACGAGCAGCACATGGGCCCGGTGTCCGCGCTGGTCACCGAGTGCCTGATGCGGCACGAGCCGCGGCCGGACCTGGCGCTGGCCCGGGTGACCTTCGAGATCCTCGGCCTGCTGCCGGCCGCGCCGACCCGGGTCGAGGTCCGCACCGTCCGGCCCGGCCGGACCATCGAACTGGTCGAGGCCACCGCGAGCGCCGGCGGGCGTGAGGTGCTGCGGGCCACCGCGTGGCGGTTGCAGCGCAGCGACACCGCGGCGGTGGCCGGCGGCCTGCCGGCACCGCTCCCGCCGGTCGAGCAGTGCTCGCCCTGGGTGCCGGGGGACCTGTGGTCCGGCGGGTTCATCGCGACCGTGCAGGCCCGGCTCGGGCCGGGTCACACCCCCGGCGGCGGTCAGGCGTGGGTGCGCTCGTCGACGACGCTGCTCGCCGACGAGCCGGTCTCCCCGGTGGCCGACTACCTGCGCGTGGTCGACACCGCCAACGGCATGAGCACCCGGCTGGACCCGGCCCGCTACGCCTTCCCGAACATCGACCTGTCGCTGCACCTGTATCGCGAGCCCGCCCCGGCCCCCGGCGGGTGGGTCGGCTTCGAGACGCTGGTGACGATCGGTGCCGGCGGGGTGGGCCTCACGTCGACGACGCTGCACGACGGCGCCGGTCCGGTCGGGCGGTGCGAGCAGATCCTCACCGTGCGGCGGGTCGGCTGACCGTCCCGACGGGACGTCGGGTGTGCCCACCCCGCAACGCTATTCGCCGGGATAGACCACCCCGAGCGCCAGCCGCGCCTGGTCGAGCACGGCGAGCACGGCGCGGGTGGACTCCCAGGTGTGCAGCGGGGACTCCGGCCGGCCATCGGCGACGCACCGGGCCAGTTCGGCGGCCTCGTACTGGAAGCCGTTGTCGACCGGGTGCGCCCAGGTCCAGCCGTCGCCCTCGTGCGGGACCAGGCGGACCCGGGTCGGGCCGTAGAACGCCCCGGCGAGCTCGAGCCGGCCGGCGGTCCCGTTGATCGAGGCGGCGGTCGGGGTGCGAGCCCACAGCGTCGTGTGCAGCGCGGCCGACGCGGTGGCGAAGCCGAGCGCGAGCAGGGCCTCGCCGTCGACCCCGGTCGAGGTGAGCCGGCCGGTCGCGCGGACGGTCTCGGGAGCGCCGAGCAGGTCGACCGCCAGCGACACCGGATAGACCCCGAGGTCCAGCAGGGCTCCGCCGGCCAGGGCGGGGTCGAAGAGCCGGTGCCGGGGGTCGACGGCGAAGAACTGTCCGTGGTCGGCCAACACGGTGACGACGTCCCCGATCTCCCCGCGCCCGATGGCGTCGCGGACCACCTGCAGGTGCGGCAGAAAGCGCATCCACATCGCCTCGAGCACCGTCACCCCGGCCTGCCGGGCCGCCCCGAACAGCCGGTCGGCCTCGGCGACGCTGCGCACCAGGGGTTTCTCGACGAGCACGTGCTTGCCGCCCGCGATCATGGTCAGCGCACCGCCGAGATGCTCGGAGTGCGGGGTGGCGACGTAGACGGCGTCCACCTCGGGGTCGCCCGCGAGCCGGTGATAACCGGCATACGCCCGAGGTATGCCGTAGCGGCTCGCGAAGGCGTCGGCCCGCCCCTGGTCGCGCGAGGCGACCGCGACGACCGCACCGGAGGTCAGCCGACCGACCGCATCGGTGAACTTGTGGGCGATGCCACCCGGTCCGAGGACACCCCAGCGCAGCGGCGGGGCGTCCCGTGGGTCCGGCACGGGGTGGGCCGACGTCGTCATTCGATGGTGACGTCACCGACGTGGCTGCGCACCGGGGTGGGCAGCATGACGGTGCGGCTGACCGTGCATAGCTTCTCGTGCGACAGCCGCACCACCCGCTCGACCAGGCCGGCGGCCTGCCGGCCGGCCGGGTCGTCCGGGAACACCAGCCGGAAGGTGATGTCCACCGATCCGAGGTGGGCGCCCTGCTCGTCGTCGACCTTGACGCCCGCGCAGTCGACGACGAAGGACTCCGGCTCGGAGCGCCGGCTGGTCACCTCGTCGACATCGACGGCGGTGCAGCCGGCCATCGCGGCCAGCAGCAGCTCGACCGGGGTGAAGTCCGCGTCCGTCCCCCGGCCGAGGGTTACCGTGCCGCCGCGGACGTTGGTCACGGCATACCGCCCGGCTGCCGTGCGCTCCAGGCGCACCACTCGGTGTCCCGAGGCGGGCGCCGGCCCCTGGACCGGTGCCTGCCCGGTCCCGCTCGTGTCGTTCGTCATGCGGCCCAATGTGCCACCTCGGGCCGCTGACGTTACGGTTGGTCAATGAGCAACGACCCGACGGCCGACCGTCCGGCCTCCAACGATCCCGCGCGGCCGGACCCGACCTCCCCCGGACCTTCCTACAGCTCCGGCTCCTCCGGCTCCCCGACCCCTCCGCCCTACGGGTCCGGCCCGAGCGCATCCAGCCCCTACGGCTCGGACTCCCCGCCGCCGCCGTCGCCCTACGGTGGCTCCACCCCGCAGGCGCCCGTCGGGTCCTACGGCTCGACCCCCTCCTACCAGCCCGCCTATCCCGCGGCCGGTCAGGGCGGCTACGGCATGTACGGCGGCGGCGAGCACCCGCAGGGCACCATCGTGCTCATCCTCGGCATCCTCGGCATCGTCGTCTGCGGTCTGTGTGCGCCGTTCGCCTGGGTCATGGGCCGCAAGGCGCTGCGCGAGGTCGACGCCAACCCGAGCGCCTACACCAACCGCGGCCAACTGCAGGCCGGCATGATCTGCGGCATCATCGGCACGGTCCTGTGGGTGCTGGCGATCATCTTCTACGTCTTCATCATCGTGCTGGCCATCGGCTCGGCCTCGACGACGAGATAGTCGACCACCCACCCGAAGCAACCGACGGGGTATGCCGCGCACGCGGCATACCCCGTTGTCGCGCCCCCGGGTGCGGGGCGCGCACCCCCTACTGCCGGTAGCTGGCCAGGAAGTTGCCGATCCGCTCGATGGCCTCCTCGAGGTCCTCGACGCGCGGCAGCGTGACGATCCGGAAATGGTCGGGCTCGGGCCAGTTGAAGCCGCTGCCCTGCACGACGAGGATCCGCTCCTGGCGGACTAGGTCGAGGGCGAAGCGCTCGTCGTCGCGGATCTCGTGGACCTCGGGGTCCAGCCGCGGGAACAGATAGAGCGCGCCATCGGGCTTGGTGCACGAGACGCCGGGGATCTTGTTGATCAGCTCCCAGGCCCGGTTGCGCTGGGCCAGCAGCCGACCGCCGGGCAGGATCAGTTCGTTGATCGACTGGTAGCCGCCCAGGGCGGTCGCGACGACGTGCTGGGCGGGGACGTTGGCGCACAGCCGCATGTTGGCCAGGATGTTCAGGCCCTCGATGAACGAGCGGGCGTGGTGCTTGGGCCCGGACAGCGCCATCCAGCCGGACCGGAAACCGGCGACCCGATAGGCCTTGGAGAGCCCGTTGAAGCTGATCGTCAGCACGTCCGGCGCGAGGGACGCCAGCGAGGTGTGCGTGGCGTCCTCGTAGAGGATCTTGTCGTAGATCTCGTCGGCGAGCAGGACCAGGTCGTGCTCGCGGGCCAACTCGACGATGCGGTGCAGGGTGCGGTCGGCGTAGACGGCGCCGGTGGGGTTGTTGGGGTTGATGACGACGATCGCCTTGGTCTTGGGGCTGATCTTGCCAGCCAAGTCGTCCAGGTCGGGCTCCCAGCCCCTGCTCTCGTCGCACAGGTAGTGCACCGGCTTGCCGCCGGCCAGCGCCGCCGCCGCGGTCCACAGTGGGTAATCGGGCGCGGGGACGAGCACCTCGTCGCCGTTGTCGAGCATGGCCGGCTTGACCATGACGCTGCGCTAGGAGACGCCGTTGCCCAGAGAGACGTCGTCGATGCTGGCGCCTCCGACGCCCTTGAGCCGGTAGTACTGGGTCACCGCGCGGCGCGCCGAGACGATGCCCTTGGAGTCGCTGTAGCCCTGGGCGCTGGGCAGTTGGGCGATCATGTCGACGAGGATCTCGTCGGGGGCCTCGAAGCCGAACGGGGCCGGGTTGCCGATGTTGAGCTTGAGGACCCGGTGGCCCTCGTCCTCCATCCGCTTGGCCTCCTCGAGCACCGGGCCGCGGATGTCGTAACAGACGTCGGCGAGCTTGCGGGACTGGGTGACCTCACGCATGGGACAACAATCTCACGTCGCGACACCTGCGACACCAGCGGTTTTCACCCGACGAACACCGCGCCGTCTCCGTCGGCCGCATCGGGCACGTCGTCGCCCCAGCGCAGCACCCGCCAGCCCTGCTCGGGTGCCCCGTCGAGTTCGATGACGACCGTGTTGTCCCGGGAGACCCGGTGCAGGAAGTCGATGGAGATGTTCGTCGACCGAGCGACCGTCCAGGTGCCCATGACGGCACCGTGGGTGACCATGACCACGGTCCGGTATGCCGCAGCATACGCCTCCGCGACCACCTCGTCGAAGCGGCCGAGCACCTCGGCGCCGGTCTCCCCGCCGGGCATCCGGTGCTCCAGGTCCTCGCGCCAGGCCAGCAGGGTGGCGACATAGCCCGACCAGTCATCCGACATCTCGTGCTGGCCGGCCTGGATCTCGCGCAGCCCCCCGCGGATCTGGGGGGTCAGCCCGAGGGCGTGCGCCAGGGGCGCCGCGGTCTGTTGGGTGCGGGTGAGATCGGACACGTAGATGGCCTCGATCGACAGGTGGGTGAGCCGGTCGACCAGGGCTCGCGCCTGCTCGTGGCCGACCTCGTCGAGTTCGTGTCCGGGCACGGCGGTGTCGAGTTGACGGGCCACGTTGGCGGCGGTCCGGCCATGACGCACGAGCAGCAGGCGCATGGCCTAGATTCTCGCTCATGGCCACCGCCGATGTTGCGCCGCTGCCCTCCGACCTGGAGCTGGCCCAGGCCGCGACCCTGCGCCCGATCGACCAGATCGCCCGCGCCGCAGGCATCCCCGACCGGTTCGTGGAGCCCTATGGCAGGGCGGTGGCCAAGGTCGCGGTCGAGGCCGAGGCGGCGCTGGCCGACCGGCCGACGGGCAAGTACGTCGTGGTCACCGCGATCACCCCGACGCCCCTGGGCGAGGGGAAGACCACCGTGGCGGTGGGGCTGGCCGACGGCCTGGCAGTGGCCGGGCACCGGGCCACGCTGACGCTGCGCCAGCCGTCGATGGGGCCGACGTTCGGCATCAAGGGCGGCGCCGCGGGTGGCGGCCGGTCGCAGGTGCTGCCGATGGAGCGGCTCAACCTGCACCTGACCGGCGACTTCCACGCGGTGACGGCGGCGCACAACCTGCTGGCGGCGATGGTCGACAACCACCTGCACCACGGCAACGCGCTGGGGCTGGACCCGAGGGAGATCTCCTGGCGCCGGGTCATCGACGTCAACGACCGGGCGCTGCGCCAGATCGTCGTGGGGCTCGGGGCGCGGGCCGACGGGGTGCCGCGGCAGTCCGGCTTCGACATCACGGCGGCGAGCGAGGTCATGGTGCTGCTGTCGCTGTCGACCTCGCTGGCCGACCTGCGGGAGCGGCTGGGGCGGATCGTCGTCGGCTACACGTACGCCGGTGAGCCGGTGACCGCCGAGCACCTCAAGGCGGCCGGGGCGATGGCGGTCATCCTGCGAGATGCCTTGTCCCCCAACCTGCTCCAGACGATGGAGCACAACCCGGTGTTCATCCACTGCGGGCCGTTCGGCAACATCGCGACGGGTGCGTCGTCGATCATGGCCGACCGCATCGGGTCGCGCACCGCCGACTACGTGCTGACCGAGGCCGGTTTCGGCGCCGACATGGGCTGCGAGCGGTTCGTCAACGTCAAGTGCCGGGCCTCGGGCATGGTGCCCGACGCTGCGGTGCTCGTCGTCACGGTGCGGGCTCTCAAGACGCACTCCGGTCGCTTCCGGGTGGTGGCCGGGCGGCCGCTGCCGCCGGAGATGCTCGTCGAGGACGTCGACGCGGTCCGGGCCGGCGCCGACAACCTGCGCAAGCACATCGCGATCTGTCGCGGGTTCGGGCTGCCGCCGGTCGTCGCGATCAACGCCTTCCCCACCGACCACTCCAGCGAGCACTCCGCGATCGCCCGGATCGCCGAGGCCGCCGGGGCGCGGTGGGCGGTGACGACCGCGGTGGCCGACGGTGGGGTCGGCGGCCGAGCGCTCGCGGAGGCGGTCGTGCAGGCCTGCTCGACCCCGTCGAGGCTGCGGTTCACCTACGACCTTCCGGAGCCGCTGGCCGGCAAGATCGAGGCGGTCGCGACGCAGGTCTACGGGGCCGACGGCATCGACCTGGCGCCTGAGGCGGCCCGCGCGTTGGCGCGGTTCGAGGAGCGGGGCTACGGCGGGCTGCCGGTGGTCATCGCCAAGACCCACCTGTCGATCTCCAGCGACCCGACCCTGCGCGGCGCTCCCACCGGCTGGCGGATGCCGGTCCGCGAGGTGCGCCTGGCTGCCGGCGCCGGCTACGTCTACGCCATCGCCGGCGACATGCGCACCATGCCCGGCCTGTCCAGCTCCCCGGCAGCCGAGCGGATCGACCTGGACTCCGACGGCCGGATCGTCGGGCTCTCCTAGCCCGGGTCGCGCCGGGTCGCGCCCGTCCGGTCCCGGCCGTCGCCGCCGCCGGCCGGCAGCACCGCGAGCTGGTCGGCCCGCACGGTCAGCCGGACCGGGTCGCCGACGTCGAGGTCGGCGGCGTCGTCGGCGACCGCGGGCAGCAGCCCGACGCCGGCGACCTCGACGTCCAGCCGCCAGCCGTCCCGGGTCGCGGCGACGGCCTCGACGCAGCCGGGGACGGCGCCCTGACCGTTGGCGTGCAGCGCCGAACGGCGCAGCGCGACAGCGCGATTCGCCCCGCTGGCGCGGGCCAGCTCGGCGCGCTCGGGCGAGTCGGGCAGGTATGCCGCGAGCGCGGCGACCGCGGTCGGTGGCAGCACCCGGGGGTAGCCGAGGAACTGCGCGGTCTCCGCGTCGACCGGTGAGCGCCACACCTCGGCCGTCGGACCCTGCTGCACCACCCGGCCGGCCCGCATGACGGCCATCCGGTCGGCGACGGTCGCTGCCTCGTCGTGGTCGTGGGTGACGAGCAGCGCGGTGGTGCCGGTCGCGGTGAGCACCCCGCGCAGGTCGACCGCAAGACGTTCCCGCAGGGTCCGGTCCAGGGCCGACAGCGGCTCGTCGAGCAACAGCAGCCGGGGCTGCGCCGCGAGCGCCCGGGCCAGCGCGACCCGCTGCTGCTCACCGCCGGAGAGGGTGCCCGGCCGGCGGGCGGCATACCCGTCCAGGTCGACCATGGCGAGCAGCCGGTCCACCTCGTCCCGCAGGGACCCGCCCCGGACGCCCTTGAGCCGCAACGGATAGCCGACATTGCCCGCGACGTCGGTGTGCATGAACAGTTGCCCGTCCTGGAACATCATCGCGAAACCCCGCTGGTGGGTCGGCACCCCGGCCAGGTCCTGGCCGGCGAACGCGATCCGCCCGGCGGCCAGCGTCTCCAGCCCGGCCACCGCGCGCAGCAGGGTGGACTTGCCGCAGCCGGACGGGCCGAGGATCGCCAGCACCTGCCCGGGGTCGAGCCTCAGCGTCACCTCGTCGACGGCCGCGAGCGCGCCGAAGCGCACGGTCACCGACTCGACCGCCAGGCCCGCCGGTCGCCCACGATCCCCAGCCCCGCCGGTCATCAGAACGCCCCCACCCGGTCCACGTGCAGCCGCTCGACCAACACCATGACCGCAGCGGTGGTCACCACCAGGACGACCGAGGCGGCCAGCGCCGTGCCGAAGTTCGCCGCACCCGGCCGCCCGATGAGCTGATAGATGACCACCGGCATGGTCGGCCGGTCCGGCCGCACGAGGAAGGACGTCGCCCCGAACTCCCCCAGCGACACCGCCAGCGCAAACCCGACCGCGGCCAGCAGCGGCCGCCGCACCGCCGGCCAGTCGACGACGAGCAGCGCCCGCCACCAGGACGCACCCAGGGTCGCGGCGGCCTGCCGCTGCCGGTCGTCGATGGCGCGCAGCACCGGTGAGACGATGCGCACGACCAGCGGCAGGGCCACCATCGCCTGGGCCACCGGGATGAGCACCGGCGAGGAGCGTAGGTCCAGCGGCGGCCGGTCCAAGGTGATGAGGAAACCGAATCCCACTGTCACAGCAGAGATCCCGAGCGGCAGCATGAACAGGCCGTCCAGCGCGGCCAGCGACCGGCGCCCTCCGGTCGACCGTGGCCGCCGGGACACGACGACCGAGACGAGCAGGCCGAGCACCAGCGCGATGACGGCCGCGTCGACGGCGATGCGCCACGAGTTGACCATGGCCTGCCAGACCGGCACCAGCAGCGCGCTGTCCCGGGTCACCGCTCCGAGCGCGGCATAGTTGTCCAGCGTCCACCGCCCCTCGCGGCGCAGCGAGCCCACGACCAGCGACCCCACCGGGAGCAGCACGAGCACCAGCACGAGGCTCAGCACCGCGAGCACCGGCGCCGCAGCCCAGGTCACCGGCACCGGCCGCGCGGCCATCGCCGACCTGCGGTGCCCACGCTCGGCCCTGGCCCGCAGCCACCCGGTCACGGCGAGCAGCCCGGCGACGACGACGAGTTGCACGACCGACAGCACCGCCGCGGCCGGCAGGTCGAGCAGGTTCGTCGTCAGCAGATAGATCTCGGTCTCAACCGTGCCGTAGCGCAAGCCGCCCAAGGTGAGGATCACCCCGAACGCCGTTGCGCAGAAGAGGAACACGACGCTGGCCGCCGACAGCACCACCGGCGCCAGCGCCGGCCAGGTCACGGTTCGCCAGACCCGCCACGGGGTGGCGCCCAGCGTGGCGGCGGCCTGCTCGGCGCGAGTGTCCAGCCCCTCCCAGGTGGCCCCCACGGTGCGCACCACGACGGCCAGGTTGAAGAACACCATGGCCGCGACGATCGCCACCCAGTGCCCGTCCAGTCCGAGCCCGCCGAGCAGCCCGCCCGGCGCGAGCAGCGACCGGAACATCACCCCGACGACGACGGTCGGCATGACGAACGGAAAGGCGACCAGCGCGCGGAGCACTCGGCGCCCCGGCAACGCCAACCGGTGCAGCGCGTAGGCCGCGGGCACCCCGAGCGCCAGCGTCACCATGGTGGCCAGCGCCGATCCCCATAGCGTGAACGACAGCACCTGCCGGGTGCGCACCCGACCGAAGACCTCGGCGAACGCCCCGAGGTCGAGCGACCCGTCGGGCAGGAACCCCCGCGCGAGCATGCCGAGCACCGGCACCGCGAAGAACACCGCGAGAAAGGCCAACGGCACCAGGGTCGCGCCCACCAGGGCCGCCGTCGGCGCCCACCCGGAGGCGCGCGCCGGCCGCCGGCGGGCCGGCTCGCCGGTGGTTGCCGCGGCAGAGGTCACTTGGCGGTGACCTCGGTCCAGTCGCGCAGCCACTGGTCGCGGTTGCGCTCGATCGCCTCGGGCGCGACGGTGAACGGCTGCGGCGCCACCTTGGCCCACTGCGCCCAGACCGGCGGCAGCGCCGCGTCACCGGAGACCGGGAACATGTACATCGAGTCCGGGATCGACTCCTGCACCGGCTTGGTCAGCAGGTAGTCGACGAAGGCCTTCGCGCCGTCAGGGTTCTTGGCGCCGGCCAGCACCCCGGCGTACTCGACCTGCCGGAAACAGGTGTCCAGCAGCGCCGCCGTCGTCGGGGTGCTGCCGCCCTGCGGGATGGTGAACGGCGGGCTCGAGGCGTAGGACAGCACGATCGGCCGGTTGCCCTTGCCGCTGGCGGTGAAGTCGACCTCGTAGGCGTCCGACCAGCCCGAGGTCAGCTTGGCGCCGTTGGCCATGAGCCGGGTCCAGTAGTCCTGCCACCCGGCCTCGCCCTTGGCCCCGATCGTGGCGAGCAGGAACGCGAAGCCCGGTGACGACGAGGTGGCTCCCGGGGTGACGAACAGGTCCCGGTTCTCCGGCTTGGTCAGGTCGTCGAGGGTCGCCGGCGGGGTCCTGCCCGCCGTCGTGAACCACGCCGTGTCGACGTTGACGCACACGTCGCCGAAGTCGATCGGCGTGAGCACCGCCGCGCCGGGACCGGTCAGCGCGTGCGCGGCCGCGCCCGGCGGCAGCGCCGGGGCGAAGGGGGCGAAGACGCCCGCCTGGACGGTCCGCCCGGCGAAGGCGTTGTCGATGCCGTAGACGACGTCGCCGATCGGCGAGGACTTGGTCAGCACCAACTTGTTGGCCAGCGCCCCGGCATCGCCGGAGCGGGCGACGGTGACGACACATCCGGTGGCCCGGGTGAACTCGTCGAGCAGGTCCTGGCCCACCCCGAACGAGTCGTGGGTCACCAGGGTCACGGCCGGGTCGGTGGTGCACCGGTATGCCGCGGGCGCGCCCGGGCTGGTGCCGGCACCGCCCGTCGTGCCCGCCGGGCCGCCGGCGCCGGTCGTGCCGGTCGTGGGGGCACTCGAGCCGCCACCGGTCATCGAGCAGGCGCTCAGGGCGAGGGCGACCACCCCGGCCAGCCCGAGCCAGCGGTGCGGGCGGTTGGTGCGGGGTCGGCCGGCCCGCGGTCGGCCGGCGTCCGGCCGGGTGACGACGGGCGCCGTGGCGCGGGGCGCCGTGGCGGGGTGGGGGGCGGTGCGGTGGCGCGGCATACGGGTCCTCCTGTCCGGGAGGGGCCTGCCGCCACGCCCGCGGCGTGACGACGGGCGAGAGTTCGACTCCCTTCGCCGGTGCTAACCGGATCAGGTTCGAGGGTCTGCGGTGGTCCGCACTCTCAGCGCCTGGCGGCGCTCCCCTGTCGTGGTGACCATGACTTTACCCCGTCGACGTGCGAGAGTGACATCGGGCTTCGACTCGTGGGGCCGGCCAGATCGACGGAGGTGCGGGCATGGGTCCGATGGTGTGGAGGGTGCTCAGCGCGGCGGCAGCCATGGGGGCGGCCGCGGTGGCCAACCAGGTCATCACCCGAGGGTGGTCCGCGGTGGCCGGCAAGCCGGCACCGACCGACCCGACCAACCCCGAGGAGGTCACCTGGAAGGAGGCGCTGCTGTTCGCGGCGCTCACCGGCCTGGTCGTGCAGGCCGCCCGGGTCATGGCCACCCGCAAGGCGGCGCAGTACTACTACAAGTCGGCCGGCCACCTGCCCGCCCCGTTCGTCAAGATCGAGCAGGACCTCAAGGACTAGGCGGGCACGGCCCGCGAACGCACCAACTGCAGCGCCTCCCGCAGCAGCGGCCCGACCGGGCCGAACTTGTGCTCGCCGTCCTGGACGATCGGCTCACCGCCGACGACGACGGTGCGGATGTCGGCGGCGGTGGCGGCATACATGATCTGAGCGGCCTTGCTGCCCGCGGTGCGCGGTGACTCCGGGTCGACGACGACGAAGTCGGCCAGTTGACCCGGGGCGATCTCGCCGCTGCCGTACCAGCCCAGGCTGGCGTAGCCGTGGGCCGAGGCGCACCGCAGCAGGGTGGGTGTCGAGAGCCGGGCCCGCTCGCCGGCGAAGACCCGCTCGTGCATCTCGATCTCGCGCATCTCGACGAAGGGGTCGATGATCGTGTGCGAGTCCGAGCCGATGCCCACCGGCACCCCGGCCGACAACAGCGGCAGCACCGGGCCGAGCCCGAGGCCGAGGTCCCGCTCGGCGGACGGGCAGACGACCGCCTGGCTGCGGTGCTCGGCCAGCAGCGCGATGTCCGGACCGGACAGGTGCGAGGCGTGCACCGCGGTGGTCTCCGGGCCCAGGGCCCCGGCCTGGGCGAGCAGCGCCGCGGGGGTGCACCCGTAGAACATCTGGCAGGCCAGGTTCTCCGCGGGGTGCTCGGAGACGTAGACGTGCAGCGGTCGGTCGCCGGCCGCCGCCGCGACCTCGCTGATCTCCTGCCGCGAGACGGTGCGCACCGAGTGGATCGCGGCGCCCCGGCGCAGCAGCTCGGTCTGGCCGATGCCCTCCATCCGGTCGGCCCAGTCCTGCACCGTGCCGTCGGAGAACTGGGCCAGCACACCGGTTGCCGGCAGGTGACCCTCGG
The DNA here is from genome assembly GCA_964647395.1 of uncultured Intrasporangiaceae bacterium. Taxonomy (GTDB): domain Bacteria; phylum Actinomycetota; class Actinomycetes; order Actinomycetales; family Dermatophilaceae; genus Phosphoribacter. Next base: position 13,218 of record CAZYHR010000013.1, on the reverse strand, counting down.
CGGTCAGCCCGCCGTGCAGTCGGCACACGTCCAGCAGGGTGAGCCGGATCCCGACGTCAGCGGCCGCCTGGACCAGCGCCGCGCCCATGGCGTTGGGGTCGGTGTAGCGGCGGCCGGTGGGGCCGTGGTGGACGTAGTGGTATTCGCCGACGACGGTGTAACCGGCCAGCGCCATCTCGGCGTAGACGGCGCGGGCCAGCGCCAGGTAGGTGTCCGGCGTGAGCTGCGCGGCCGCGGCATACGCGATGCGGTCCCAGGCGTGCACGTCGACCAGGCCGTGGGTGCGGCCGCGCACCGCCCGCTGGAAGACGTGGCTGTGCGCGTTGGCCAGGCCGGGCAGCAGGACGCCGCCCAGGCGCTGGTCCGTGGAGGTGGGGGTGGTGCGGCACTCGACTGCCGTGAACCGGCCGTCGGCGACGCGCAGCCGCACGTTGCGGGCCAGCCCGGAGGGCAGCCAGGCGTGCTCGGCCCAGAAGGACGTCACTGTCTCTCCCTACCGGTTTGATGGTGGCGATCCATCCTGACACCCCTTCGCGGCGTTTCGCGCGGGAAACCGGTTGCAGATCCGCAGGCTCGGCCGGTGCCGCCCCTTGGCCCGGCCGGCCGGGCCGTTAGGCTCGGCGCATGCAGGCGGTGACGATCCCGACCCCCGGCGACCCCGACGCGCTCGTGCTGGCCGAGGTGCCCGACCCGGGCGACCCGGGGCCCGGCGAGGTGGTGCTGCAGGTGGTGGCGGCCGGGGTCAACCGCGCCGACGTCATGCAGCGGATGGGCTTCTACCCGCCGCCGCTGGGTGAGTCGGAGTTCCCCGGCCTGGAGTGCAGCGGCCGGATCATCGCGCTCGGGCCCGGGGTCCAGGGCTGGACGATCGGCGACGAGGTGTGTGCGCTGCTGACCGGCGGCGGCTACGCCGAGCGGGTCACCGTGCCGGCCGGGCAGTTGCTGCCGGTGCCGGCCGGGGTGTCGCTGGTCGACGCCGCCGCGCTGCCGGAGGTGGTCTGCACGGTCTGGTCCAACGTCTTCCTCACCGCCGGCCTGCGCCCCGGCCAGTGGCTGCTCGTGCACGGTGGCTCCTCGGGCATCGGCACCATGGCGATCCAACTGGCCCGCGCGTTCAGTGCCCGGGTCGCGGTCACCGCCGGGTCGGCGGACAAGCTGGAGGTATGCCGCTCGCTGGGCGCCGAACTGTTGGTCAACTACCGGGACGAGGACTTCGTGCAGCGCGTGCTCGCCGGCACCGAGCAGCACGGCGCCGACGTCATCCTGGACAACATGGGCGCCAAGTATCTGGACCGCAACGTCACCGTGCTCGCCACCGCCGGGCGGCTGGTCGTCATCGGCCTGCAGGGCGGCACCAAGGCCGAGCTCGACCTCGGGGCGCTGCTGCGCAAGCGGGCCGCGGTCATCGCCACCTCGCTGCGCTCGCGGCCCCGGCCGGAGAAGGCGACCATCGTCGGTGCCGTCCGCGAGCACGTCTGGCCGCTCATCGAGGCCGGCCGGGTGCGCCCGGTCGTGCACGCCCGCTATCCGCTGGCCGAGGCGGCCGCGGCGCACCGCGAGCTGGAGTCCTCGCGGCACATCGGCAAGATCCTGCTGACGGTCTGACCGGCTGAGCCCGACCGGCCGGCTGAGCCCGGCAACCGGCTGAGCGCCCAACGACCGGCTGAGCGCCCAACGACCGGCTGAGCCCGGCGGGCCCGGGGCGGGCCCGCGCTTGACCTCGCAGCATACTGAGTATATGGTCGCTGACCAGCACGAATACTCGGTATACCCAGGGGAGGCGAGGTGTCCGTCAAGCACGGGGTGCTCGCCCTGTTGAGCCGCGGACCACGGCACGGCGCCGGCCTCAAGGCCGAGTTCGAGGCCGCCACCGGCGGCACCTGGCCGCTCAACGTCGGTCAGGTCTACACGACCCTGGCCCGGCTCGAGCGCGACGGCCTGGTCGTCGGCGACGGCGGGCCGGACGGCGAGGGCAAGATCGCCTATCGGCTCACCCCCGACGGGCTGGCGGCCACCGACTCCTGGTGGCTCACCCCCGTCGAGCGCGAGACGCCGGCCCGCGACGAACTGGTCATCAAGGTGGCGCTGGCCGTCGTCACCCCCGGGGTCGACCCCTATGCCGTCCTGCAGACCCAGCGGGCGGCGACGATGCGCCACCTGCGCGAGCTGACCCGCCGCAAGATCGCCCTCGACTCCGGCCAGGGGGGAGCCGAGGGCGCGGCGGGTCGACGGCCCGGGCCGCCCACCCCCGGCACCAGCGTCGACCACCTGCTGGTCGAGCATCAGTTGTTCACCGTCGAGGCCGAGCTGCGCTGGCTCGACCACGTCGAGACGGTCCTGCAGTACCAGCACCGCACCACCCGCACCGCGCCCAGCCAGGAGACCCGATGACCACCGACAACGTCCTGCGGCTCACCGACGTGCACCGCGTGCACGGCGCCGGCGAGACCGCCGTCCGCGCCCTCGACGGCGTGACCCTGACCGTCCGCGCGGGCGAACTCGTCGCCGTCATGGGCCCCTCCGGCAGCGGCAAGTCGACCCTGCTGAACATCCTCGGCGGGCTGGACCGTCCGACCTCCGGCTCGGTCGAGATCGAAGGGGTGGACACCTCGCGGCTGCCCAGCCACGCGCTGGCCGCCCTGCGTCGGCGCAAGGTCGGGGTCGTCTTCCAGGACCTCAACCTCATCCCCTCGCTCACCGCCGCCGAGAACATCGCCCTGCCGCTCGAGCTCGACGGCGCCAAGGTCGCCGAGGGCCGCGCGGCCGCCCTCGTCGCGCTCGCCGAGCTCGGCCTCGAGCAACTGGCCGACCGCTATCCCGACCAGATGTCCGGCGGCCAGCAGCAGCGGGTCGCCATCGCCCGGGCCCTGGTCGGCGAGCGACGGCTGGTGCTCGCCGACGAGCCGACCGGCGCCCTCGACTCGGTCACCGGCGAGGGCGTGCTCACCGTGCTGCGCCAGCGCTGCGACGCCGGTGCCGCGGGCCTGCTCGTCACCCACGAGTCGCGGCACGCCGGCTGGGCCGACCGGGTGGTCTTCCTGCGCGACGGGCGCGTCGTCGACTCCACCGACAACTCCGCCGGTATGCCGCGGGCGGCCACCGAGCCGGCGGTCTCCCCCGCGGGGAGCCCGGCATGACGACGGTCACCACCCCGCCGCCGGTGCCGCCGGTGCCGCCGCAGCAGCCGCCCGGCCTGGAACTCCGAGTCGGCGCTGGCCGGCAGTGGCGGGCGGGCTGGCGCATCGCCCTGCGCCTGGGCCGACGCGACGCGTGGCGGCACCGCGGCCGCAGCACTCTGGTCGTGCTCATGGTCGCCATCCCGGTGCTGTTGCTCGTCGGCGGCAACATCCTGGCGGCCACCTCGGCGCTGGACCCGGTCGAGCGACTGCCCTTCCAGTTCGGCCAGGCGGCCGCCAGGGTGACCTACTACGGCGGGACGGTGACGATGCTGCCGGAGAACTCCGATCCGGTCGCCTACGACCAGGCCAAGTCGTCGACCCCGCTGCCCGGCTGGGGGCCGGACCAGGCGGCCCAGGTGGCGGCGCTGGGCCGGCTCACCGGGGGCAGCGCGATCCCGGTCCAGCACGGCGCGGGCGTGGTCACCGTGGGCCGCAGCAGCTACGAGGTGCAGATCCTCGGCGTCGACGCCGGGCGGCACCCCGAGACCGAGGGCCTGACCCGGCTGATCAGCGGCCGCTGGCCGCAGCGCGCCGACGAGGTCGTCGTCACCCGCCTGGGCGTCAGCAAGGGGCTGCCGACCAGCGGCACGATGACCGGCACCGACCCGAGCACCGGCGTCTCGGTCCCGCTGACCGTCGTCGGGGTCGGCGAGGGTTGGCTCACCCACTGGAACCAAGTCACCCCGGCCGACCTGGTCAGCCTGCCGGTCCTCCCGGTGACCATGGGCGAGCCCGCCTTCCTGCTGGTGCGGGACGCCCCGGTGACCTGGCCGGAGGTGGAGCGGTGGGCGGCATACGGGCTGGGCACCGCCTCCCGCGCGGTCGTGCTGTCACCGCCGCCCCACGACCAGGTGCACGCGCCCGCGGATCTGCGGCAACGCTCCGACGGCGAGGCTGCGGCGATGCTCGTCGCGACGGCGGTCGCCGCGATCGGGCTGCTGCTGGAGACCACGCTGCTCGTCGGGCCGGCGTTCGCGGTGTCGGCCACCCGCAGCCGCCGGACCCTGGCGCTGGCCGCGTCCAACGGCGCCACGCCCGCCCAGTTGCGCCGCACCGTGCTCGGCCAGGCCCTCGTGCTCGGCGTGCTGTCCGTCGCGGTCGGCACGATCCTGGGCATCGCCGCGGCCTGGGGTTTCGTCCAGTGGTCCCGAGGGCGCTATCCGGACCAGTTCTTCGGCCCCTTCGACCTGCCCGCCTGGCCGCTGGCGATCGTCGTCGGCTGCGCGGTGGCGAGCACCCTCATCGCGGCCCTGGTGCCGTCTCGCGGCCTGGGCCGGCTCGACATCATCGGAGTGCTGCGCGGCCAGGCGGTGTCGCCGCCGGCCCGGGCCCGGGTGCCGATCGCCGGCCTGCTCGTCGCCGGACTCGGGGTGGTCCTCATCCTCGTCGCGACCGCGCTCGACGTCGTCGAGGACCAGCCCCTCATCGCCTCGCTGGCCGCCATGCTCGGTGTCGTCCTGCTCGTCGTCGGGGCGCTGCTCACCGTGCCGATGCTGCTGGTCTGGCTCGGCCGGCTCGGGGCGCGCGCGCCTGCGGCGGCCCGGATGGCGCTGCGCGACGCCGCCCGCCAGCGTGGCCGGGCGACCTCCACCGTGGCCGCGATCCTCGGCGGCACGGCGCTGGCGACGATCGTGCTCGTCCTGGCCACGAGCGTGAACTCGTTTGCGGCGCAGACCTATCAGCCGCAGATCCCGATCGGGCAGGCGGTCGTCCACCCGCGTCCCGGGCCGATGGACGACAACTCCTCCCGGGTGGCCGACACCATCGTGCAGACCGTGGCCGAGGTGGCGCCCGGGCTGACGACCGGCAAGCTCTACGCGATCTGGCCGTCGGCCGCGGCCCTCGGGACCGGCTCCGGGACCGCGGCGCCCGAGGTGCGGCCGGTGGTCATGTTGGTCCGCACCGGGTGCACCCCGGCCGATGCGGTCGGCCTGGAGTCGCAGGCGACGGCAGCCACTCGGTGCGCCTCCCTCGGGACGGCGAACTACGGGCCGAACGGCATGATCTACACCGCCGACCTGCCCCTGCTGACCGCCCAGTTCGGGCTGTCGGGCGAGCAGGCCGACGTGCTACGCAGGGGCGGCATGCTGGTCACCACCGAGGTGTCCAAGGAGAGTGACCTGGTGGCCCTCGGCCCGGACGGGACCAGGGTCGAGTGCTGCAAGGCCGACATCACCGACGGCACGGTCACCGTGGCCCAGGCGACGCTCACCCACCGCGACGACTCCCCGCCCAGCGTCAGCGGGCTGACCTCGACGCGGGTACCGGCGCTGTCGCTCCCGATCGCCCAGCTCAACCGGGGCGGCCCGAGCCGGGACATCGGCGCCCTGGTGACCACCGACACTGCGCAGCGGCTCGGCTGGCCGCTGTCGGTCCGGTCGGTCGTCGTCCTGGATCCGCGAGGGCCGGTCAGCGAGGCGGACGCCCAGGCGCTGACCGACGCGATGACCCAGCGGGCGCTGGGCTACTTCTACGTCGAGCGCGGCTTCCAGCCCTTCGGTGGCGTCATCGCCGCGGTGATCCTCGGTCTGCTCACCCTGGTCATCCTCACCGCCACCCTGCTGGCCACGGCGCTGTCGACGGCGGAGATGCAGCCGCTCATGGGCACCTTCGCGGCGGTCGGGGCGACCCGGACCACCCGCCGGCACCTCGCGGCGGCGCAGGCCGGCTCGCTCGGGGCCGTCGGCGCGGTCGTCGGAGTGCTCGTCGGTCTGGTGCCCGGCATCGCGCTGGCCCGGCTGTGGACCTCCGGCTCGATGCTGCCCGGGCAGGACCCGATCGGCCCGGTCGTCGAGATCCCCTGGCTGCAACTGCTCGTCCCGGTGCTGGCCATCCCGGCCGTCGCCGCCGCCCTGGCCTGGCTCGCCATCCGCCGCGACCCCACCGTCACCCGCCGGATGACCTGACCCCCGGTGAAAACGGTTGCCTGGAACGTTCCCGGGACCCCTCCCCCCGGTGAAAACGGTTGCCTGGAACGTTCCCGGGACCCCTCCCCCCCGGTGAAAACGGTTGCCTGGAACGTTCCCGGGACCCCTCCCCCGGGTGAAAACGGTTGCCTGGAACGTTCCCGGGACCCCTCCCCCGGGTGAAAACGGTTGCCTGGAACGTTTCCCGGACCCCTCCCCCCGGGTGAAAACGGTTGCCTGGAGCGTTCCCCGGAACCCTCCCCCCGGTGAAAACGGTTGCCTGGAACGTTCGCGGGCTCGTATGCCGGCCGGCCGCCGGCCGGGCGCGCGGACTTCGGCGCGGCGGCCATGCGGCAAGATGGGCCGCATGACCGATCAGCCACGACCGCAGCAGCCCGCGCCGGAGCAACCCGCCGGGCAGCAGCCCGCGCCGGAGCAGCCCGCGCCGGAGCAGCCCGCGCCGGAGCAGCCTGCGCCGGAGCAGCAGGAGTCCGACGAGGGACGGGTGGTCGTCGTCACCCCCGACGGGATGGGCGTGGCGGCGCGCGACACCGACCGGGGCGACCGGGCGGACAACCCCGCCGACCTGGTCGAGCAGCCGGCCAAGGTCATGCGGATCGGCTCGATGGTCAAGAACCTCCTCGAGGAGGTCCGCAACGCCCCGCTCGACGACGCCGGCCGCAAGCGGCTGGCCGAGATCCACCGGCGCTCGATCCGCGAGCTCGAAGACGGCTTGGCCCCCGAACTCGTCGACGAACTCGAGCGCATCGCCCTGCCGTTCGCCGACGACGGCACCCCGCCGAGCGACGCCGAACTGCGCATCGCCCAGGCGCAGCTGGTCGGCTGGCTGGAAGGGCTCTTCCACGGCATCCAGACCGCGTTGGTCGCCCAGCAGATGGCGGCGCAGCAGCAGCTGGCCGGGATGCGGCGGGCCCTGCCGCCCGGGCACCCGGCCGCCGAGGGCCAGCCCGGCCTGGGTCCCGGTGTCCCCGAGGGTGGTCCGGGCGGCCCGACCGGCCAGTACCTCTGACCCCGCGGGGGGCGCGACCCGCGAGCGCGGCCAGCCCGGTCAGCCGAAGGTGCCGGTGTGCAGCCCGAAACTGCCCGTCGCCAGGTCGGCCACGTAGTGCTCCAGGGTGGCCCGCACCGACCGGAACGAGATCTCGTCCCACGGGATCTCGTCGACGTCGACGACCCGGCACTCCAGGCTCTCCGGCCCCGGGTCGAGCTCCAGGTCGAGCAACCGCGCCAGGAAGAACGCGTGCACCTGCCCGACCACGAGGACATCGAACGCCGTGAACAACGCGCCGATCTCGATGCGCGCCCCGGCCTCCTCACGGGTCTCCCGGATCGCCCCGTCGACCATGGCCTCGCCGAACTCGAGGAACCCCGCGGGCAGCGTCCACAGCCCGCGCCGTGGCTCGATGGCGCGCCGGCACAGCAGCAGCTGCCTCCCGTCGTCACCCCACACCGGCACCGCCCCGACGATGACCGACGGGTTGACGTAGTCGACATAGCCGCACCGGGTGCACACGGCCCGCTCCCGGTCCTCGTTCGGGGGGATCCGCGACTCGGTCGCAGCCCCGCACAGGCGGCAGAAGCGGATGTCCGGGCGCTGCATACCCGTGAGCGTAGGGGGTCGGCGAGCCGATCGCGCAGGTCCGCCCGCTCGGGCGACCAGATCAGGTATGCCGCGCCCGCGGCAGACCGGGTCACTCACCGCTGGCGGGGGTCGCCTCGTGCCCGGGCAGGCCGGGGGTGCGGCGCTGCTGCTTGAGCTCGGCCTCGTAGACGTGCCGGCGCCCGGCGACCAGTGCCGCCCGCACCCGGCGTTCGGCCTCCCGGGCCTGCGCGTAATAGCCATCGTCGAAGTCCTCGACGATCTGGAAGGTCCACCGTCCGGTGATGACGTTGCGTCCCACCAGGGTGCGGCGCAACTCGTCGGCCAGGTCCGGCTCGCCGGCCTGGGCCACCAGGTCGAGGGCGTCGCCGAAGCTGAAGTCGGCCTGGCCGATGAGTTGGTGCGCGCTGTAGAGGTGGCCGCGCGCCCGCTCGACGGTCTCGAGCGCCTCGCTCATCCGGCCGGCCGCGTCGACGGCGACGTCGGACGCCCCGGCCGGCCGGGCGTGGGTCTGGTCGAGGTCGCGCGCGTGGTCCATGGTGGTCCTTGCGGTGAGGGCGCAGGACGTCCAGCATGGTCCGGGTCCTTGTGCCGTTCGTGCGGATCCGGGCCAGCACGCCCGCTGGACGCCCTGCGCTGCACCGCTGTCACTACCCGGGTCACCGCCGCGGTAAACACCTGGCCGGCCGGGCTGGGCGAGCCGTGGTCAGAGCCAACTGGCCCGTTCCCTGGGGCTGGGCACCGTCGCGGGATCCCACTGGGTGAACGGCTCGCGCATCCGATACTTGAAGTCCGCTTGGCGCTCGAGGACCACGAGCCCGCCGTTGGGTGGGTTCTCCAGCGACTCGAAGTAGTCGACGCTCCAGTGGAACCACCGCATGCAGAAGAGCCGCATCGTCATGCCGTGCGTGACGATGACGACGTGCTGCGGCGCGTCGGGGGATTCGACGTTGCGGAACAGCGACTCGAGGAACGTCGAGACCCGGTCGTAGACATCGGAGCCCGACTCGCCGTGGGTGAATCGGTAGTAGAAATGGCCGAACTCGTTGCGCAGTTCCTTCTGCCGGCGCACGTCCTCGCGGTCCTGGAAGTTGGCCCAGTCCTGCTCGCGCAGCCGTGGCTCGATGCGCACGTCGTCCAGCGGCACGCCAAGGTCCATCTGGGCGAGCGTCTCGCGGGCCCGGACGTAGGGGGACGCGTAGACGTGCGTCGAGCCACCGGCGATCAGCGGGCGCACCAGAGCGCCTGCGGCACAGGCCTGCTCGCGACCCAGGGGGGTGAGGTGCAGCGCGTGGTCGGGGACCGTCTCGTAGATCGAGTCGTCGATGTTGCCCTGCGACTCGCCGTGCCGGACCAGGATGATCCGCTGGGGACGGTTTGCGAGGGCGGTGACCATGACGACACCGTATGCCGTCCACGGCGCCGCGTCGCTCAGGTGGCCACCAGGCCCACAGCGCCAGGCTCACAGCGCCAGGCCCACAGCGCCAGGCTCACCGGTTCACCGCGCCATGCTCACAGCACCTGCGCGAGAGCGCGACCGGCGGTGCGGCCGGTGAACAGGCACCCGCCGAGGAAGGTCCCCTCCAGCGAGCGGTAGCCGTGCACTGCGCCGCCGCCGAAGCCGGTTGCCTCGCCGGCGGCGTACAGGCCGGGAAGGGGGGTGCCCGACGGGCGCAGGACCCGGCCGGACAGGTCGGTCTGCAGCCCGCCCAGGGTCTTGCGGGTGAGCACCGAGACGCGCACCGCGATGAGCGGTCCGGCGGCCGGGTCGAGGATGCGGTGCGGGGCGACCGTGCGGATCAGCCGGTCGCCGCGGTAGTTGCGGGCGCTGCGGATCGCCATGATCTGCAGGTCTTTCCCGAAATCGTTGTCGACCTCGCGATCGCGGGTGACCAGGAGGCCTTCGATGCGCTCCGGGTCGAGCGGGGCCTGCGGGGTGAGCCGGTTCATCGCGGCGACCAACTCGCCCACCGAGTGGGCCTGGACGAAGTCGACGCCGTTGTCGAGGAAGGCCTGGACCGCCGCCGGGACCCCACCGCGGGCCCGGCCCAGCACGTCGACGACGGAGCGGTTGGTCAGGTCGAGGTTCTGCTCGGAGCCGGAGAGGGCGAACTCCTTCTCGATGATCCGGCGGTTGAGCAGCAGCCAGGAGTGGTCGAACCCGGTCTGGCGCAGGTGGGCCAGCGTGCCCAGGGTGTCGAAGCCGGGGAACAACGGAGCCGGCAGGCGCTCGCCGCCGCCGTCCAGCCAGATCGACGACGGGCCGGGCAGGATGCGGATCGCGTGCCCGGGCCAGACCGGGTCCCAGTTGTGGATGCCCTCGACGTAGTGCCACATGCGATCCCGGTTGACGACGGCCCCGCCGGCTCGTTCGGTGATCTGCAGCATCCGGCCGTCGACGTAGGCCGGCACCCCGGTGAGCATCCGCTCGGGCGGGTGGCCGAGCCGCTGCGGCCAGGCCGCCCGCACCAGCCGGTGGTTGCCGCCGATGCCGCCGCTGGCCACGACGACCGCCTCGGCCTCCATCTCGAACTCGCCGACCGGGTCACGGTTCGTGGCGACGCCGCGCGGCAGGTGGGTCGGCGCGAGCCGCATGCCGCGCAGCCCGGTGACGGCCCCGCCGGTGAGCACCAGGTCGTCGACGCGATGGCGGAAGGCGTAGCGCAAGGTGCCGGCCAACTCCGCCTCCTTGGCGCGCCGGACGAACGGCTCGCACACCCCCGGCCCGGTGCCCCAGGTGACGTGGAAGCGCGGCACCGAGTTGCCGTGACCGCCGGCGCGGCCGGCCCCGCGCTCGGCCCAGCCGACCACCGGGAAGAAGCGGATCCCCCGCTCGGCGAGCCACGCCCGCTTCTCGCCCGCCGCGAACTCGACGTAGGCGCGCGCCCAGCGCCGGCCCCAATCGTCCTCGGGGCGGTCCCACCCTGCGGTGCCCTCCCAGTCCGACCAGGCCAGCTCGAGGGAGTCGCGCACCCCCATGCGGCGTTGCTCGGGGCTGTCCACCAGGAACAGTCCGCCGAACGACCAATAGGCTTGTCCGCCAAGGTTTTCGCGGGACTCCTGGTCGACGACGACGACGCGTTTCCCGGCGACGGCCAGCTCGGTGGCGGCGACCAGGCCGGCCAGGCCGGATCCGATGACGACGACGTCGGTGCGCGACATCCCTGCATGGTAGGCCCGCGCGACGAACCGGCACGACGGCCGCGCGGCGCCGTGGTGGCGACCGGCCCGAGCCGGGCCGGTGGCACCCGACGGGAGCGGGCGGCATACCGTGGAGGCGTGATGACGCCCAAGGAGCCCGACCCCGGATTGGACCCTGCGGTCACCCGCGCCAGGGTGCCCGTCGAGCGTCCGTTGCCGCGGACGCCGGCCTGGGCGGTGCTGACCGCCGCGGCCGCCCTGCTCGTGCTCGTCGTCGGCACCTGGTACGCCGCGTCGCTGCACGATGCCTTCGACCTGGTCGAGCGTCCGCTGTCCGACCTCGGCGCGCAGGACGCCCCGAGTCGCGGCGTCTTCGGGGTGGCCCTCGTGCTGGTCGGGGTGCTGCTGGCGATCACCGGCTGGGGGATGCGCGCGGCCGACGTGGCGGGCCGGTGGCTGCTGGGCTCGGCCGGGGTGGTCATGGTCGCGCTGGCCGTCCTGCCCAACCAGACGATGGGACGGTTCACGCTGCGGCACGTGCTCATGTCGGAGTTCACCCTCGTGCTGCTGGCGCTGTGGCCGGCGTTCAGCGGCCACGTGGGGCAGGTGGTGTGGCCACTGCGCCGGCGGGTCGGAGTCGTCGTGTCGATGCTGACCTTCGTGCTGCTGCAGGCGACGCTGTGGTCGATCATCCTGCGCACCACGACGATCGGTGGTCTCGAACTCGGCCTCTACCTGTGGGTGGTGGCGTGGCCGTTGCTCGTCGCGCTGTGGAGCTGCCGCGACCCCGGGGTGGCCACGGTGCTCGTCGATCCGCCCGACGACTGATCGTCGTCGCCGGCCAGCGCCCCGCCCATCAGGTGCACGCCCAGCAGGTGCGTGCGGCTCAGCCGAGGTGGCGGCGCAGCCGCTGCAGCGCCTGGGCCATCTCATCGGTCGAGCCGGCGAAACTCAGCCTGGCGTAAGCTCGCCCGTCGAGCGTGCGGTCGCCGCCGGGCACCGCCGGGGCGAAGTCGATGCCGGGGGTCAGCGCGACACCGGTGGCTGCGAGTACCTCGGTGCACCAGCGCTGCGAGTCGTCGGTCAGCCGGCGCACGTCGAACCACAGGTAGAAGGCCCCGTCCGGAGGCGCGAGTGACCCAACCCCCAGGGCCGGCAGGTGGGCGAGCAGCAGATCGCGGTTGGCGGCATACCGGGCGACGTGGCCGTCGAGTTCGCGGCGCGCCTCGGGGGAGAAGGCCGCGACCGCCGCCGCCTGGCCGACCGCGGGCGCGCAGATGTTGAGGTTGCCGAGCAGCAGTTCGACCGGGCGCAGCAATGGCCGCGGCAGCAACAGCCAGCCGAGTCGCCACCCGGTCATGGAGAAGTACTTGCTGAACGAGCCGACGACGGCGCCCTCGCGGCTGGTCTGCCACGTGCTCGCGCACTCCCGGCCATAGGAGAGGCCGTGGTAGATCTCGTCGCTGACCAGCAGGGTGCCGTGCGCGTCGCACCACCGGGCGATGGCCGCGAGTTCGGCCGGGTCGATGATCGTGCCGGTCGGGTTGGCGGGGCTCGCGACGACCAGACCGGCCGGCGGCTCGGGCAGCGCGTCGAGCATGGCCACCGTCGGCTGGAACCTGCTGGCCGGGCCGCAGTCCAACTCGACGACCCGACAACCCAACGCCTGCAACGTGTTTCGATAGGCCGGGTAGCCCGGCCGGCTCATCGCCACGGTGTCGCCCGCGTCGAAGGCCGCGAGGAAGAGCGCCGTGAACCCACCGCTGCTGCCGGTGGTGACCACCACCTCGTCGGGCTCGACGGCCACGCCGTAGGTGACCCGATAGTGCCCGGCGATCGCCTCGCGCAGCGGCCGGATGCCGGTCGCCTCGGTGTAGCCGAGTACCTGGTCGCGCAGCGCCCGCACCGCCGCCTCGCGCACGGCCTCGGGAGCCGGCGTCGACGGCTGCCCGGCGCACAGCGAGATGACGTCGCCGTGGGTGGCCTGGCGCGCCGCGACCGCCTTGAGCACCTCCATGACGTGGAAGGGCTCGACCGCCCCTCGGCGACTCAGTCGGGTCACCTCGCCACTGTATGCCGCCCGCCCCGCCTGGTGGCTGCCTGCTGGGCCGGGCCGGCGCCGGCTTCGGCGGGGATCAGCGGGAGCGGCGGCCGACCAGGATGCCGACGACCAGGCCGACGACGGCTGCCGCGACGGCGGGGCCGTAGGTGCGGATGAGCACCGGCAGGACGGTCGCGCCGAGGTCGACCTCGTCGACCCGGGGCGGCGGGGCCGGGCGGGCGGTGGGTTGTTGGCGGGCGCCTCCGGACGGGGAGGGGCCCCCGGGCGGCGCGGCCCGGGTCGCGGCCGGTGCGGCCATCGCCGCCGGCG
>CAZYHR010000012.1:43434-43553 GCA_964647395.1 uncultured Intrasporangiaceae bacterium | reverse complement strand
GCGCCGTCGGCAGCTGGGTCGGCGGCAAGATCCGCCGCCGCCCGATGATCATCCCCATCGTCATCGAGGCCTGACCCCGCCCCACCCCCGGTGAAAGCGGTTGCCTGGAACGTTCGCGG
>CAZYHR010000012.1:34503-43334 GCA_964647395.1 uncultured Intrasporangiaceae bacterium | reverse complement strand
GTGACCCACCCCCGGTGAAAGCGGTTGCCTGGAACGTTCGCGGGTGACCCACCCCCGGTGAAAGCGGTTGCCTGGAACGTTCGCGGGTGACCCACCCCGGTGAAAGCGGCGGCGATCCGCGTGGGCCGCACGAGCGGCATACCCCACTGGTCCCGGCGGTGCGGGACGATGGCCCCCACACCCGCTGCCGGGACGGAGACCGACGATGACGATCTACTACACCGCCGACGCGATCTTCACCGGCGAGGACGAGACGAGTTTCGTCACCGCGTTCGCCGTGCGGGACGGCGAGTTCAGCTGGGTCGGCTCAGCCACCGAGGTGCCCGCGGACGCCGACCCGGTGCGCCTCGACGGGCCGGTGCTGCCGGGGCTGCTCGACGTGCACACGCACGCGACCTACGTCGCCATGCTCGTCAACTCGGTGCCGTGCACGGTGCCGGTGGTCGTCGACATCCCGAGCCTGATCGAGGCGCTGCGCAACCACCCCGACGTCGGAGCCGGCCCGGACGCCTGGATCGAGGGCTGGGGCTACGACGAGTCCAAGCTCGCCGAGGGGCGCACGCCGACCCGGCACGACCTGGACCGGGTGTCCACCGAGCAGCCGGTCTACGTGCTGCGCTCCGACTGCCACTCGGGGATCTGCAACACCCGGGCGCTCGAGTTGGCCGGCATCACCGCCGACACCCCCGACCCGCAGGGGGCGGCCTTCGGCCGCGAGGCCGATGGCCGCACACCCAACGGCGTGCTCACCGAGCACCACGCCAACCAGGCGGTCATGCAGGCCAAGGGCTCCGCCGTCCGCCGACCAACTGCGCCGCACGTATGCCGTCCGCGACCTCTACGAGGGCCTCGACGCGGTGGCGCTCAGCTCGGACACCCCGGCGACGACGTGGTCGGACCCGGACGACGTGTTCATGTCGATCCACGCGGCGGTGAACCGGGTGGGTCGTCACCGGCACCTGGATCGAGGGGGAGCAGGTCTACGCGCGGGCCGGCTCCGGCTGACTCGACCTGAGCGGCCGCGCCCTAGGCTGGCGCGGTGCTCATCGTGCTGCCGCCGTCGGAGACCAAGTGGAACCGGTCGCGCGGCAGGCCGGTCGACCCGGCCACCTGGTCCTTCCGCGAACTCACCGACACCCGCGAGAAGGTGGCCACGGCGCTGCGCGAGGCCAGCGCCGGGGCCACGGCCACCGAGCTGCTCCGGGTGACACCGGGACTGCTCGACGAGGTCGCCCGCAACCTCGCCCTCGACTCCGCGCCGGCCACACCGGCGGCGCAGGTCTACACCGGCGTGCTCTACGACGCGCTCGACCTGGCCTCCCTCGACCCCGCCGCCCGGCGACGCGCCCAGCGCTGGGTCGTCACCGTCTCCGCGCTCTACGGTGCGGTGCGCCCGGGTGACCGCATCGCGGCATACCGGCTCAACCCGGGAGGCCGGCTGCCGGGGCTGCCGCACCTGGCGCAGCTGTGGCGGCCCGTCCTTGGCCCGGTCCTGGCCGCAGCGGCCGGGCCGGGCGCCGTGGTCGACGCGCGCTCGTCGTCCTACACCGGCATGTGGACGCCGGACGGGGACCTGCGGGATCGATGGGTGCACGTGCGGGTGCCCGGGGCGAGCCACTGGGCCAAGCACACCCGGGGGCTGGTCGCCCGGCACCTGCTCGTCGAGGGCGTCGACGCCCGCTCGCCCGGGGCCGTGGCGGAGGTCGTCGGGCGCGGCTTCCAGGTCCGGCTGCACGAGCCGGCCGGGCGCGCTCGGCCCTGGGTGCTCGACGTCGAGCCACGCACCTGACCGGGCCGTCTCGGACGCCTCGTCCTGCGTTGCTGTCGTCGGCGGACCCGATTCGGTTCGAACGTCGTGGCCGAACGGGTGAGATCGCCGTGCTGGACGGGACGGGGACCTGCGTGACGGGCCATGCTTGCTGACAACGCAAGCATCGAAGGCCGACGACGAAGGCCAACAGGGAGAGCAGAATGAGCAAGCGCTGGGCTGCCGCAGCGATCGTCGCCGTGGGGTTGGGTCTGCCGGGCGCGCCCGTCGCCCACGCCAGCGGCACGACGACCGAGACCGTCTCCGCGGTCGGTGACATGGTGTGGTGCAAGCCCTCGAACACGGGCGACGCCGGCGGCGTCCTGACGATGACCTCCGGCGCCATCACCGTCACGACCACGGTGACGACCGTCCCGGGCGGCTGGCGCAGGGTGGGCACCTTCACGATGAGCTCCCCGATCTCGCTGCAGGACGGGCAGGGGAACGTCTACACGTTCCAGGACTCCGGCACGGCGACGACCTTCGACCTGACCTCCTACGCCGACGGCCGGCCGCCGACCGGCAGCTACTCGACCAAGTGGCGCATCTTCTCGAACGGCAAGAACTGGGGCAACCACTCGTCCAGCCTCAAGCTCAACGCCGACGGCACCCTGAGCGAGTCGCTGGGCGGCTCGTGCGGGGCGGAGTCCTGACCTGACCCACGGCGCAGCGATCAACGGAGCGCAGCGATCCGCTGAGCACCCAGCACGACCAAGCCTGCGGGAGTTTGTCCCGGAGGCTTCGTCATGCTCGGCTTCGGTCAGCCCGCCGGGCAGCGCCGACAGCCGGCGCTGACGACCCGCAGCCTCAGTCAGCCCGCCGGGCAGCGGGCAGCGGTCAGCCGGCCCCCGGCCGCCGGTCACCAGGGGCGCTCGACCTCGACCTCACGCGGGTCGATCTCGGGCTCCCAGCCGGCGGGTCCGGGCGCATAGGCGAGCTGCGGGCCGTCGGCCGCCAGCCGGGCGACGGCCCGCAGCAGCCGCTCGACGTGCTCGGGGCGGGTCGCCAGCCCGAGGCTGGCCCGCACCGCGGTGCTCGGGGCCACCTCGTCGGGCCGGTCTGCGGCCAGCAGGCAGTCGACCAGCGGGTGGGCGCAGAATTTGCCGTCCCGCACCCCGATGCCGTGCTCGACCGACAGCGCCGTGGACACCAGCGAGGAGTCCAGCCCGGCGACGGTGAAGGCGACGACGCCGACGCGGTCCGAGCCCGGCCCGAACAGCGAGTGGGTGCGCACCCCGGGGATCGCGTCGAGCCCGCGGCGCAGCCGCTCGGCCAGGTGGTGCTCCCACAGGGCGAGGTCGTCGCGGTGCTCGGCGAGCACGGCGCAGGCCGCCGCGAGCGCGATGGCCCCGATGACGTTGGGGCTGCCGCCCTCGTGGCGGGCCGGACCGGTGGCCCAGGTGACCCCGTCGGCGGTGACCTTGGCGGTGGCACCGCCGCCGACCAGATAGGGCTCGGCGGCGTCCAGCCAGTCGGCGCGGCCGGCCAGCACCCCGGCGCCGTAGGGCGCGTAGAGCTTGTGCCCGGACAGCGCGACATAGTCGACGCCGGTGCCGGCCAGGTCGATGGCGCGGTGCGGCGCGAGCTGCGCGGCGTCCAGGGCCAGCCGCGCGCCGTGGCGGTGCGCGATCTCGACGAGCCGGGCGACCGGCCAGACCTCCCCGGTGACGTTGGATGCGCCGGCGACGACGACCAGGGTGTGTGCCGCGCGGTCGGCGTGCGTCGCGAGGGCGGACTCCAGTCGGCCCAGCCCCTCCTCGATGCTGCGCGGCACCGGCAGGGTCACCGTCCGGTGCGCGCCCCACGGCAGCAGCGTCGAGTGGTGCTCGGAGGCGAAGACGACGATCTGGGTGTCCTCGGGCAGCGCCCGGGACAGCAGGTTCCACGAGTCGGTCGTCGTGCGGGTGAAGATCACGTGGTCGTCGGCGCGGGCGCCGACGAAGCGGCCGACCTCGCCGCGGGCCTGCTCGTACCACCGGCTGGTGACCCGGCTGGCGAAGCCGTTGCCCCGGTGCACCGACGAGTAGGTCGTCAGGGTCCGCTCGACGGCCCGGGCGACGACGACGAGCGCCGGGGTCGACGCGGCGTGGTCGAGGTTGGCGTAGTCGCGTGGACCGTGCAGGGTGGGCACGACGAGCCGGTCGGCGGTGGTGGCCGGCAGTCGGGGGGCCAGCAGGCAGCGCAGTTCGGCGTATGCCGCGTCGCGCGGCACCGTGGTCGCGGGGCCGGTCGGGTCGGCACCGATGGGCGTGCGGGCGGGGGCCAGGGACATCGGGACTCCGTCGGATCGTGGACCCTCGGGTGTCGACGGTCCGCGCTTGCCGGCCGCCGGTCGGCGGTCAGCCAGGTCGTCACCCGGAGCACCCCACCGCGGAGGAGGGTTGCCGGCCAGCAAGCCGGGGCTATGCGCTGGCACTCATGACCTGTAGTTAGGTTATGGATAACTCGTTGGGGTGTCCAGCACCGCGCCGTGATGTTTCGCAATCCGAGACCGAGGTCCGGTCAGGTCGGCGGCGGGCCCGCCAGGTCGGCCGTTGCCGCCTCGGCGAGTTGCTCCTCGATGAGCTGCACGAGCTCGACGATGTCCGGTTCGCCGGTCACCGGGCCGCCGGCGACCAGCCCGTCGGCGCCGAGCAGGATCGCGCTCGGTGTCGCGTGTGTCGCGAAGGCGTTGCGGACGTTGCCCTCCGGGTCGTGCCGGGCGTGGGCCGGGTCGTGCAGCAGCCGACCTGCGACGCGCAGCAACGGCTGGGCGTAGACGCACAGGACGTCGACGGCCGGGTGCAGCCGCTGGTGCCACGCGTCGACGAGCCGGGCCACCCGGTCGCACGGCCCGCAGCCCGGGCTGAGCAGGACGAGCAGCCGGGCCTGGGTGGCGGCGAGCTCGCGCAGAGTGGCGGTGCCGCCGGCCGCGTCCTGCACGACGGCGAAGGGGATCGGCACCCGCACGTAGTCGAGGTCGTCGGCCTGGTCGGTCGCGGGCTCGGTCGGGGCTGCCGGGTCCGGCCGGCCGGCCCGGCGGCGGCCTCCGTGGCGGCCGGCATACTCGGGGGGGCGTCCCACGGCCAGGGCGGTGAGCAGCACGACCAGCGCGGTCGCGCCCAGCCAGGTCCAGTCGGCGGCGGTGAAGGACGTCAACGCTGCGGGCACGCTCACCCCCTGGGTCGCCCCCCAGAGGGCCAGGCCCGCGACGAGCAGCAGCACGATGTTGCGCGCCAGGGTGCGCGAGGTGACCGTCGACTCGCCGATCTTGCCGAAGCACGAGCAGTCGACCGGGTGGTCCCAGGTCAGCGCCCGGGCAACGAGCAGCAGGTATGCCGCGCACAGCCCCAGCGCGGCCGTGGCCGCCCCCACGAGCAGCGGGCCGGAGGCGAGCAGCAGCAGCCCCGCGAGGGCGAGCTCGACCCAGGGCAGCAGGCGGCCGCCGACCGCGGGGGGCACGAGCGGGACCCGCAGCGCGGTCATCGCGTCAGCCGTCGCCCGGGGCTGTGGCAGTTTGGCCAGCCCGCTGACGGCCAGCATCACGGTGAGGGTCAGCAGCAGGAGCGCGGGACTGCGTCCGGTCATGGAGGCGGGGGCACGGTTGCGCACACGTCCGAGGCGGTCGCGGCGAGAGTGCCCGTCCAGGTGAGTGAATTGTTGCCCCGGTTGCCGTCCACGCCGATCAGCGAGATCCTCAGGGTGTAGTTCCGGCCTGTGTCGACCTGGTTGAAGGTGAACTGGGTGCATGAGCCGTTCGGTATCTGCGCCGACGTCGACAGGACGTAGGTCCATGTCGAGCCGCCGGCCAAGGTGGCGGTAACACCGTCGCGTGGGGCTCCGGTAGACGACGAGACGTAGGTGTAGCCGCCGGCGCTGGCCTTCTGGATGCTGTCACCGATGGTGCTGTTGTTGGTCAGCGACACCGTGAACTGCGTCCCGGCCGGGATCGCTGTCGGGCACCACCCGGTATTGCAGATTTTGAATGCCACTTGGCAGTTAGTGCTGCTACAAGTCAATCCGAAACATACTCTGGCGTCCCATTGGGCCCGCGAGCACGAGGCCAGGGCCGCCGGCGCGGTGGCCAGCACGACCGGTACGCTCCAGGCTGCTCCGGCGGCGATCTGCCGGCGACTGATCCCACGCCGCTGCGCCGGGATCGCCTCTGCTTGCTTCTCCCCTGCCGGAGTCGACGAGTCGACGTCCACGACGGCTCACCATCCTCTGCCCCACTCGAACGCGTCCCCGCGACCCTAACAGGGCCGGTCGAGGCTGCTCCGGGCCAGGCGCCGGCTCAGGTGCACACGGTGAGGTCCCCGATGACCACGTATTGACGGTTCCGCCGGCTTCCCGTCGTCCCGGTGCCATAGGGGGCCAGACCTGCGTAGATCATCTGGAACGAGCTCGCTCCGGCCAAGGTGAGCGACACGCCGACGCTGCGATCCGTCGAGGTGGTCAGATATTCGCTCGACCGGTTGATGAAGTTGGTGATGTCGCCGAACGTGCTCTGGGAGGCTGCGGCCGTGGGGTTGCGCGTGCTGACCAGGTTGCTCGCGGTGGGGACGGTGTCCCCCTGCTTGGTCACCGTGCCGGCGACGTTGAAGGCGACGCGGTCCTGATAGTCGTTGATGTTCGAGTAGCTCGTCCCGGTGCCCTGCCGGGTGACGTCGTAGATCGTGAACGTCACCGTCTGGATGGGGCGGTCGAAGGTGAACGTGACGGTCTCGGATTCCGTGCTCGAGTAGCCGATGATGTTGGACTGGTAGAGGACCAGCCCAGGCTGAGCCGCCGGCACCTGGGTCGCACTGTCGATGTTCCGGCCGATGCTGAAGTCGCCCGCGGTGTCGGTGCGGGTGGATGCCTGATAGACCCCCGGCTGGTACATGCCACCGGTGCGTTGCTGGGCGACGGTGACGTTCAGATACTTCGTGCACGGTGCCGTCGGCGCGACGTAGCCGGTCCGGGTCCAGTCGACGTTGGGGTCGAGGCCGACCGCATCGCCGAGGAAGCCCTGGCCGGCGTTGTCCCAGTCCAGGGTGTAGCACTGGTTGACGCAGAAGGACGCCGCATAGACCGGTGCCGGTGCGGTCGTCACGACGACCGGCACCGCCCACGCTGCGCCGACGGCGATCTGTCGTCGGCTCAACCCGCGCCGATCCGCGTCCTGAGTCGGCCTTTCGACGCTCACCGCGCCATCCTTCCAGCATTCTGGACAACCCGACCAGGGTAGCGGCCCGGCGCGTCCCCCCGCCTCCGTCGACCGGGGCGAGCCCTGTTGCGCGTGTGACGCGTGAGTCTGGAGGGACGATCCCGTAACCTCCAGACCATGGCTCCTCGTCCCCCTGCGTCGGCGCGCCCCGGCAGCGGCGCGCCACGCACGCCCGCTCGCACCAGCGCCCCGTCGCGGCGTCCGACCGCCCGCCCGGCGGGTCAGCCCAGCGGACGGCCCGGGCGGTCGGGCGCGAGCGCGACCGGCCGACGCGGCATACCCCGCGCCGGCGGGCTGCCGCTGCCGCTGCGCGCGGTCAAGGGCGCCTGGCTGGGGGTCTCGCACGTCGCCGGGGGAGCCGTCCGCCGGGTCGGCAGCTCCGCGGCCGAGCTCGAGCCCGAGCACCGCCGCGACGGCCTCGGCCTCGGCCTCATCGCCCTGGCCGTCGTCGTGGCCGCCCGCGAGTGGTGGGGCTTCCAGGGCGTCGTCGGCGACGTCGTCCACGCCGTCGCGGCAGGCACCTTCGGCCGCATCGCCTATGCCCTGCCGCTCGTCCTGCTCGCCTTCGGCATCCTGCTGCTGCGCGCCCCGCGAGAGCGCTCGGCGACCAACCGGATCATCGTCGGCACCCTCGCGCTGACCTTCGCCGCGTGCGGCATCGCCCACCTCGCCGACGGCATCCCCAACCCCCCCGACGGCGCCGACGGCATGCGCGCCGCCGGCGGCATCATCGGCTTCCTGGCCAGCAGCCCGGTCGCCGCCGCGGTCTCCTCGGTCGGCGCCCTGCTGCTGCTGTTGCTGCTGGGCCTCTTCGGCCTGCTCGTCATCACCGCCACCCCGGTCCGGCTGATCCCGACCCGCGTCCGGCAGCTACGCGACCGCCTGGTCGGTGCCCGCCCCGGCGCCCAGCCGGCCGACCAGCCAACCGACGCCGGGCCCGGCACCCCCGCCCGCCGGCGCCGCGGGACCACGGCCCCGGCGGCCGGCGACGAACTCGTCCCCGGCGACCGCGAGGCCTTCGAGCAGGCCGCCGAGGTCACGCCGGGCCGCAGCGGCCTGCGCCCCGGCCAGCGCCGCCCGATCACCGAGCCCACCACCGGCCCCGGCGGCGCCACCGGCCGGACCACCGCCAAGGCCGGCGACCAGACCTCCGGCCGGGACGCCACCGACCCGGCCGCGCACGGCGCCCCGCCCACCAAGCCGGGCCTCACCCCGCCGCCGGCCACCCAGCTGCCGCTGCGCTCCGAGCAGCTCGCGCTGGCCGGTGACCTCGCCTACCTGCTACCCGACCAAGCCCTGCTCGCACCCGGCGCCCCCCACAAGACCCGCAGCGCCGCCAACGACCGGGTCGTCGAGTCGCTGACCATCGTCTTCGAGCAGTTCGAGATCGACGCGGCCGTCACCGGCTTCACCCGCGGACCGACGGTCACCCGCTACGAGGTGGAGCTCGGCCCCGCCACCAAGGTCGAGCGGGTCACCGCCCTGTCCAAGAACATCGCGTATGCCGTCGCCTCGGCCGACGTGCGCATCCTCAGCCCGATCCCCGGCAAGTCGGCGATCGGCATCGAGATCCCCAACACCGACCGCGAGACCGTCTCGCTCGGCGACGTGCTGCGCAGCCAGACCGCCCGCTCCAACGAACACCCCATGGTCATGGGCGTCGGCAAGGACGTCGAGGGCGGCTACGTCATCGCCAACCTGGCCAAGATGCCCCACCTGCTGGTCGCCGGGGCCACCGGCGCCGGCAAGAGCAGCTTCGTCAACTCGATGATCACCTCGGTGCTCATGCGAGCCACGCCGGAAGAGGTCCGGATGATCCTCGTGGACCCCAAGCGG
>CAZYHR010000012.1:0-34493 GCA_964647395.1 uncultured Intrasporangiaceae bacterium | reverse complement strand
CCCGCACCTGATCACCCCGATCATCACCAACCCCAAGAGGGCCGCCGAGGCGCTGCAGTGGGTGGTCCGTGAGATGGACCAGCGCTACGACGACCTGGCCGCCTTCGGCTTCAAGCACATCGACGACTTCAACAAGGCGGTCCGCGCCGGCAAGGTGCAGCCCGCGCCGGGCAGCGAGCGGGTCATCGCGCCCTATCCCTATCTGTTGGTCATCGTCGACGAGTTGGCCGACCTCATGATGGTCGCCCCCCGCGACGTCGAGGAGTCGATCGTGCGGATCACCCAGTTGGCCCGCGCCGCCGGCATCCACCTCGTGCTGGCCACCCAGCGGCCCAGCGTCGATGTCATCACCGGCCTGATCAAGGCCAACGTCCCGAGCCGGATGGCCTTTGCCACGTCCTCGCTGGCCGACAGCCGGGTGGTGCTCGACCAACCCGGCGCCGAGAAGCTCGTCGGCCAGGGCGACGCGCTGTTCCTGCCGATGGGGGCCAGCAAGCCGATGCGCGTGCAGGGCGCCTGGGTCACCGAATCGGAGATCCACGCGGTCGTCAAGAGCGTCACCGAGCAGCTCCGGCCGCAGTACCGCGAGGACGTCACCGCGCCGGCCGCCGCCGCCAGACAGATCGACGACGACATCGGCGACGACCTCGAGGTGCTGCTGCAGGCCGCCGAGCTCGTCGTGACCACCCAGTTCGGCTCCACCTCGATGCTGCAGCGCAAGCTGCGGGTCGGCTTCGCCAAGGCCGGCCGGCTCATGGACCTGCTCGAATCCCGGGGCGTCGTCGGCCCCTCCGAGGGCTCCAAGGCCCGCGATGTGCTGGTCAAGCCCGACGACCTGCCCGCGACGCTCGCGCTGCTGCGCGGCGAGGAGGCGCCCGACCCGTTCGTCGGCGGCGCCGACGAGGCGGACGCCGCGGCCCACCCGTTGGACGGCGACGCGCGCGCCAAAGCCGAGGGTATGCCGCCCAACGGCTCGGCAGCCGGCCGCGCCGCCCCGGCCGCAGACCCCTGGGAGGGGTTGCCGGCCGAGGCCGAGTGGGACGGTGACCCGGGCCGGGCCGCCGGGCAGCTCACCGGTCGCGACTGAACGCGGAGCCCCGCGGCCCCCGACCGGGAAGTTCCGTGACCCAGGTCACATTCTGATAACGACTCGTTCCGATGAAGTTCTTGCGGCCGCGCTGGGCTTAGGTTGCAGTGTCCGTCTCGGCAGGCGGACTTCCACGAATGCTTTTCACGGAAGGGGTACCCGTGTTGCAGCACCACCGATCCCGCCGGGTCGCACAGGCCACCAGCCTGTTCGCCGTGGCCGGGCTGGCCCTCGTGGGTCTCACCACGAGCACGGCCGAGGCCACACCGGCCTCGTCGGCGTATTCGGCCAAGGCCGACGCCGGCAAGATCGCCAGTCTGCATGACAAGGGCGGCATGACCGACAACCTGCCCTCGCCGCTGTCGGCCAAGCAGGACGCCCTCAAGCAGCAGGCCCTGGCCAAGCGCCTCAAGGGCGACGCGACGATGCAGGGCAAGGTCGCCAAGATCGCCCCCGGGCAGTACGTCGAACTCCAGCGCGAGGCCACCGACCCGGTCTTCGTCGTCATCGTCGAGTTCGGCGACACCCGCTATCCGAATCCGATCTTCCAGGACAACTGGCCGGGCCTGGACGACCCCAGCCTCACCTCGGTCAAGCCGACCGTCTTCGACGGGCCGCTGCACAACCAGATCGTCGAGCCGGACCGCTCGGTGGACAACTCCACCCTGTGGCAGGCGGACTACAACCGCGAGCACTACGTCGACATGTACTTCAACCGGATGGCGAAGTACTACCAGACCCAGTCCTCCAACCGTTACTCGGTGACCGGCGAGGTGCACGGTTGGGTCAAGGTCCCCTTCAACGAGGCGCTCTACGGCCGCAACTACTGCGGCGGCATCGTCTGCCCCACCTCCAAGGCGCTGGCGCGCGATGCCATGGCGGTGTGGGTCCAGCAGCAACTCGCCGCCGGGCTGACCCTCAACGACATCCGGACCTATCTCAAGAAGTACGACGTCTGGGACCGGTACGACCTGGACGGTGACGGCGACTTCAACGAGCCCGACGGCTACATCGACCACATGCAGATCGTCCACGCGGGCGGCGACGAGGCGGCCGGTGACCCGCACCAGGGTTCCGACGCCATCTGGAGCCACCGGTGGTACGCCAACCTGCAGGCCGGCGGCCCCGGCGGTATCACCGGGGTCAACATCGGCAGCAACGGCGGCCTGGTGTCCAGCTCGCTGGTGCCCAACAACCCCACCGGCGTGTGGCTCGGCGACTACACCGTCCAGCCGGAGAACGGCGGGCTGGGTGTCTTCGCCCACGAGTACGGCCACGACCTGGGCCTGCCGGACCTCTACGACACCTCGGGCAACACCGGCGGCGCCGAGAACAGCACCTCCTTCTGGACCCTGATGTCCTCGGGCGCCAACATCGGCGCCGGCGGGTCGGACGGCATCGGCGACGCCCCGACCGACCTGTCGTCCTGGGAACTGCTGCAGCTGGGCTGGCTGGCCCCGCAGGGCAACTCCGGACCGTTCTACGAGGTCGCCCGGGCGGGCACCACGTCGAACCACAAGCTCGGCCCCAACGTCCCCGCGACCAAGAGCCCGCAGGCCATCATCGTCACCCTGCCGGACAAGAAGGTCGACGTCACCCTGGGTGCCGGCGCCGAGGCGGGCGACTATTTCTGGTCCGGGCGCGGCAACATGATGACCAACACCATGACCGCCCCGGCCACGGCCGGCAGCCTCACCGCCAAGGTGCGCTACGACATCGAGACCGACTTCGACTACGCCTTCGTCGAGGCCAACGTCAACGGCGCCTGGGTCCCGGTGGCGACCAACCGGTCGTCCACCACCGACCCCAACGGCAACAACCCGTCCCGCACCGGCATCACCGGCAGGTCGCCGAACTACCCGGCCTGGGTGGACCTCACGGCCACGCTGCCGGCCGGCACGACCCAGGTGCGCTTCCGCTACGCCACCGACCCCTACGAGAACGGCGTCGGCCTCATGGTCGACTCGGTCGCGGTGGGCGGCACCGCGGTGGCCGACAGCGCGTGGACGCTCGACGGCTTCCAGCAGGTTGTCAACGGCGTGGCTCAGCTGTCCTACTTCAACGCCTACCTCGTGGAGAACCGGCAGTACGACGGCTACGACCGGTCGCTGCGCACGGCATACAACTTCGGGTTCCTGCCGCGGGACGGCTCGGACAACCGGGCCCGGCCCGACTGGGTCGAGTTCTACCCGTATCAGAACGGCGCGCTGATCTGGTACTGGGACAGCTCCTACGGTGACAACAACGTCGGTGAGCACCCGGGCGGCGGCCTGCTGCTGCCGGTCGACGCCCACCCGACGTTCTTCCACACCTACGACGGCCACCTGATGCGGCCGCGGATCCTGTCCTTCGACTCGACCTTCGGCAACGAGGCGACCGACGCGATCACCGTGCACAAGAACAGCATCGCGTCGCGGATCCCGTCGCAGAAGGCCGTGCCGGTCTTCGACGACACCAAGGACTGGTGGTTCGCCAACGACGGGCACCCGTCGGCCCCGGTGACCCCCGACAACCCGTACGACGACGAGGGTCACATCGGTCGCTACGAGCCCTCGTGGGTCGGCGTCAAGGTCCCCAAGACCGGCACGACGATCACCGTCAAGGGCTCGGTCGCCAACGGCGGCCACCTCAACATCACGGTGGCGCCGAAGTGATCGGCTGATCCGTGCGACCAGCAGGGCCCCCGGCCACCTCGGCCGGGGGCCCTGTCGGGTTCAGGGCGCCGCGAGCGGACCGTCGAACTGCTCGATCGTCGCGGTCGACGCGGCGCGCTCGCGCTGCAGGTCGAGCGCGAGGTCACCGGCGGCGGCCAGGGGCGAGACGGACCCGGGCCTCCCCCGGCAGGTCGTTGTGGCCGTCGACGACGGGGCTCGCGGCCAGCAGCCGCGCGATGCGCTCGGAGGTCACGACCCATGGAACCACGCCCCGGCCGGCGACCTCACAGCCACGCTGGCTCCACCGGGAGCCACCGATCGAAAGGTGCGATGCCATGCGTCTTCGTCAGCGACTGGTCGGCCTGCTCGCCGTCCTGGTGACCTGTGCCGGGGGTCTGGTCGCCACCGCTCCCAGCGCCGCCGCCGACACCGGCGGTTACGGTCCGGGGGCCCTGGTGGGCTGGTGCCCGGGCTGGGTCGTCGGTGGCCGGGGAGCCACCGACGGGCGGCTCTACGGCACGGTCAACGGGGTCCGGGTGGCCCACCCGACCGCCTACTGGCAGCTCTACTACTCGCCCGCCAACGGCGGCACCAACTGCGTGATGACCTTCGACAACCGGCCCGGCTCCAGCCAGATGTCGGCGGTCGCGTCGAACCCGGCCACCCAGCTGCGCAACGGCGCCAACCTGCACTGGCGGTGGGACCTGGGCAGCTACACGACCTACGCCGGCGGCGCCGCGATCTACCAGATGAACGGCAAGTGCGTCCAGGCGTTCGCCTCGCTCACCGAGCCGGACGGCACCTTCTACTCCGGCGGGGCGACCGGGTGGTGCCGCTGACCTGAGACCACCGCGGCGTCCCCGGCGCGGGGCCGCCGCGGTGGTCGGCGGCCGGGGCCGCCAGGGTCGAGCTCAGTCGTCGCTGTCGGGGTCGTCGTCGAGGTTGCCCCGGGCGGTGCCGACGCCGGTCGGCACCCGCACCGGGACCTCGTGGCCGGACTCGGTCAGCGTCGCGTAGTCGAAGGGCAACCGGCCCTCCAGCACGTCGTGGGCCCGTTGCAGGTCCAGGGTGCCGGTCCACCGGCCGACCAGCAGGGTCGCCACGGCGTTGCCGGCGAAGTTGGTCAGCGCCCGGGCCTCGGACATGAAGCGGTCGATGCCGACGACGACCGAGACGCCGTCGAGCAGGTCGGCCCGGTGCGCCTGCAGTCCCGCGGCGAGGGTGGCCAGGCCGGCCCCGGTCACCCCGGCCGCGCCCTTGGAGGCGATGATCATGAAGATCAGCAGGCCGATCTGCTCGCCGATGGACAGCGGCTTGCCCATGGCGTTGGCGATGAACAGCGCGCCCATCGTCAGGTAGATCGCGGTGCCGTCCAGGTTGAACGAGTAGCCGGTCGGCACGACGATGCCGACGGTCGACTGGTGCACCCCGGCGTGCTCCATCTTGGCCATCAGGCTGGGGAAGGCCGACTCGCTCGAGGACGTCGACACGATGAGCAGGAACTCGCGGCCGAGGTAGCGCAGCAGCGAGCCGACGTTGAGGCCGGTGGCCACCCGCAGGACGGTGCCCAGGACGATGAAGACGAACAGCAGGCAGGTCGCGTAGAAGCCGAGCATGAGCTTGGCCATCTGCACCAGCGCGGCCGTCCCGGTCTCGCCGATGACCCCGGCCATGGCACCGAAGGCACCGATCGGGGCGACCCACAGGATCATGATGAGGACCCGGAAGACGAGCTTCTGCACGGCGGCGACCCCCTTGAGGATGCCTTCGCCGGCCGGCCCCATCTTCTGCAGCGCGAAACCGACCAGCAGGGCGACGAAGAGGGTCTGCAGGACGCTGCCGGAGGTCAGTGACGACACCAGGGTCGCCGGGATGACCCCGCCGATGAACTCCAGCAGTCCGCCGCTCTCGGTGGCCTGCTGGGCATACTTGGCGCCCGCACCCGCAGTGATGTGCAGACCCTCGCCGGGGTGGATGACGTTGCCGACGACCAGGCCGATGGCCAGCGCGAAGGTCGACATCGTCAGGAAGTAGCCCAACGCGATGCCGCCGGCCTTGCCGACGGTCGCGGCCGCCCGGACCGAGCCGATGCCCATGACGATCGTGCAGAAGATGATCGGGCTGATCATCATCTTGATGAGGTTGACGAACATCGTGCCGATCGGCTTGAGGCCCTTGGCGACGTCAGGTGCCACGAAGCCGAGCAGGATGCCGAGGGCGACGGCGATGAGCACCGCCAGGTAGAGATACCTGGTCTTGTCCTCGTGGTTAGTCCGTGGCCCGCCCGGAGCGGGTCCCGAACGGGCACACGATATGGTCTGACCATTTCTGCGCAACGGGACCGTGGTCCTGACCTGTCGCCGAGCGGTCGGTGCGGCCCGGACACCGCGCGGCCGCAGCGCCGGGCGGTCCCCGCCCGGGGCGCAGGGCGGCCCGTGCGGGGGCAGGCCATAGAGTGGCCCGCATGAGCCAGGGGACCGCGCGCCGCTCTGTGGCGATCGTCACCCTCGGCTGCACCCGCAACGAGGTCGACTCCGACGAGTTGGCCGGTCGCCTCGCCGCGGACGGCTGGGACCTGGTCGAGGACGCCGCGCAGGCCGACGTCGCGGTCGTCAACACCTGCGGTTTCGTCGAGCAGGCCAAGAAGGACTCGATCGACGCCATCCTCGAGGCCGCCGACCTCAAGGACGCGGCCCGCACCCAGCGGGTCGTCGCGGTGGGGTGTCTGGCCGAACGCTACGGCGAGCAGCTCGCGCAGAGCCTGCCCGAGGCCGACGCGGTGCTCGGCTTCGACTCGTATGCCGCGATGTCCGGTCATCTGCGCACCCTGCTGGCCGGCGGCAGCGTCGC
Organism: uncultured Intrasporangiaceae bacterium; assembly: GCA_964647395.1. Lineage (GTDB taxonomy): Bacteria > Actinomycetota > Actinomycetes > Actinomycetales > Dermatophilaceae > Phosphoribacter. The sequence goes on along the minus strand of CAZYHR010000012.1, from coordinate 27,902 downwards.
CTCCCACGTGCCCGCCGACCGGCGGCGCCTGCTGCCGTTGACGCCGGCCGACCGGCCCGCCGAGGCGCGGGTCGACGCGCTGCCCGGCCACGCGGCATACCGTCGGCTGCTCGAGCACCGGCCCTGGGCGCCGCTGAAGATCGCCTCCGGCTGCGACCGCCGGTGCGCCTTCTGCGCGATCCCGTCGTTCCGCGGCGTCTTCGTCTCCCGGCCGCCGCAGGACGTGGTGGCCGAGGCGCGCTGGCTGGCGGGGCAGGGGGTCCGCGAGGTGTTCCTGGTCAGCGAGAACTCGACGTCCTACGGCAAGGATCTCGGCCGGCTCGGACTGCTCGAACAGCTGCTGCCGCAGCTCGCCGACGTCGAGGGCATCGACCGGGTGCGGGTGTCGTATCTGCAGCCCGCCGAGATCCGCCCCCAGCTGCTCGAGGCGATGGCCGCCACTGCCGGGGTGGTGCCCTATTACGACATCTCCTTCCAGCACGCCTCCGGGGCGCTGCTGCGCCGGATGCGCCGCTTCGGCGGCACCGAACAGTTCCTCGACCTGCTGGCCCGGGTGCGCGCGCTCACCCCCGCAGCGGGGATCCGGTCCAACGTCATCGTCGGCTTCCCCGGCGAGACCGAGGCCGACCTGGGCGAGCTGGAGCTGTTCCTGGCGCTGGCCCGGCTAGACGTCGTCGGCGTCTTCGGCTACTCCGACGAGGAGGGCACCGAGGGGGCGACCCTCGAAGGCAAGCTCGACGCCGACGAGATCGCGGCCCGGGTGGCCCGGCTCACCGACCTGGTCGAGCAGCTCACCGCCCAGCGCGCCGAGGAGCGGGTGGGCGAGCCGGTGCAGGTGCTCGTCGAGGAGGTCGCCGACGATGCCGTGGTGGGCCGCGCCGAGGTGCAGGGACCGGACGTCGACGGGGTCACCCTGCTGCCGGCGGGCAGCGCCGCCGTGGGGCAGATCGTCCCGGCCCGGGTGACCGGTGCCGAGGGCGTCGACCTGGTCGCCGCCCCCACCGGGCCGTCCCGATGACCGACGAGGTGCCGCGGCCCGGCACGGCCGCGCCGGCGACGGTCAGCCCGTGGAACGTCGCCAACCTGCTCACCGTCGTGCGGATCCTGCTCGTGCCGGTCTTCGGGGCCCTGCTGCTCGGCGACGGCGGACTGGACGTGGCGAACCGGTGGACCGCCTTCGCGGTCTTCCTCGTCGCCATGGTCACCGACCGCATCGACGGCGACCTGGCGCGCAGCCGCGGCCTGGTCACCGACGTCGGCAAGATCCTCGACCCGATCGCCGACAAGGCGCTGCTCGGCATGGCGTTCGTCGGGCTCTCCCTGCTGGGCACCGTGTCCTGGTGGATCACCGTGGTCGTGCTGGCCCGTGAGATCGGGATCACGCTGCTGCGCCTGGCGGTGATCCGGCACGGGGTCATGCCGGCCGGGCGGGGCGGCAAGCTCAAGACCCTGCTGCAGACCGTGGCCCTGTCGCTGCTCATCCTGCCGACCTGGACGCTGCCCGCCCCGGACGCGTGGCACCTGGTCGCCAATCTCATGCTCGCCGCGGCGGTTGCCGTCACCGTGGTCACCGGGCTGGACTACCTGCTGCAGGCCTGGCGGCTGCGCGAGGGCAGCGAACGCACCCGGGCCCGCCGTGCCGCCCGGTCCCGCGCCGCCGGCCGGCCCGACCGCCGGTGAGCGTCGCCGGCGTGCTCGACGACCTGGCCGCTCGGGGCCAGACCCTGGCCTGCGCCGAGTCGCTCACCGGGGGGCTGCTCGTCGCCCGGCTCATCGACGTGCCGGGCGCCTCGCGCGTGGTCCGCGGCGCCGTCGTCGCCTATGCGACCGACCTCAAGACCGCGCTGCTCGGGGTCGACGAGGCCCTGCTCGCCGAGCGGGGGGCCGTCGACCCGGACGTGGCGCTGGCCATGGCGCACGGCGTCTGCCGCGTCACCCGGTCCGGGTGGGGGGTCGCCACCACGGGGGTCGCCGGACCGGACCCGGCCGACGGCCGGCCGGTCGGCACGGCCTTCGTCGCGGTCGTGCAGGCACCGGCCGCCGGCCCGATCGGCCCGGGCGGAGCGAGGCCGACCGGCTGGTCCGCGGTGCGCGAGCTGCGGCTGGACGGTGATCGGCCGGCGATCCGGTCCGGTGTCGTGGACGCTGCCGTGCAGCTGCTCGAGGCGGCGCTGGCCGCCACGCGGCATACCGTGGGCTGAACCGGCGTTGAGCAGGCGAAGGCGCTATCGTGGTGCCCTTGAAAGCGGTCTCGATGGGAGGAGGCGACATGGCGGTCCTGCGACGAGAGCTCGGTGACGTGCTCCGCGAAGAGCGACAGACCCAGAAGCGCACGCTGCGTCAGGTGTCCGCGGCAGCGTCGGTGTCGCCGGGTTATCTCAGCGAGATCGAGCGGGGGGAGAAGGAAGCCTCCTCCGAGTTGCTCATGGCGGTGTGCGACGCCCTCGGCAAGCCGCTATCGGTCGTGCTGCACGAGGTCGCCGACCGCGTCGCGGCGGTCGAGGGGCTGGCGGCACCCGCGCCGGTCACGTTGCCGGTGCCGGCCTGTTCCGACGTCACGGTCTCGGCGGCCTGACCTCTCGTGCCCCGCGTTGCCGCGGTGCGCTCGCGCGCGCTGTCGGTGCCGCTGCACACTCCGTTCGTCACCGCGCTGCGGCGCACCACGACGACCGACACCCTGCTGGTCGAGGTCGAGACGTCCGACGGGCTGATCGGCCTGGGTGAGGCCCCGCAGGTCTGGCGGGTCACCGGGGAGTCGGTGGCCGGCGCCGCGGCGTGCGTGGAGCAACTGCTCGGCGATCTCGTCGTCGGTGTCGACACCGACGACTGGCCGACGGTGGCGGCGGCCGTGCAGGGCGCGTGCGCCCGCAACTTCGGGGCCAAGGCGGCGGTCGAGACGGCGCTGCTCGACGTCGTGGCCCGCACCGCCGGTATGCCGCTCGCGCGCCTGCTCGCGCAGGTCGCCGGGGTGCCGGCGCCCGAGCCGCGAGCGCTGGTCACCGATGTCACCGTCTCGGCGGGAGCGCCGCCCGAACTGGCGTCGGCGGCGGCCGCGCGGGTGGCCGAGGGCTTCACCCAGCTCAAGCTCAAGGTCGGCACCGACGCCACGACCGACGTGGCCCGGGTCCGCGCCGTCCGGGACGCGGTCGGGCCGGGCGTCGGGCTGCTGCTCGACGCCAACCAGGGCTGGTCGCGGCAGCAGGCGGTCGAGGTGATCCGGGCCCTGGCCCAGGCTGACCTCGGGGTGTCGATGGTCGAGCAGCCGATCGTCGGCGAGGACGTCGAGGGCCTGGCCTGGGTGCGTGAGCGGGTGCCGCTGCCGCTGCTGGCCGATGAGGCCGTCTTCGGCGGCCACGACCTCGAGCGGGTGATCCGGCTCGGTGCCGCCGACGCGGTCAACGTCAAGCTGGCCAAGTGCGGCGGACCGCTGGCGGCGATCGGGCTGCTGGAGCGGGCTCGGCAGGCCGGGCTGGGGACCCTGGTCGGCGCGATGATGGAGAGCCACGTCGGCGTCGGTGCGGCCGGGTCGGTCGTGGCCGCCGTCGGGACCTCGCTGGTACCGGACCTGGACGCCGCGTGGTGGTGCGCCGCGGCGCCCTTCGAGGGCGGGGTGACCTATCGGGGTGGCGCGCTGGCGCTGCCGGGCGCCCCGGGCCTGGGCCTGGTGCTGCGCCCGGCGGCGCCGAGCGGCGCCTGCGACCGACCGTCGTCGGTGGGACCCAGGCCGCCCTGGCAGCCGGGGCAGTAGAACATCGTCCGCTCCCGGCCGGCCGGCCCGATCGGGGCCACCCGCACGGTCGTCCCGCACCGCAGGCAGGGCCGGCCGGATCGGGCGTGGACGTAGTGCGCCCGACCGGCGCGGGCGCTGCCGGTGGTGGACTGCTCGACGCCGCCGCGGCCGTGGTCGAGCAGCCGGTGCACCCGGGCGACGAGCCGCTGCACGATGGCCTCGGCCAGCCCGCCGGCCGGCGCCCACGGCGGCAGCCGTTCGAGGAAGAGGCTCTCGGCGGCATAGAGGGTGCCGACGCCGGCCAGGTGGCGCTGGTCGAGCAGGGCGGCGCCGATGCTCGTGCCGCAGGCGCGCAGCCGGCGGGCCGCCTCGGCCGGGTCCCAGTCGGCTCCGAGCACGTCCGGGCCGAGGTGTCCCACGAGGGTGTGCTCGTCGTCGGTGGCGACCAGGTCGAGCCGGCCCAGCCGCAGCCCGAGCGCGGTCCACTGGGTGGTGCCGAGCAGGGCTCGCAGCCCCGGGTCGGCCGACCGACGGTCGGACAGCCGGGCGGTCGCCTCGATGCGCCACTGACCCTCCATCCGCAGGTGCGAGTGCAGGGTCAGGCCGGAGTCGAGCCGGTGCAGCAGGTGCTTGCCGCGGGAGACCACCTGTAGGGTCGTCGCGCCGCGCAGGTCGACGGTGGCGAGCGAGGGCCAGCGCAACTGCGCCCGGGTCAGCGGCGCACCGGCCAGGGCCACGTGCAGCCGCTGTGCCGTGCGCCAGACGATGTCGCCCTCAGGCATGGGGAGCCCGCCCGGTCACCGGCGCAGCCGCAGCCCGCGGGGGGTGTGGTGGAAACCGGCGCGGGACAGCGCCTCGACGAGCGGGTGCTGCGAGCCCAGCACCGCCGAGCCGTCCGAGCGCTCGACGGTGAGCCGGCCCAGGGCCCCCTCGTGCACGGCCAGGGCCAGCGCGTCGGCGGCCGCCTGCAGGGTGGCCGGGTCGTCGCTCCAGGTGAGCAGGGTCCGGCCGCCCCGCTCGACGTAGAGCACCAGCCCGCCGTCGCGCAGCACCACGAGCGAGCCGGCCTTGCGGGCCGGTTGATGGCCGGAACCGGCGGTGCCCGGCGCGGGCCGGTCCGGCCAGGGCAGGGCGGCGCCGTAGGGGTTGGCCGGGTCGCACGCGGCCAGCACCAGGGCCGGAGCGACCTCGACGGAACCGGCGTCGAGCGGCTTGGCCCCGGCCCGCAGCCGGTCGATCGCCCCCGTCGTGCCGAACTGCGCCGCGCCCAGCCCCTCGACGAAGTAGCCTCGGCGCACCCGGCCGGCCTCCTCGGCCGCGGCGAGCACCCGATAGACGCCGGCGAAGCCACCCGGCACGTCCGACGCGGCGACGCTGCCGCGGGTCAGCACGCCGTATCGGTCCAGCAGCACCTCGGCCCGGGCGAAGGCCACCGCGGTCTGGTCGGTCTCGCGGTCCGGCAGCAGCGCCCACCGACCGACGACGTCCGGTGGCCCGGACCGGCCGCCGGCCCAGTCGGCCCGTCGGGCCCTCCCGCCGATGCCGCCCAACGTCCGGGCCGGACCGCCGTACCGCCCCCGGACCGCACTTGCGGTCGGGCGCCGCCGGTGGGCCGTGCGGCCGCCGGCGAGCAGCGCGCGCACCGGGGCGAAGGTGTCACCGGTGACCTGGCCGGCCCAGACGAGTTCCCACAGCGCCCGGCGGATCTCGTCGTCGCCCGGCCCGCCGGGCGCCGGCCGGGGTGCCGGCGCCGCCCCGGACCCCGGGTCGGGTGACGCAGCACCGGCGGTGACCCGGTCGGCCAGGGCCCGGAAGAACCACGCCCCGCCTCCGGCGAGCGCGGCCAGGACCGCGGCGCCGGCCCCGCCCGCGGTCGGCTCGTCCGGCGGACCGAGGGTGAGCGGAGCCAGGTCGACCGGGTGCAGCGACACCCAGCCGTCGTCGCCGGGCAGGCTGCCGTGGCCGCGCCAGACCACCTCACCGGCGGCGAGCAGTTCGTCCAGCCAAGCCGGCTGATAGCCGGCCACCCGAGCCGGCAGCACGAGGGTCTCGACGGCGCTGGCCGGCAACACCGCACCCGCGAGCTGCTCGACGGCTCGGAGCACGGCGTCGGGGCCGCGCCGGCCGTCGCCGACCCCCTGCCACGCGGGGAGGAACCGGGCCAGGTCGCCGGCCGCGACCGGCTCGACCTCGGAGCGCAGCGCGGCCAACGAGCGACGCCGCAGCACCCGCAGCACCTGGGCGTCGCAGTAGTCGGGCCCCGACGGCGGGCCGGACCCGCCGTCGGCCGGGTCGTCCACGCCGACGCCCCCGGCGCGGGACACCAACCCCGCCGGCCGCAGCTCGCCCTCGACGAGGCGACCCGCCGCGACCAGCCGCCGCACCGGGTCGCGGACGACGGCCGGGCCGAGGCCGAGCCAGGCGGCGACCTCCGCGACCCGGAACGGACCGTGGGTGCGGGCGAACCGGGCGACCAGGTCGCCCAGCGGGTCCGGCTCGACCGCGAGGAAGACCTCGGGCACCCCGATCGGCAGGCTCGCGCCGAGGGCGTCGCGCAGCCGGCCGGCGTCCTCGACGGCGGCCCAGCGCTCCAGCCCACCGATGCGCACGGCGATGACCCGGCGCGCCCCGGTCAGCTCGGCCAGCCAGGCCCGGACCGTCGCCGGGGTGCCGTCCCGGGTGCGGGCCACCACCTCGTCGACCGACAGCGGTCCGAGCCGGCGCAGCAGGTCGGCGACCTCGTCGGCGTCGCGGGCCCGCCGGTCGGGGGCGAGCTGCTGCAGCTCGGCCTCGGTGGCCGCGACCGCGTCGGGGTCGAGCAGGTCGGCCAGCGCCAGGCCGTCGCCGGTGCCCAGCAGCTCGGCGAGCAGGGTCGGGTCCAGGGCCAGCGCCTGCGCCCGGCGCTCGGCCAGCGGGCTGTCCCCCTCGTAGAGGTACTGCGCGACGTACCCGAACAGCAGCGACCGGGCGAAGGGCGACGGCTCACCGGTCTCGACGGACACCGCGGTGACCCGGCGCGACCGGATCGCCCGCATGAGCTCGACCAGCCCGGGCACGTCGAAGACGTCCTGGACGCACTCGCGCACCGCCTCGAGGACGAGGGGGAAGGCCGGGTAGCGAACGGCCACCTCGAGCAGCTGGGCCGCGCGCTGCCGTTGCTGCCAGAGCGCCTGCCGCTGCCCCGGCCGGCGGCGCGGCAGCAGCAGCGCCCGGGCGGCGCACTCGCGGAACCGGCTGGCGAACAGGGCGGACCCGCCGACCAGCTCGGTGACCAGCGCGGCGACCTCGTCGGGGTCGAGCAGCACGGCCTCGAGCACCTCGGCGCCCAGGTCGCGCCCGGCGCGCGCCGAGCTGCCGCCCGGTCCACCCGGCGGTCCCGCAGCGGTCCCCGCCGAGCCGGGGTCCCAGCCGCCGGCCGGGCTCGGCTCGTCCCACCCGCCCTCGAGGTCGAGATCGGGCAGGCGCAGCACGATGCCGTCGTCGGCGTGCATGGCCTGCACGTCGACCCCGAAGCGCTCCCGCAGGCGTGCCGACACGGCCAGCGCCCACGGGGCGTGGACCGGCGCGCCGAAGGGGGAGTGCACGACCACCCGCCAGTCGCCGAGCTCGTCGCGGAAACGCTCGACGACGATGCGGCGGTCGGTGGGCAGTTGACCTGCGGCCTCGCGCTGCTCGTGCAGATAGCCCAGCAGGTTGTCGACCGCCCAGGCATCCAGGCCGGCGGCCTCGACCCGGGCCCGCGCCTCGACCTCCGGCAGCGCCTCGACCTCGCGGACGAAGGCACCCAGGGCCGCGCCGAGCTCCGCGGGCCGGCCCAGGGTGTCGCCCCGCCAGAACGGCAGCCGCCCCGGCTGTCCCGGAGCCGGTGCCACGAGCACCCGGTCGTGGGTGATGTCCTCGATCCGCCAGGTGGAGGTGCCCAGGGTGAACACGTCGCCGACCCGGGACTCGTAGACCATCTCCTCGTCGAGCTCGCCGACCCGCCGGCCGGGGCCTTCGCCGGCGGCCAGGAACACGCCGTAGAGGCCCCGGTCGGGGATGGTGCCGCCCGAGGTCACGGCCAGCCGCTGGGCCCCGCGGCGGCCGGTCAGCGTGCCGGCCACCCGGTCCCAGACGATGCGCGGGCGCAGCTCGGCGAACTCGTCGGACGGATAGCGTCCGGAGAGCATGTCGAGCACCGACTCGAGCACGACCCGGGACAGCCCGGCGAACGGCGCCGAGCGCCGCACCGCCGCATGGAGGTCGTCGACCGACCACTGGTCGAGCGCGCACATGGCGACGATCTGCTGCGCGAGCACGTCGAGGGGGTTACTGGGCACCTGCAGCGTCTCGATGGCCCCGGAGCGCATCCGTTCGACGACGACCGCGGTCTGCACCAGGTCGGCGCGGAACTTCGGGAACAGCACGCCCCGGGAGACCGCCCCGACCTGGTGGCCGGCCCGGCCGACCCGCTGCAGGCCGCTGGCCACGCTGGGCGGGGACTCGACCTGCACGACGAGGTCGACCGCCCCCATGTCGATGCCGAGCTCGAGGCTGCTGGTCGCCACGACGGCGGGCAGGCGGCCGGCCTTGAGCTCCTCCTCGATGGCGGCCCGCTGCTCCTTGCTCACCGAACCGTGGTGCGCCCGGGCCAGCAGCGGCGCAGCCCCTGGCGGCGCGTCAGCCAGCCGGTCCTGCCAGATCTCGTTGAGCCGGCTGGTCAGCCGCTCGGCCAACCGCCGGGAGTTGGCGAAGACCAGGGTGGAGCGGTGCTGCGCCACCAAGTCGACGATCTGCTCCTCGACGGGTGGCCAGATCGAGGTGCGTCGCGGGTCGGCGGCGGCCGGCCCGGACAGGTCGCCGGTCGGCTCGCCGAGCGCACCGAGGTCGGGCACCGGCACCCGGACCTGCAGGTCCCACGCCTTGGCGGAGCCGGGCGCCACGATCTCGACCGGCCGGCCGCCGGCCAGGAACCGGGCGACCTCCTGCGGTGGCCGCACCGTCGCGGACAGCCCGATGCGCTGGGCCGGCCGCTCGAGCAGCCCGTCGAGCCGCTCCAGCGAGACGGCCAGGTGCGCGCCGCGTTTGCTGCCGGCCAGGGCGTGCACCTCGTCGAGGATGACCGTCTGCACCCCGGCGAGGGTCTCCCGGGCGGCGGAGGTGAGCAGCAGGAACAGGGACTCGGGGGTGGTGATGAGGATGTCGGTCGGCTCGCGGGTGAAGCTGCGGCGGTCGGCCGCCGAGGTGTCGCCCGAACGCACCGACACGGTGACCTGCGGCCGGGGCAGGCCGAGCCGCTGCGCGGCGTGACCGATGCCGACCAGGGGTGAGCGCAGGTTGCGCTCGACGTCGACCGCGAGGGCCTTGAGCGGGGAGACGTAGAGCACCCGGCAGCGGCGGCGCCGGTCGTCGGGCGCGGCGGTGTTGGTCAGCCGGTCCAGGGCCCACAGGAACGCCGACAGCGTCTTACCGGACCCGGTCGGCGCGACGACGAGGGTATGCCGCCCGGACGAGATCGCCGTCCAGGCACCTCGCTGCGCCGGGGTGGGCGCGTCGAACGCCCCCCGGAACCACGCGGCGGTCGCGGGGGAGAACCGCTCGAGCACGTCACCCACGAGCCACACCCTGCCACGGCCCACCGACAGCGGTATGCCGCCCGGCCGGGCGGCCGGGCGGCATACCGGGTGGTGCTGGTGCGCCGGATCAGGCGGGCGCGCTCAGTTGGCCACCACCCGCAGCGAGTAGGCGACCTCGTCGGCGGCCGAGACGCGCACCGACGCGCCGACCGCGCGGATGTCGCGGACCGCGTCGCGGTATTCCTGCGGCACCCGGTCGAGGTAGTTCGACTCGACCCGGTCCAGGTCGACGAAGACGACCGACTGCGCGTTGGCCGGGTCGGCCACGGCGGCCTTGAAGGCGTCGGTCTGGCCCAGCGTGCCCGGCGTGCTCAGCTTGGTGAGGTAGTCGTCGGTCGTCGCGAGATAGAGGGTGTCGCCGTCGAGCTTGGTCTTGACCTGCGTGTCGGCTCCGGACTTGGTCAGCAGTTGCTGGATGACTCCGTCGGCGCGCGGCCCGTCGTTGGTCACGGCCTTGATGCCCATCGGCGGCAGCGCGTCCGCGTCGTCGCCGAACTTGCTGAGGTCCTGGGCGGGCACGGCCACCGTGAAGCTCTTGCCCAGGACGTTGGCCAGGTCGTCCGGCAGCGTGACCCCGAGCTGGGTCTCGATGTCGTCGAGCTGGCGGGCCGGGATGTTCTTGCTCATGTCCGGCCAGGCCTTGGTCACCGCGTCCGCCCCGCCGGCCAAGGACAGGGCGAACATCGTGTCGGCCGGCAGCGTGGTGACGTCCGAGGCCTTGGCGGCCGGCGGCAGGTCGCGCATCCCCCGGACCAGGCCGGCCAGCTCGAGGTAGGACGGGTCGAACCGCACGGCGGTGACGAACCGGCCGGTCAGGTCAGCGGTCGGGGTCGAGTTGGCCCGGGTCGACTTGGTCAGGTCGTTGATCGCGCCGAGGTCCATCCAGGCCGAGGCCACGCCCTGCTCGCCGAGGGCCTTGACGTCGCCCTGATAGGTCGGGTTGGTCGCCAGCGCGCCCTTGTCCAGGTCGGACAGGATGCTCGTGGTGTGCGCCTTGGGGGTGATCAGCGCATAGCCGGAGCGCATCGTCACGTCGGCGTCGGTGGGCTGCTTCTTGGCCAGCAGCGCCTCGACGCCGGCCTTGCCCTTGGCCTCGTCGGTCACCGCGATGGCCAGGACGACCCGGGGGTTCTTCTCGGTACCGCCGGACAGCAGCGCGCCGGCCGCCCGGTCCCCGAGCCACGGGGCGACCTCGGAGTCGTAGTTGACCCCCTTGAGGTCCTTGTCGTTGCTCGACACGAGCGTCCACATCGCCTTGCGCAGGTCACCGTCACCGGCGCCGCTCTGCTTGATCGCCGGCAGCTTGGCCAGGAACCGGACGGCGGCGACCTTCTGCCCGGCGGACGGGTCGATGTCGATCCGGCTGAAGGCGATGGCCGTGCTCGGGATGACGGTGTCGGGCTGGCTGCCCTTGCTGGACAGCTGGGAGAACGCGAACGCCCCGCCGCCACCGAGGACGGCGAGCGCCCCGACCGCGACGGCCGCGACGACGGCCGGCTTGCTGCTGGCCCGGGGCCGGGCCGCCGGCGGCTGGCCGCCCTGGGGCTGACCGTAGCCCTGCGGCTGGTAGCCCGGCGGCGGACTCTGCGGCATCGGCTGGGTCGGGCCGTAGCCCTGCTGGAGCGGCTGGGTCGGCTGCGGGCCGCCCGGCTGGGGGTAGCCCTGCTGCGGGCCGCCCTGCTGCGGGTAGCCCTGCTGCGGGTAGCCCTGCTGCGGATAGCCGCCGTGGGCCGGCTGGTTCTGCTGCGGGTGGCCCGGCTGGCCCGGGTGCGTCGGGTCGGACATGATCTCTTCTCTTCCCCCTGCGGACAAGTAGCCGTCTCATGGTAAATGGCTCTCCACAAGGACGCCTCGGCAGTCCGTCCGGTTCCCGTGCGACACTCACCGGATGCGACACAGCACCTTCTGGGAGCTGCTCACCGACGAGTTCGGCAGCGGGTATGCCGCGTCGCTGGCTCGCGACCACGTGTTCGGCGCGCTGGGCGGCCGGACCGCACAGGAGGCGCTCGCGGGCGGCATACCGCCGCGGCAGGTGTGGGAGGCGATCATCGCCGACTTCGACATCCCGCCCGAGCGGCACTTCGGCCGGGAGGTTGAGCGATAGGCCCGGTGGGGCGGCTCAGCGCTCCTCGCGCGGCTCCCACTCCTGGTTGACCGGGCCGACGTAGACCTGCCGAGGCCGGTAGATGCGGCCCTTGGGGTCCTCGTGGATCTCCTTCCAGTTGGCGATCCAGCCGGGCATCCGGCCGATGGCGAACATCACCGTGAACATGTCCAGCGGGATGCCCAGGGCGCGCAAGATGGTGCCGGAGTAGAAGTCGACGTTGGGGTAGAGCTTGCGGCTGACGAAGTAGTCGTCCGAGAGCGCGGCATCGGCGAGTTCGACCGCGATGTCGAGCAGCGGGTCGTCGATGTGCATGGCGGCGAGCAGGTCGTCGGCGGCCGACTTGAGGATCTTGCTGCGCGGGTCGAAGTTCTTGTAGACCCGGTGGCCGAAGCCCATGAGCTTGACCCCGTCCTCACGGTCCTTGACCTTGCGGACGAACTCCTGGACCGGCATTCCGGAGTCGCGGATCTGCTGGAGCATCTGGATCACCGCGACGTTGGCGCCGCCGTGCAGCGGCCCCCACAGCGCGCAGACCCCGGCCGCGCAGGACGCGTACATGTTGGCCTGGCTGGAGGCGACCATGCGCACCGTCGAGGTCGAGCAGTTCTGCTCGTGGTCGGCGTGCAGGGCCAGGAAGAGGTTGAGCGCGCGGGCCGCCTCGGGGCTCGGCTCGTAGTCCTGGTAGGGCACCGAGAACATCATGTGCAGGAAGTTCTCGACGTACTTGAGGTCGTAGCGCGGGTAGACCAGCGGCTGGCCGACCGAGGCCTTGTAGGACGCGGCGGCGATGGTGCGCACCTTGGACATCAGCCGGGCCGCGGCCACCTCCACCTCGACCGAGGCGTCGATGATCTCCGGCTCGTGGGTCGACAGGGCGTTGATCATGGCGGACAGGATGGCCATCGGGTGGCCGTGGGCGGGGAAGCCGTCGAAGTGCTTGTACATCGTCTCGTCGAGCCGGCTGTTCTGGGTCAGCAGTTCGCTGAAGCGGTCGCGGTCCTCGACGGTCGGCAGGTGGCCGAAGATGACCAGCCACGCGGTCTCGACGAACGAGGACCGGCCGGCGATCTCCTCGATCGGCAGGCCGCGGTAGCGCAGGATGCCCTTGTCGCCGTCGATGAAGGTGATCGACGAACGGCACGAGCCGGTGTTGCCGTAGCCGTCGTCGAGGGTGATGTAGCCGGTCTGGGCGCGCAACTGGCTGATGTCCAGCGCCAGTTCTTGCTCGGTGCCCTCGACGATGGGCAGGTCGTAGGTCTTGCCGTCGATCTCCAGCTTGGCGGTGCGGGACATCCCGAGGTCTCCTGTCGTCGATGACTGGCCTGGGCGTCGGCAGCGTCGCCCTCCCTCCGCATCGTAGTCATGCCGGGTCACGTACGATCTGTCAGTGATCGGGCCGGACGCACTCGTGGAGGCCGCCGGACTGACCAAGCGGTTCGGCGACTTCACCGCCGTCGACGGCATCGACGTGCAGGTGCGCGTCGGTGAGGCGTTCGGCTTCCTGGGCCCCAACGGCGCCGGCAAGTCCTCGACGATGCGGATGATCGCCGCCACGTCGCCGCCGAGCGCCGGCACGCTGCGCATCTTCGGGCTCGACCCGGCCGGCGACGGGCCGGACATCCGGGCCGCGCTCGGGGTGGTCCCGCAGAAGGACACCCTCGACGAGGAACTCACCGTCGAGGAGAACATCTGGGTCTACGGCCGCTACTTCGGGCTGCCCTGGCCGCAGGTGCGCCGGCGGACCGACGAGCTGCTCGACTTCGCCCAGCTGACCGAGCGCCGGCGCAGCAAGGTCGAGCCGCTGTCCGGCGGCATGAAGCGCCGCCTGACCATCGCCCGGGCGCTGGTCAACGAACCCCGCCTGCTGCTGCTCGACGAGCCGACCACCGGCCTGGACCCGCAGGCCCGGCACGTGCTGTGGGACCGGCTGTTCCGGCTCAAGCGCCAAGGGGTGACCCTCGTGCTGACGACGCACTACATGGACGAGGCCGAGCAGCTGTGCGATCGGCTGGTCGTCATGGACCACGGGCGTGTCGTCGCCGAGGGATCACCGCGCGAGCTCATCGCCGCCCACTCGACCCGCGAGGTGCTCGAGCTGCGCTTCGACGACGACGACCTGGCCGGTCCCGCGGCCTCCGTCGACGGGGTGGGGGAGCGCATCGAGGTGCTGCCCGATCGGCTGCTCGTCTACGCCGCCGACGGTGACGAGGCGCTCGCGGCGGCGCACGCGCGCGGCATCCGCCCCTGGTCGGCGCTGGTGCGCCGCTCGTCGCTCGAAGACGTCTTCCTGCACCTGACCGGCCGGACCCTTGTCGACTGACCGCCCGTATGCCGCCCTCCCGCCCTCCCGACGCTGGGTGCCGCTGCTCGAGTACCACCTGCTCGTGCTGCGCCGCACCTGGCGCGGTGGCGTGGGCAGCCGGGTGCTGCTGCCCGCGCTGACCCTGCTCTCGCTCGGGGTCGGCCTGGGCGCCCTCGTCGACCGGGCCGCGGGGGGCGTGCCCTGGCTCGGGCACACCGTGCCCTATCTCGACTTCGTCGTGCCGGCCGTGCTGGCGAGCACGGCGATGATGACCGCGGTCGGTGACTCGGCCTGGCCGGTCATGGGCGCGATCAAGTGGCAGGGCACCTATCACGCGATGCTGGCCACCCCGGCGCGCACGATCGACATCCTGCGGGCCCACCTCGTCGCGGTCGGCCTGCAGCTGGGGCTGCTGGCGGTGTGCTTCGTCGGCACAGCATGGCTGTTCGGGTCGTTCCGGTCCTGGTGGGCGCTGCTCACCGTGCCGACCGCGATGCTCACCGGGCTGGCGTTCGGCACCTGGATGACCGCGCTGGCCGCGCGCACCGAGACCGAGGCGGCCTTCACCATGGTCTTCCGGCTCGGGGTCATGCCGCTCATGCTGTTCTCCGGCACCTACTTCCCGGTCGAGCAACTGCCCGCGGCGCTGCGGCCGCTGGCCCAGGTGACCCCGCTGTGGCACGGCGTCGAAGCGTGCCGGGCCATCGGGCTGGGGCTGGTCGACCCGCTCCGGCTGGCCGGGCACCTGCTCGTGCTGCTGGTCTTCGCCGGGGTCGGCGCGCTGGTCGCGGCCCAGCAGTTGCGCCGCAGGCTGGTCACATGAGCCTGGCGCTGGTCCTCGTCGAGCGCAACGCGCTGTCGTTCCGGCGGCAGTGGGTCGCGTTCGTCACCGGTTTCCTCGAGCCGGTCCTCTACCTGTTCTCGCTCGGCATCGGGCTCGGGGCGCTCGTCGGTGCGGTGACCACCGACGGCGGCACGACCGTGCCGTATGCCGTGTACGTCGCCCCCGCGATGCTCGCCGCGTCGGCGATGAACGCCGCGGTGCTCGACTCGACCTTCAACGTCTTCTTCAAGCTCAGGTATGCCAAGCTCTACGACTCGGTGCTCGCGACGCCGATGTCGCCGCGGGACGTCGCCGTGGGGGAGGTGACCTGGTCGCTGCTGCGCGGCACGGCGTACGTGCTGGCGTTCCTGCTGGTCGCGTGGGTGGCCGGGCTGGTCCCGTCGGCGTGGGGGCTGCTGGCGGTGCCGGCGGCGATGCTCGTCGCGCTGGCCTTCGCGGCAGTGGGGATGTGGGCGACGACGTTCCTGCGGTCGTGGGTCGACTTCGACCTGGTGACCCTGGCGATCCAGCCGATGTTCCTGTTCTCGGCGACGTTCTTCCCGCTGTCGGCCTACCCCGGCTGGGCGCAGACGCTCGTGCAGGCCACGCCGCTCTACCACGGGGTGGCGCTGGTCCGTGGCCTGTGGGTCGGCGAGGTCTCGGCCGGGCTGCTGTGGCATGTGTTCTATCTGGGGGTGCTCGCCGCCGTCGGTGTCGTCGGTGCCGCCCGGCGGGTGGAGCGGCTGTTGCTGGCCTGAGGGCTGTGGCCTCAGGGCTGTGGCCGTGGGGAGGTGGCCGTGGGGAGGTGGCCGTGGGGAGGTGGCCGTGGGGAGGTGGCCGTGGAGAGGTGGCCGTGGAGAGGTGGCCGTGGGGAGGTGGCCGTGGCGAGGTGGCTGGCCGGCCGGCGGAGAAGCCCGAGTTCGCGCCGGGGTCCTCCGGCGTGTCGCCAACTCGTCGAACAATTGTTCGTTACGGTGTCCACAGGTGACCGGACCCGTCCGACACCATCCACAGGCCCTCGGGCCGGCGGATGAGGTCTGTCGGTGGTGGCGCCTAACGTCCGACTCGACAACACGGTCGTCCGGAAGATCCGGCCGGCCGTCGCGCGGGTCGCCTATGGACGGCGGACTCTCGAGCAGAAGGATGGTGGGTGCGATGGCTGTCGCGCAGGACAAGGAAAAGGCCCTCTCCGCGGTGATGGGCCAGATCGAGAAGCAGCACGGCAAGGGCGCCGTCATGCGGTTGGGCGACGACGTCCGGCCACCCATCGAGGTGATCCCCACCGGGTCGATCGCCCTCGACGTCGCCCTGGGCATCGGCGGCCTGCCGCGGGGTCGCGTGGTGGAGATCTACGGGCCCGAGTCGAGCGGCAAGACCACCGTGGCGTTGCATGCGGTCGCCAACGCCCAGCGCGCCGGCGGCATCGCGGCCTTCATCGACGCCGAGCACGCCCTCGACCCCGAATACGCCAAGAGCCTCGGGGTCGACATCGACAGCCTGCTGGTGAGCCAGCCCGACACCGGCGAGCAGGCCCTGGAGATCGCCGACATGCTGATCCGCTCCGGGGCCATCGACATCATCGTCATCGACTCGGTCGCCGCGCTCGTGCCGCGGGCCGAGATCGAGGGCGAGATGGGGGACAGCCACGTCGGCCTGCAGGCCCGGCTCATGTCCCAGGCGCTGCGCAAGATCACCGGCGCGCTCAACTCGACCGGCACGACGGCGATCTTCATCAACCAGCTGCGCGAGAAGATCGGAGTGATGTTCGGCTGTCTCTCCTACGACACTCGGGTCACCCTCGCCGACGGCTCGACGGAGAAGATCGGCAAGATCGTCAACCGGCGGATGCCGGTCGAGGTGCGTACCTACGACCCCGCCACCGACGCCGTCGTGACCCGCCCGGTCACCGGCTGGTTCGACAACGGGGTCACCGACCGGTTCCTGCAGATCACGGTCGAGCGCGCCGGCGGCACCGGCCGCTCGCAGTTCGGGGCCACCGCCAATCACCTGGTCCGGACTCCCGGCGGCTGGCGCGAGGCCGGCGAGCTGCTGCCCGGCGATCGCGTGCTCACCGACGAGACCCAGCGGCTCGGCCCCCAGCAGTGGCAGGTCATCCTCGGCGGCCTGATGGGCGACGGACACCTGACGCCGAACCGCCGTGGCCGGCGGGGGGCGCGGTTCAGGATGGGCCAGGGGGCGGCCCAGACGGCATACCTGGACTGGAAGGCGTCTCTGCTGGGCAACGTCGGCCAGACCCGCACGACCAACGCCAAGGGCGCCGCCTTCGTCGACCTCGCGCCCCTGCCCGAGCTGGCCGAACTGCGCGAGGTCGTCTACTGGGGCGACGGCAGGAAGCACCTCACCGAGGACTTCCTCAAGGCGCTGACCCCGTTGGCCCTGGCCATCTGGTTCATGGACGACGGGTCGTTCACGCCGGGCTCCAAGGGCCCGCAGGCCCGCGCGCACGGCGGCAGCGGCCGGGTCGCGTTCGGCCTCGAGGCGATGAGTCCGGCCAGCCGAGACCGCCTCGTCGATCTGCTGCGCGACACCTACGGGGTGCAGTGCTCCTGGGCCGCGCGCGGCAGCGCACGCAAGGCGGTGCTGACGATGAGCACCGCAGGCTCGCGACGCTTCCTCGAGATCGTGGCGCCGTTCGTGCACCCGTCGATGGACGACAAACTGCTGCCCGGGCTGCGGGGTCGTTTCGATGTCCAGCCCGAGTTCGTCGAACCGCGGTCGGTGCTCGTGCCCTCCCGCGTGCTCGACGTCCACGTCAGGCCGCGCACCAGGTCGATGCACCGCTTCGACATCGAGGTCGACGGCACGCACAACTACTTCGCCGACGGGGTGATGGTGCACAACTCGCCTGAGACGACCACCGGTGGCAAGGCGCTGAAGTTCTACGCCTCGGTCCGGCTCGACGTACGGCGCATCGAGACCCTCAAGGACGGCTCCGAGGCGGTCGGCAACCGCACCCGGGTCAAGGTCGTCAAGAACAAGGTGAGCCCGCCGTTCAAGCAGGCCGAGTTCGACATCATCTACGGCCACGGCATCTCCCGCGAGGGCGGACTCATCGACATGGGCGTCGAGCAGGGCTTCGTCCGCAAGGCCGGCGCCTGGTACACCTACGAGGGCGACCAGCTCGGCCAGGGCAAGGAGAACGCCCGGTCCTTCCTGCGGGACAACCCGGACCTCGCCGACGAGTTGGAGAAGCGGATCAAGGAGAAGCTCGGCGTCGGACCGCGCATCGACCAGCCCGCCGTCGCCGACGTCCCGGTCGACTTCTGACGATGGACCGCACCGGTATGCCGCGCCCGGACCCGCCGGGCGGGGCACCCGTGGCGCGCCCGTCGGCAGCCGCGCCCGACCCCCGGCAGGACCCCGCACCCGGCTGGCGGTCCGCCCGGCCCGATGACCGGCAGGCCGCCGCGGTCGACGCGCTGCGGGCCGCGGAGGCGGCCGCCGGCGTCACCTGGCCGACCAGGCCCGACGTCGGCAACCCCACGGCCGCCGGCGGGGCCGCCGGCGTCACCTGGCCGACCAGGCCCGACGTACCGAACCCCCGGGTCGCCGACGACGACGAGCCCGACCCGCACTCGGTGGCCCGGGCCATCGCGCTGCGCCAGCTCGCCATGGCCCCGCGCAGCCGGGCTCAGCTCGAGGACAAACTGGCCCGACGCGGCCACCCCGAGGTGGTCGCGGCGGTGCTCGACCGGCTCGAGGACGTGGGGCTGGTCGACGACGACCGGTTCGCCGCCCAACTCGTCGACTCGCGGCGGCGCACCAAGGGTCTGTCCGGCGCCGCGCTGCGCCGGGAGTTGCGCGACAAGGGCGTCGACGCCGAGATCGCCACCGAGGCGATCGGGGCGCTCGACGACGCGACCGAGCGGGCCCGGGCCGAGCAGCTCGTGGCCCGGCGGCTGCGCTCACTGGCCGGGCTCGACCCGAAGGTCCAGGCCCGGCGGCTGGCCGGGATGCTGGCTCGGAAGGGCTACTCGCCCGGGGTCGCCTACGCGGTTGTCCGCGACGCGGTCAACGCCGCCCCGGAGCACGCCCGGGACTGACGCGGCGGCTCGAGCGCCCGGGATCGACCGTCTTCTTCGGTCAGCGCTGGCGGCCCTTGGCGAGCAGCGTGTTGACCGCCTCGCCCACCCCGCTCGCGGAGGTGGGGTTCTGGCCGGTGACCAGGCGGTCGTCGACGACGACCTTCGACGCCATCGGCCGCAGTGCCTTGGTGTACTTCGCGCCGCGGGCCTTGAGCCGCTCGTCCAGCCGGAAGGGCACGGCCCGGTCCCGCCCCGCGAGCTTCTCCTCCGGCCAGCTGAAGCCGGTGACCCTGCGGCCCTGCAGGAACGGTTTCCCGTCCGCGCCGACGACCTCGGTGAGACCGGCCGGGCCGTGGCAGACCGCCGCGACGACACCGCCGTCGCGGTCGACCTGCTGGATCCGCTCGACGAGCGCCGCCGACCCCGGGAAGTCGAACATGACACCGTGGCCGCCGGTGAGGAACACCGCGTCGAAGTCCTCGTCCCGCAGCGACCCGACCGACGGGGTGTCCTCCAGCAGGTCCATGAACGACCGGTCCTCGTACCGGTCCTGGGTGCCGCCCATCTTGAGCATGAACGTGCTGAGGCTCTCCGGGTCGATGGGCACCCGACCACCCGCGATGCTCGCGACGACGACCTCATGGCCGGCCTGGGTCACCTCGTCGTAGAAGTGCGTCAACTCGCCCAGCCACAGGCCGGTCCGGTAACCGACCTTCTGGTAGGACGGCGTGCTCGTGACCACCGCCAGGATGCGCTTGCCGGACGGTTTCGTGGGCTTCATGGGGATCCCCTCGATCTCGCCCCGCGGCCGTGGCTCGGCCGAGCCGGGCGTCACGCCCGACCGGGGCTGTGATCATGTCACGGCCCACCATCTCAAGAGCGTTGTGCCACCATCTCAAGAGCGTTGTGCGTCGACCGGATGCTCGTGGCGCCCTGCCTCGGGCCTCGCTCGTCGACATCGCCCCGGCGCTGCACGACGCCACCGATCGTGCGCTGGACCGATCCGGTCTGATACCCTGGGGGGTATATCGACGGTGTCGTGAGCGAGGGCTGGAAGAGGTCAGCCACGCCCGCCGGGTCCAGAACATCGAGTCCGGAACACCGAGGAGTCACCATGTGCCACCGTGTCACCTGCCGCCGCTGCGGCAAGCCCACCTGGGCGGGCTGCGGCAACCACGTCGAGCAGGCCCTGGCCGGGGTGCCCCTGGCCCAGCGCTGTGCCTGCCCGCCCGAGCAGCGCGTCGGGCTGCTCAAGCGGCTGTTCAACCGCTGACCAGCACCGCCCCGACCGGCCCCTCGGCCGGACCGGGTCCCGGCGCTCCGACCCCGCGCCACGCCGGGGCACCGGCTCGGGCCGCCGGCCTCAGCCCCGATGCCCGACCAGCGCGCGCAACTCGTCCATGGCATCCCAGTCGTTGACGTGCATCGCTGCGGTGACCACGCCCTCGTCGTTGCGCCAGATCGCGCGGAACACCCGGCCCGGCACGTCGCCGCGCAACTCGACCGAGTCCTTGGCGCTGCCGTGGCCGACATACTCCATGCCCAGGTCGTACTGATCGGTGAAGAAGTAGGGCAGGCGGTCGTAGACCAGCCCCTGGTCGCCGGACAGGTTCGCGGCGGCAACCTTGGCCTGCTCGATGGCGTTGTCCCAGTGCTCGACCCGCAGTCTGCCGAGCGTCGGGTGCAACTGGTTGGCGACGTCACCGGCCGCGAAGACCATCGGGTGGCTGGTCCGCAGGATCGGCCCGACCAGGACCCCGTCGTCGACGTCCAGCCCGGCCGCCTCGGCCAGGTCCGTGCTCGGTCGGGCGCCGATGCCCACGACGACCAGGTCGGCGCCCTGCAGGTCCTCGGCCGTGGCGTGGGCGCCCAGGCGCAGGTCCACGCCGTGCTCCCGGTGCAGGTCCGCGAACACCGTCGCGACCTGCGGACCCAGCACGCCGAGCAACGGCAGCTCGGCGGCCTCCAGGACGACCACCTCGGTGCCGCCGGCCCGGGCCGCCGCCGCCACCTCCAGCCCGATCCAGCCGCCGCCGATGAGCACGATCCGGCGGCCCTCGCCGAACGACTCGCGGATCCGGTCGCTGTCCTCGATCCGGCGCAGATAGGCGACCGGCACTCCGCTCTCGTCGGCCATCGGCAGCTGCCGCGGCTGCGACCCCATGGTCAGCAGCAGCCGGTCGAAGGCCTGCAGGCCGTCGGCGGTCTCGACCGTCTCGCCGGCCAGGTCGATCCGCACCACCTCGGTGCCCAGCCGCAGGTCCACGTCATGGTCGGCGTACCAGGACTCGTCGTGGACCAGCGCCTTCTCGAACGGGTCGTCGCCCAACAGATAGGACTTCGAGAGCGGCGGCCGCTCGTATGGGGGATGCCGCTCGCTCCCATAGAGGACGATGGGGTCCTGCACACCCAGCTCACGCAGCTGGGTCACCGCGGTTCCGCCGGCCAGTCCGGCGCCGATCACGACATAGGTCATACTCGACGTTAGGCACGCCTAACCTGGTTCGGCAAGGACGGCCGGTGCCGGTGGACGTTTCCGTCTCGCTGGCCGACCCGCGCGCCCGAGCGGCATACCCTTGTCCTTGCCATGACGACGCCCACCGCCCCCAAGACCTACGACGTGCGCACCCACGGGTGCCAGATGAACGTCCACGACTCCGAGCGCCTGGCCGGCCTGCTCGAGACCGCCGGCTACGTCGACCTGGCCGGCCTGCCCGCCGACAGCCGCCCGCCGGTGGCCGACGTCGTCGTCTTCAACACCTGCGCCGTCCGGGAGAACGCCGACAACAAGCTCTACGGCAACCTCGGCCAGCTGCGCCCCGCCAAACAGCGCAACCCCGACCTGCAGATCGCGGTCGGCGGCTGCCTGGCCCAGAAGGACCGCGACACCATCGTGCGGCGGGCGCCCTGGGTCGACGTGGTCTTCGGCACCCACAACATCGGCTCGCTGCCGGCCCTGTTGGACCGGGCCCGGCACAACAAGCGGGCCGAGGTCGAGATCCTGGAGAGCCTGGCGACCTTCCCGTCGACCCTGCCGACCCGCCGGGAGAGCGCGTATGCCGCGTGGGTCTCGATCAGCGTCGGCTGCAACAACACGTGCACCTTCTGCATCGTGCCCAGCCTGCGCGGGCGCGAACAGGATCGCCGCCCCGGCGAGATCCTCGCCGAGATCGAGGCCCTGGTGGCCCAGGGCGTCGTCGAGATCACCCTGCTCGGCCAGAACGTCAACAGCTACGGCGTCGAGTTCGGCGACCGCCTCGCCTTCGGCAAACTGCTGCGCGCCTGCGGCCAGGTCGAAGGGCTGGAGCGGGTGCGCTTCACCAGCCCGCACCCGGCCGCCTTCACCACCGACGTCATCGAGGCCATGGCGCAGACCCCCAACGTCATGCCGAGCCTGCACATGCCCCTGCAGTCCGGCTCGGACCGCGTCCTCAAGGCGATGCGCCGCTCCTACCGCGCCGAGCGCTTCCTGCGCATCCTCGACGAGGTCCGCGACCACATCCCGGCCGCCGCGATCACGACCGACCTCATCGTCGGCTTCCCCGGCGAGACCGAGGCGGACTTCCAGCAGACCCTCGACGTCGTGGCCGCCGCCCGCTTCGCGAGCGCCTTCACCTTCCAATACTCGATCCGCCCCGGTACCCCCGCCGCGACCATGCCCGGCCAGGTCCCCAAGCCGGTGGTCCAGGAGCGCTTCGACCGGCTCATCGCCGTGCAGGAGCAGCTCTCCTGGGCCGGCAACCGGGCGCTGGAGGGGCGCGAGGTCGAGGTGCTCGTCGCCCCCGGCGAGGGCCGCAAGGACGAACAGACCCGGCGGCTGTCCGGCCGGGCGCGGGACAACCGGCTGGTCCACTTCGCGCTGCCCGCCGGCACGCCCCCCAGCGACCGGCCCCGGCCGGGCGACCTGGTCACCGTCGGGGTCACCTACGGCGCCCCGCACCACTTGGTCGCCGACTCGGCCCACCACGGCGGCGCGTATGCCGTGCGCCGCACCTGCGGCGGTGACGCCTGGGCAGCCTTGCAGGACAAGGGGACCGGCGCCAAGCCCGCGGTCTCGCTCGGCATGCCGAGGGTCGGTGTCCCGCAGCCGACCCGCAGCCCGATGCCGGCCTGCGCCACCGGCGACCACTGACCCACCCCGGCAGCGCCGAGGCCGGCCCCCACCTCGGGGACCGGCCTCGACCGAACCGTGCGCGGACGCGGGCAGTTGCCCACGCTCGGTGCAACTGCTCGGTGCCTTCTGACCGCTCGGTGCCTTCTGACCGCTCGGTGCCTTCTGACTGCTCGGTGCCGCTCTACTGCTCGGTGCTCTCGACCGACTCGATCACGTCGTCGAGCTCGGTCTGCGCCGCCTCGGTGGTGTCCGGCTCGTCACCGGCCACCGGCTGCGCAGCGCCCTCGGCGTCCATCTCGACCGCCCGGTCACCCTCGGTGATGACGTCGGGTGTCTGCTCCTGGTCGCTCATCGGTCTCCTCCACGGGCGCCTCAGATGAGGCCGCCCTCCTCGGTGCCGACCTGCTGGTCGGCGGCGTCGCGGGCCTGCTGGATCTTGTCGGCGTGCTCCCCACCCGTGCGCTCGTTGGCCAGCTCAGCGGCGCGGTCGAGCGCCTGGTCGCTGACCTCCTCGACCTTGTCGCCGTGCTGGCCGAGCAGTTCGCCCGCCTTGGCCTTGGCGTCGTCGAAGATCCCCATGCGTCATCCTCCTGGTTCGGGCCGGGACCGTCCGTCCCGGCCGAACCACCCTACGCACTGGACGGCACCGACGGGTCGACACACCGGTGCGATCTTGCGCCGCCCGCCCGGGCGGCGTGGCACCCTGGGGCGGTGCCTGCGCGAGATCCGGCGCTCGTCCTGACGGCCCACGGCACCGCCGACCCCGCGGGTCAGCGGGTCTTCGCCGAGTTGGCCACCCGGGTGCGCGAGCGGCTGCCCGCCGTCGACGTGCACCTCGCCTTCGTCGACGTCCAGCAGCCGCTGGTCGGCGAGGTCGTGCAGCGCACGGCCCGTGGTGCACCGGTGGTCGTCGTGCCGCTGTTGCTCGCCGGCGGCTACCACGTCGAGGTCGACATCGCCGACGCGGTGCGTTCGGTGCCGATCGCCGTGGCGGCCCCGCCACTGGGCCCGGACCACCGTCTGGTCACCGCCCTGCTGGACCGCCTGGCCGAAACCGGCTGTGCCACCGACGATCCCGTGGTGCTCGCGGTCGCGGGTAGCTCACGCCCACAGGCCCGGCAGGACGCCCAGCAGATGCTCGCCCTGCTGGCCGGCCGTCGTTCCGGGCCGACCACGATCGGGTATGCCGCCGGCGCGGCCGCCCGGGTCGGCGACGCCGTCCGCGCCGCCCGGCGAGCCGGAGGTGGGCGGCCGGTGACGGTCGCGGCCTACCTGCTGGCCCCCGGTCACTTCCTGGACCGGCTGCACGACGCCGGGGCCGACCGGGTCACCACCCCGCTGGGCACCCACCCGGTGCTGACCGACCTGGCGGAGCTGCGCTATCGCGACGCGGCGGCGCGGCTGAGGCCGGGTGCCGGACCGGCGCGCGACATGTGAGACTTGACCCATGCCGATCCGTCCCGTCGTCATCACGGGCGACCCCGTGCTGCACCGGGTCGCGTCCCGCGTGGAGAGCTTCGACGACGCGCTGGCCGAACTCGTCCAGGACATGTACGACACGATGGACGCCGCGCACGGCGTCGGCCTGGCCGCACCGCAGATCGGGGTGGGGCTGCGAGTGTTCGTCTACCAGATGCCCAACGACGACGGGGTGCCACCGCGGGGCGTGGTCGTCAACCCGTTCCTCACGCTGAGCCGGGTGCCGGACGGCCGACCCGACCCGGACGAGGAGTCCGAGGGCTGCCTGTCGGTGCCCGGCGAGCACTTCCCGCTGCGGCGCGCCGAGACCGCCCAGGTCGCGGGCCTGGACCGGCACGGTCGTCCGCTCGCCTTCACCGCGACCGGCTGGTTCGCCCGGTGCATGCAGCACGAGTTCGACCACCTCAACGGCAAGCTGTACGTCGACCGGCTCGACGACCGCTGGGCCAAGCGGGCCCGCAAGGCGGTCAAGGCCCACGGCTGGGGGGTGCCCGGCCACTCGTGGCTGCCCGGCGTCGACCCCGACCCGTTCGGGCACGACGCCGCGACCGACGACGCCGAGCGACCCACCGTCCAGGCGTGAGCGCACCGGTCGTCGCGGTCGTCGGCCCGACCGCCACCGGCAAGTCCGACCTCGCCGTCGCCCTGGCCCTCGCCCTCGGGGGCGAGGTCGTCAACGCCGACGCCAGCCAGCTGTATCGCGGCATGGACATCGGCACCGCCAAGCTGCCCCGGGCGCACCGGCGCGGCGTCGAGCACCACCAGCTCGACGTGCTCGAAGTGGCCGAGGAGGCGAACGTCGCGGCCTATCAGGTGGCGGCCCGCGCCGACCTCGCGGCGATCGACCGGCGCGGAGCACGGCCGCTGCTGGTCGGCGGCTCCGGACTCTATGTCCGCGCGGCTCTCGACGTCCTCGACATCCCACCCACCGACCCCGAGGTCAGGCGCCGGCTGGAGCAGGACTGCGCGACCCTCGGCCTCGACACCCTGCGGGCGCGGCTGGCGCGGCTGGACCCCGTTGCGGCGCAACGGATCGAGCCGCGCAACGCGCGGCGCGTCATCCGGGCCCTCGAGGTCGTCGAGCTGACCGGGCGGCCGTTCTCCGCGTCGCTGCCCAGCCGTGCGCACGTCCGGCCCACGATCCTGCTCGGCCTCGACGAGGACACCGAGACCCTCGATGACCGGATCGCGCAGCGGGTGGACCGGATGTTCGCCCAGGGGCTGGTCGCCGAGGTGCAGGGCCTGGTCGACGCCGGGCTGCGCCAGGGGCGCACCGCGTCGCGAGCGATCGGCTACGCGCAGGTGCTCGACCTGCTCGAGCGTCGGTGCACCGAGCCGGAGGCCCGCGCGGCGACCGCCGCGGCGACCCGCCGGCTGGTGCGCCGCCAGCGGTCCTGGTTCCGGGCCGACCCGCGCATCCACTGGCTGCCCGCGTCGGCGCCCGACCTGCTCGACCGGGCCCTGGCCGCCTGCTGACGGCCGGACGGCCCGGACCGGACGACCGCGGCCGCTGCCGATCGGCGACAATGCCGGACATGACCACGGCGCGGTTCACCAAGGGGCACGGCACCGAGAACGACTTCGTCGTGCTGCCCGATCCCGAGGGCACCCTGGCGCTGACGCCCGAGCGGATCCGGCTGCTGACCGACCGGCGCGCCGGCATCGGCGGCGACGGCGTCATCCGGGTGGTGCCGACCGCGCTCGCCCCGGACGAGCAGGTGCGCGAACTCGCCCCTGCCGCACCGTGGTTCATGGACTACCGCAACGCCGACGGGTCGGTCGCCGAGATGTGCGGCAACGGCACCCGGGTGTTCGCGGCCTATCTGCGCCGCGAGGGGCTGGCCCCGGACGACGACTTCGTCATCGCCACCCGGACCGGGCTCAAGCGGGTCCGGACGGTGCCCCAGGGCTTCGCCGTCGATCTCGGCCCGGCGCTCGTCGACGAGACCGACGACGCCCGGGCCCGCGGCTTCAACGCCGTGGTGACCACCCGCGGAGCCGCCGAGCTGCCCGGCCTGCGGGTCGACGTCGGCAACCCGCACACCGTCGTCCTGCTGCCCCCCGACAGCGACCTCGCCGAGCTCGACCTCACCGTCGAGCCGCACGTGGCACCCACCCCGGCCGACGGCACCAACGTCGAGCTCGTCACCCTCGTCGGTCCCGGCCACATCGCCATGCGGGTCCACGAGCGCGGCGTGGGGGAGACCCGTTCGTGCGGCACCGGCGCGGTCGCCGCCGCGGCGGCGACCCGCTGGTGGGAGGGCCCGACCGACGGCAACCGGGTCTGGACCGTCGAGGTCCCCGGCGGCCGGCTCACCGTGACCTTCACACCGGCGGGCACCGCCGAGCTGGCCGGCCCCGCGGTGCTGGTCGCCGACGGTCAGACCTCGCTGTGACGCTGCTCGGGTTCGCCCGCCGACCCGCCCGGACCGTCGACCCGCAGCACCCGGAAGCCGCGCTGCGACGCGATCCGGCCGCACGGCATACCGAGTTCGGCGGTGATCCAGCGCTGCAGCGAGTCGGCCCCGAGGTGCCTGGCGACGACCAGGTAGGCCGCCCCGCCGGCCGCCAGCCGCACCAGCCAGGTGCGCAGCAGGTCGTGCAGGACGGCCTTGCCGACCCGGATCGGCGGGTTGGCCCAGATCGTCGCGAAGCGCAGGCCGGCCGGCACGTCCTCGGGGCGGGCCGCCCGCACGCGGGCCAGGCCGGCCGCCGCCGCATTGTCCCGGGTCAGCTGCAGGGCCCGCTCGTTGACGTCGACCGCCCAGACGTCGGCCTCGGGTGACCGCAGCCCGAGGGTGAGTGCGACCGGCCCCCAACCGCAGCCGAGGTCGAGCAGCGCCCCGTGCCGGGGCGGGTCGGGGGCGT
Organism: uncultured Intrasporangiaceae bacterium; assembly: GCA_964647395.1. Classification (GTDB taxonomy): domain Bacteria; phylum Actinomycetota; class Actinomycetes; order Actinomycetales; family Dermatophilaceae; genus Phosphoribacter. The sequence continues at coordinate 818 of CAZYHR010000012.1, read as the reverse complement.
GGGCGAGCAGCACCGCGGTGCCCGCGTCGAGGTGGTCGGGGGAGAAGACGCCGCCGGCGGTCTGCACCGGCAGCCGGTGGCCGGCCAGTTCGACGAGCACGGTGCGCCGCCGCTGGTCCCCGCCCGGTGCGGCGCTGAAGTAGTGGTCCCCGGACACCGGCCCAGGTTAGCGATCCGGCCGCCGGGTGGGTCGGCGGGCACAAATGACTCGCTCCCGGCGTTGGCCGGGTGAGAGCCTATGACTGATATGACACGACGTGCTGATCTCTTCGCCGCCCGGGCCACCGCGTTGACCGACGACCACGAGGCGGCCTCCGACATCGTCCTGCACGACGATCTCGGCATCGACTACGACGGCGAGCAGTTGGACCGCGAGGAACGCGCCGCGCTGCGGCGCGTCACCGGGCTGTCCACCGAGCTCGAGGACGTCACCGAGGTCGAGTACCGGCAACTGCGCCTGGAGCGGGTCGTGCTCGCCGGCGTCTGGTGCGAGGGCACCGTCACCGACGCGGAGCACTCGATCCGTGAGCTGGCCGCGCTGGCGCAGACCGCCGGGTCGACGGTCCTGGAAGGGGTGCTGCAGCGCCGGCTGCGGCCGGACCCGGCGACCTATCTCGGCAAGGGCAAGGCCGAGGAACTGCGCGACATCGTCCTGGCCGAGGGCGCCGACACGGTCATCTGCGACGGCGAGCTGGCTCCCGGTCAGCGCCGCGCGCTCGAGGACGTCGTCAAGGTCAAGGTCATCGACCGGACCGCACTGATCCTCGACATCTTCGCCCAGCACGCCAAGAGCCGCGAGGGCAAGGCCCAGGTCGAGC
>CAZYHR010000011.1:19136-44481 GCA_964647395.1 uncultured Intrasporangiaceae bacterium | reverse complement strand
CAGCGGGGTGCCGACCCAGACCGCGGTGGAGACCTCGGGGGTGTAGCCGACGAACCAGGTCTCGTTGTTGCGGTCGGTGGTGCCCGACTTGCCGGCGGCGGCCCGGCCGCCCTCGAGGGCGCTGGAGCGGTTGGACCCCGACTTCAGCACGTTGGTGAGGATCTCGGTGACCCCACGCGCGACGTTGGTGTCGACCCGCTGCTCGCAGCGGCTGCCCAGGGCGGGCATCGGCAGTTGCCTGCCGTCCTTGGTGATCGAGATGACCGGCTGGGCCGGGCAGTACTTCCCGTCGTTGCTCAGGGTCTGGTAGCTGTTCGCGACGGTCAGCGGGGACACCGAGTCGGAGCCCAGGATGATGGCCGCGGGGAACGGCTTGATCGGCTCCCCGTTGGACTGGGTCAGCCCGACCCGGGTCGCCGCGTCACGGACCTTGCAGGCGTCCCCCTGCAGCGGGCCGACGATGATGCCGACGAAGGCGGTGTTGACCGACCGGGCCGTCGCCTCCGCGAGGGTCATGTTGCCCGACGGGACCGACTCGACGTTGCGCACCGGCCACGGGTCGCGGCCCAGGCCGCACTCGCCCTTGATCTCCCGGTTGGTGTATTCCGCCGGGTTGTCCGAGCTGGCGCCCTTGACGTAGACGCTGGAGTTGACCGGCAGGCCGGCCTCCAGCGCGGCCACCAGGGCGAAGGCCTTGGCGGTCGAGCCGAAGCCGAAGCCGACGCTCGCGCCGTACTTGGTGTCCACGGCCCAGTTGACCGACGTCTCGTTGTCGTTGGTCGGCTTGATGTTGTACTGCGTGTTCTGGGCCATCGCCAGCACCGCGCCGGTCTTGACGTCGACCATCGCGGAGGCGGCACCGATGTAGTTGCCGTCCGGGGTCTTGGAGCCGATCGGCACCTTCTTGCCCAGTTCCTCCATCATCGCCTGCATCTTGCCGGGGTCCAGCGTCGTCTGCACGGTCAGCCCACCGCGGAAGATCGACTGGATCCGGGCGGCCTCGGTGGAGCCCAGGGCATCGTTGAGCGACGGCTCGAGCTTGAGCCAGTTGATGATGTAGTCGCAGAAGTAGGGGTAGTTGGAGGCGGCGCACGAACTCTTGTTGGGCTGCACCTTGAGCATCTGCTCGAGCGTCACCGCCTTGGCGGCCTGCCAGTCGGCGTCCTTGATGACCCCCAACTCGTGCATGCGGTCCAGCACGACGTTACGGCGCTGCATGGCTTTCTGCGGGAACTTCACCGGGTCGCTCGTGCCGGGGTTCTGCACGATGCCGGCCAGCATCGCCGACTCCGGCAGGTTGAGGTCCTTGGCCGACTTGCTGAAGTAGTGCTGGGCGGCGGCCTCGACGCCATAGGCCCGGTCGCCGTAGTAGACGAGGTTGAGATAGCCCTCGAGGATCTGGTCCTTGGTCAGCGTCTTCTCCAGGCTGATCGCATACTTGAGTTCCTGGATCTTGCGGGCGAAGTTCTGGGCGACGGCCGCCCGCGCGGCATCCTTGTCGCCGGCGCGCAAGGCGTTTTCCTGCAGGGTGATCTTGACGTATTGCTGGGTCAGCGTGGAGCCGCCCCCGGTCACCCCACCCGTGCTCGTGTTGTGCACGAAGGCGCGCAGGATGCCTTGCAGGTCGGCACCGCCGTGCTCATAGAACCGGTGGTCCTCGATGGCCAACTGGGCCGCCCGCATGGTCGGGGAGATCTCCGACAGCGGGACGATGATGCGGTTCTCGTCGTAGGGGGTCGCGATCTTGCTGCCGTCCGCCGCGAGGATCACCGACTGCTCGGACAGCGGCGAGGTGGTGAACTCGTCGGGCAGCGACTCGAACATGTCGACCCCGGCGCGGGCGGTGGCCCCCACCGCGCCGACCATCGGCATGAACAGGCCGGCCGCTAGGAACCCGGCGAGCACCGAGGCCGCGACGAAGGCCGCGAGCAGGCTGAGCACGGAGCCGAAACCGGGGCGACGGGCTGCAGACATGCGCCCAAGGGTAACTCCCGTTCCTGAGCCGGACGCGCACCCGATCCGGCTCGGTCGCCGGCCGCCGGGAACTCGTCGCCGCGGGAGGTATCAGCGCTCGCCGGCGGGTGCTCTTCCCGACAACCGACCCGCCCTCGGGGGCGCCACGAGCAGGTCCCGGGGCGGCATACCTCGACCGGACGGCGACCACCTCCGCCGAACGGCCGATGCCAGAGGTCATGTCGGTGCCAGAAGTCATTTCGTGTTGTCGTGACGAGTGACCCTCGCGGACTAGTCCGGCGCCTGCCAAGGTCATCCCATCGGGTCATGGTCGAGGCCGAGTTGCCTCACCTAACCTCATTTCGGGAAGTTGTCCCTGGGGGTTGGGACAACATCCGGACACCATTAGGGGAAAGCGGGAAACAGAACATGAACAGCACAGAGACCAAGGGGTCCCTGCGCACCAATTGGGCAGGTATGGGAGCCTGCGTCACGCGCGACCCGGACGCACTTTTCGTGCGTGGGGCCGCTCAGCAGCAGGCCAAGGCGGTGTGCCAGCGATGCCCGGTCATCGCCGAGTGCCTCGCCGACGCGCTCGACAACCGGACGGAGTTCGGGGTGTGGGGCGGCATGACCGAGCGGGAGCGCCGAGCGCTCCTGCGGCGCAAGCCCCACGTCACGTCGTGGTGGCAACTGTTCGCGGCAGCCGGGGCAGGACGGGCCACGGCCGCTGCTGCCTCCTAAGGGTCGGGGGACCCAGCGGGAGGCGTGGAGGATCGGGGGATCCACACCACAGGACGGCCGGGCCGCAAGGCCCGGCCGTTCGGTTCGTCGTGCCGTCCCGTTCGTCGTGCCGGCCCGGCCGAGGCCTGATTCGACCGGGGCGGGCCGAACCGGCCGAACCCGGCCGAACCGGCCCTACCCGGCGACCGACTCGCCGGCGAGCAGGCGACCGACGTCGCGCAGCCCGGCCACGTCGTGGACGTCCTCGGCCAGGGCGGTCACCTCGGCGACCGCGATGCCGGGGTGGCCGGCGGTGAACCGGCGCACCAGGTTGTGGTGCCGCGCGGCCAGGTCGCTCATCGTGGCGTGCAGCAGCAGGGCGGCGGCGCTGTCCGGTCGGTCGGCATCGAGCAGCTGCTCGGCGGCGGCGCGCGCCCGGTCGGCGCTCAGCCCGGGGGCGGGCGGCGGGGCCATCCGGTTGACGACCAGGCCGGCCAGCGGCATACCGTCCTGGGCGAGCCGGGCGACGAAGAAGGATGCCTCGCGCAGCGCGTCACGCTCCGGGGCGGCGACCACGACGAAGGCGGTGCCGCCCTGCTTGAGCAGCGCGTAGGTGTGGTCGGCGCGCTCCCGGAATCCGCCGAACATCGTGTCCAGGGCGTTGACGAAGGTTTGCACGTCGCGCAGCATCGCCCCGCCGAGCACCGTGTCGAGCACCTTGGACACCATGCCGATGCCGAGGTTGACGATCTTCAGCCCGGCCCGCCCGGAGGCCTTCGCGGGGGTGGCGATGAGTCGGATGAACCGCCCGTCCAGGAACGACCCGAGCCGCTTGGGGGCGTCCAGGAAGTCCAACGCCGACCGCGACGGCGGGGTGTCGACGACGATGAGGTCCCAGGATCCGTCCCGGTCGGCCTGGGCGCGCAGCTGGCCGAGCTTCTCCATCGCCATGTACTCCTGGGTGCCGGCGAACGACGACGACACCGCCTGGTAGAAGGGGTTGGCCAGGATCTGCTCGGCGGTCTCGGTGGTGGCGTGCGCGAGCACGACCTCGTCGAAGGTCCGCTTCATGTCGAGCATCATCGCGTCGAGGCTGCCGACTCCCTCGGCGAGCACCCCCCGCACCGGTCGCGGCGTGTTGTCCAGCTCGCTCAGCCCGAGCGACTGGGCCAGCCGCCGGGCCGGGTCGATGGTCAGCACGACCACCCGGCGACCCTGCTCGGCGGCCCGCAGCGCCAGGGCCGCCGCGGTCGTCGTCTTGCCGACCCCTCCGCTGCCGCAGCACACGACGATCCGGGTATGCCGGTCGGCCAGCAACTCGTCCACGTCGAAGGGGCGGCCCCGCGGGGCGCGCCCGGCGCGCCGGCCGGTGCCCGTCGACCGGCCGGTGGTGGCCCGGCTCATGCCGGCACCTCGACCTCGGGCAGCATGCCCTGCTCGGCCAGCAGCTCGCCGATCTCGCAGACCGCGTCGACGTCGATGCCGTCGACGAGATAGGGCACCGTGACCAGCGGAAGGGACAGCGAGTCGAGCACGGCCAGCTGCACCTGCTCGAGCGCGGTCCGGGCCGCGTAGCGACGCAGCTGGCCGGCCAACCCCGAGACCAGCGCGTCCGTCGGGTCGAGCCGGGCCAGCAGCAGGTCGGCGGCCAGCGCCGCCTCGTCGACCTCGGGCACCGACAGCCCGTCGCCGGCGAGCAACTCGGACCGGGCCTGGTTGATGACGACCGAGCCGACCGGGGTGCCCAGCGAGCGCAGCGCGGTCACCGCGTCGACGGTCTCCTGCACCGGCATCTCCTCCAGCAGCGTCACCAGGTGCACCCGGGTCACGGCCGAGCGCAGCATCTCGGTGATCGACCCGGCCTGGGAGTGGATCGGCCCCATCCGGGCCAGGTCGGCGACCTCCGAGCCCACCGACAGGAAGCGGTGGATCCGGCCGGTCGGCGGGGCGTCGAGCACGACCGAGTCGTAGGCGTGCGGCGCGTCGCTGTGCCGGTGGTGCCGGTCGTCGACCCGGCGGCGCATCGCCTCGTAGACCCGCCCGATGAGCAGCAGGTCGCGCACCCCCGGGGCGATGGTCGTCGCGAAGTCGATGGCCCCGAAGCGCTCGAGCACCCCGCCGGCCCGGCCGAGTTTGTAGAACAGCTGGAGGTATTCGAGCAGCGCGGCCTTGGCGTCGACGGCCAGGCCGAGGACGATGCCACCGCCCTCGGCGCCGGCGACCTGAGTCTCGGTGACCGGCAGCGGCGGCACGTCGAAGGCCTGGCTGATCCCCTGCCGGCCCTCGACCTCGGCGAGCAGCACCCGCTGGCCGCGGGCGGCCAGGGCCGCGGCCAGGGCGGCCGCCACCGTGGTCTTGCCGGTGCCCCCCTTGCCGGTGACGATGTGCAGGCGCACCCGCGGGTCCTCGACGCGGCGGGCGGGTGGCATACCTGTCAATGTATCCCCGGCCGGCGGCCGGCGACCGCGAGCCGTCCCCGTCGGTGCCGGCGGCTACAGTGGCGCGCATGACGACATGGGAGTACGCGACGGTGCCGCTCATCGTGCACGCGACCAAGCAGATCCTCGACAACTGGGGCCAGGACGGCTGGGAGCTGGTCCAGGTCGTCCCCGGCCCGGACGGGCAGGGCCTGGTCGCCTATCTCAAGCGCCCCTCCGGCGAGCGTTGATGGGCGCCGTCGCGGACCGGCTCGCCGAGCTCGGTCTCACCGTGCCGACCGTCGTGCCCCCGGTCGCGGCCTACACGCCGGCGGTGCGCGACGGCGACCTGGTCTTCGTCTCCGGGCAGCTGCCCATGGTCGACGGGGCGATGCCGGCCACCGGCAAGGTCGGCGAGGGTGCCGGGCTGGTCCCGGCCGAGCAGGCCAAGGCGTTGGCCCGGCAGTGCGCGCTCAACGGCATCGCCGCGCTGGCCGGCGTCGTCGACCTCGACGACGTCACCCGGATCGTCAAGGTCGTCGGCTTCGTCGCGGCCGACCCGTCGTTCACCGCCGTGCCGGCCGTCGTCAACGGCGCCTCCGAGCTGTTCCAGGAGGTGTTCGGCGACGCCGGGGTGCACGCCCGCTCCGCGGTCGGGGTCGCCGCGTTGCCGCTGGACTCCCCGGTCGAGGTCGAGCTCATCGCCCGGGTGCGGAGCTGACCGTGACGCCGACGCCGCACGTGCGGGACTTCCCGCTGCGCGACTACCCGATCCTGCACGAGCGTGCCGCGGCGTGGCGCGAGGACCGGCTCGAGGAGCCGCCGGCGCCGCGGCCCGCCGCCACGGTCATGCTCGTGCGCGACGGTGCCGCCGGCATCGAGGTCTTCATGCTGCGCCGGGTCGGCACGATGGTCTTCGCGCCGAACGTCCTGGTCTTCCCCGGCGGCGGGGTGGACCCGCGCGACAGCCTCGAGATCGGCTGGGGCGGTCCGCCGGCGCACTTCTGGACCGCGCGGCTGGGCACCCGCGACGACGACCACGCCCGCGAGCTGGTCGTGGCGGCGGTGCGCGAGCTGTTCGAGGAGTGCGGGCTGCTGCTGGCCTCGCCGCCGGGCGACCGCGCGCTGGTCGACACGCAGACGCAACCGTGGACGACGATCCGGCAGGACCTGGCCGAGCGCCGGCTCTCGCTCGGCCAGGTGTTGCGCGAGCAACGGCTGGAGTTGCGGGCCGATCTGCTGCGCGCACAGGCGCATTGGGTCACCCCGGTCATCGAGACCCGGCAGTTCGACACCCGGATCTTCGTGGCCCGGATGCCCGAGGGCAAGGTCGTCGACAACCACACCACCGAGGCCGAGCACGCCGAGTGGCTCTCGCCGCGCGAGGTCGTCCGGGCCAACGCGGCCAAGGAGTGCATGGTGCTGCCCCCGACCCTGTCGGCGCTCGAGGACGCTGCCCGGTTCGACACCGCCGAGGCCTTCTGGGAGCACGAGCCGGTGATCCGCCGGATCCGCCCCTATCCGGTGGTCGTCGACGACCAGGTCGTGCTGCGCGCCGAGTGGTGATCGGGTGACTCAGGACGCGGCCGGCGGCCGGGCCGGCCCGCCACCGGCGCCGACCCCCCCGCACCTGTGGGTCTCCGGGCAGGTCACCGCGCGGGCCCACTGCGTGCTGGCCGGCAACCCCGGACCGATGACCCTGGACGGCACCAACACCTGGGTGCTGCGCGAGCCGGGGGCGACCGAGAGCGTCGTCGTCGACCCCGGGCCGCTGGACCAGGGCCACCTGGCCCGGGTGCGCGCGGTCGCCGAGGCGGACGGCGGGCGGGTCGGGCTGACCCTGCTCACCCACGACCACGCCGACCACGCCGAGGCGGCGGCTCGCTTCGGTGAGCTGACCGGGTCGCAGGTGCGCGCCGTCGGGCGCGGGCACGTCGACCTCGGCGACGGTGATCTGCTGCGGGTCGGCGGGCTGGAGGTCCTCGTCGTCACAACGCCGGGGCACACCGGCGACTCGGTGTCCTTCCTGCTGCCGGCCGAGGCGGCGCTGCTGACCGGTGACACGGTGCTGGGCCGGGGCACCACGGTGGTGGCCTGGCCGGACGGTGAGCTCGCGGCATACCTGGAGTCGTTGGAGCGGATCGCCGCGCTGTGCGCGACCGGGGCGGTCGCCCACATCCTGCCCGGGCACGGCCCGGATCTGCCCGACGCGGCGGCAGCGGTGCGCTACTACCTGCATCATCGGGCCGAACGGCTCGAGCAGATTCGGGCCGCCCTGGCCCTGGGCGCACGCACCCCTCGGGAGGTCGTCGAGAGCGTGTATGCCGATGTGCCACAACACCTTTGGGGTGCAGCCGAGTGGAGCGTGCGGGCGCAGCTGGCCTACCTGGGCCAGGCGTAGCGAGCGAGCAGGCAGCGCCCGTCAGCGACGCGCCGGTCCGGCCCGACCGGTCACGACGGCACTACCGCGAGCGGCGGCGCAGGCGCTCGACGTCGAGCAGCAGCACGGCGCGGGCCTCGAGCTTGAGCCAGCCGCGGCTGGCGAAGTCGGCCAGCGCCTTGTTGACCGTCTCGCGGGAGGCCCCGACGAGCTGGGCGAGCTCCTCCTGGGTGAGATCGTGGGCCACGAGCACGCCCTCCTCCGTGGAGCGGCCGAAGCGGTTGGCCAGGTCGAGCAGCGCCTTGGCGACGCGCCCGGGGACGTCGGTGAAGACCAGGTCGGCCAGGTGCTCGTTGGTGCGCCGCAGCCGCTTGGCCAGGGCGGCGAGCAGGGTCTTGGCGACCTCGGGTCGCCCGGACAGCAGGCCGGTCAGGCCGTCGTTGGTCAGCCCCATGAGCTGGGTCTCGGCGACCGCCGTGGCGGTCATGGTGCGCGGGCCGGGGTCGAACAGCGACAGTTCGCCGAACATCTCGCCGGGACCGAGGATCGCCACGAGGTTCTCGCGGCCGTCGACGCTGGTGCGGCCGAGCTTGACCTTGCCCTCGCCGATGACGTAGAGCGTGTCGCCCGGGTCACCCTCGCGGAACAGGATGTCGCCGCGGTCGAGCCGGGTCGGCGACATCTGTGCCAGGAGTGCGTGGGCCGCCTCGTCCTCGAGCGCTGCGAACAGCGGCGCCCGACGCACCACGTCGTGATCCATAGCCGAGAGTGTGCCACGTCACGTTGTCTCCCGTCAGGCTGGGTGGGCCTACCCTGTGGGAGTGTCCTCGCCTGCTCCCGCCCCGCAGACTCGGCTGGCGCTGACCCGGCGGGCGCGGCGGACCTATCGGATCCTGCACGACCGCTACCCCTACGCCCACTGCGAGCTAGACTTCACCTCGCCGTTGGAGTTGCTCGTCGCGACGATCCTGTCCGCGCAGACCACCGACGTGCGGGTCAACCTCGTCACCCCGACCCTGTTCGGCCGTTATCGCACCGCTGCCGACTATGCGGCGGCCGATCGCGCCGAACTGGCGGAACTGATCCGGTCCACCGGCTTCTTCCGGGCCAAGTCCGATGCGCTGATCAAGCTCGGCGCGGCCCTGGTCGAGCGGTTCGACGGGCAGGTGCCCGGTCGGCTCGACGACCTGGTGACCCTGCCCGGGGTCGGGCGCAAGACGGCGAACGTGGTGCTGGGCAACGCTTTCGGGGTGCCGGGGATCACCGTGGACACGCATTTCGGCCGGCTGGCCCGGCGGCTGGGCTGGACCGCGCAGGAGGACCCGGTCAAGGTCGAACACCAGGTGGGTGCCCTGTTCGAACGGCGCGACTGGACGATGCTCAGCCACGTGCTGATCTTCCACGGGCGGCGCACCTGCCATGCCCGTAAGCCGGCCTGCGGGGCCTGCCCGGTGGCTCGGCTGTGCCCGTCCTACGGCATCGGCGAGACGGACCCGGCCCGGGCGGCGCAGCTGCTCGCCTACGAGCTCGCTCCCGACGGTCGCACCCGGGCGCAGGCCGAGGGCGCGGCAGCGTCGGCCGACGAGGCGACCGGATGACCGGGCGAGTGGCCCACGGGCGGGAGCTGGCGGCATACCCGTCGGCGGTCCCGCAGCCCGACTGGGTGGACCGGATGGCCGCCCGCGCCGCGGCGCTGGACCCGCACTACTTCAGTCGGTTCCTGCCGCCGGACCAGGGCTCGGTCGAGTCGGCGGTGCTCGTGCTGTTCGGGCCGGGGCCGGACGGCGACGACTCGCTGCTGCTCATCGAGCGGGCCCACACGCTGCGCTCGCACGCCGGCCAGATCGCCTTCCCCGGAGGCCGGGTCGACGACGAGGACGACGACGTCGTCGGGGCCGCGCTGCGTGAGGCGCACGAGGAGGTCAACCTCGATCCGGGCGGGGTCAACGTCATCGGCCGGCTCCCCGCGCTGTACATCCCGGTCAGCTCGTATGCCGTGACGCCGGTCCTCGCCTGGTGGCAGGCTCCCGCCCCGGTCACCGTCGGACACCCCGACGAGGTGGCCCAGGTGCTCAGCGTGCCGGTGAGCTATCTGGCCGACCCGGCCCACCGCTACACGGTGGTGCACCCGAGCGGCTATCGGGGGCCGGCCTGGGACCTGGGCCCCGACCTGCTGCTGTGGGGGTTCACCGGTGGCATCGTCGACAAGGTGCTCGAGCTGTCCGGCCAGGCCCGCCGGTGGGATCCGTCCCGGGAGTTGCCGCTGCCCGACCGGCACATCGGCAGGCGGCTATGACCGGCGGCCTGCTCGACCTGCTGCTCGGCATCGTGCTGCTGTCCTACGCGGTGTCCGGCTATCGGCAGGGCCTGGTGCTGTCGGTAGCCTCGCTGGCCGGCTTCCTGGGCGGTGGGGCGCTGGGGATGACGCTGCTGCCCGGCGTCTTCGCCGGGTGGTCGTGGGCGCAGGAGCACCCGCTGCCGAGCCGGATGCTGCTCATCCTCGGGGTCTTCGCCGCGGCTGCGGCGGGGCAACTGCTCGGGGTGCTGGCCGGGCGCCGGCTGCGCCGGGCACTGCGGGCCCGGCCCGCGGTGGCGGTCGACTCGCTGCTCGGCGCGGTCGCGACGGTGGCCGCGACCGCGGTGCTCGTCTGGTTCGTCGCCGGGGGCCTGCGGGGGGTCACCGGCGACGCGGTGGCCCGGGCGATCGGTGAGTCCCGGGTCATGCAGACCATCGACGCGCTGGTGCCGCCGCAGACCGGACAGTTGTTCTCCGGCTTCCGGCAGGCGCTGGACCGAGGCGGTTTTCCCCGGGTCTTCGAGGGCCTGCAGGCCGAGCCGATCACCCCGGTCGACGCACCCGATCAAGCCGCGCTCGGCACGCCGGCCGTCCAGCGGGCCATGGACTCGGTCGTCAAGATCAACGGCGTGGCCGCCGCGTGCCGGCAGACCCAGGAAGGCTCCGGCTGGGTGGTCGGCTCGGACCGGGTGGTCACCAACGCCCACGTCGTCGCGGGCATCGGCGAGGCGACCGTGCGGGTCCGCGGCACCGGTCCGCCGCTGCGCGGGCGGGTCGTCGTCTTCGACCCGCAGCGCGACCTGGCCGTCCTGGCCGTGCCCGGCCTGCAGGCTCCGGCGCTGCCGCTCGGGCCGGTCCTGGAACGCGGGGCCGCCGCCGTCGTCGCCGGGTTCCCGCTCGACGGGCCGCTGCGGGCCGACTCGGCCCGGGTGCGGGCCCGGCTGGCCGCCACCGGCGCGGACATCTACGGTCGGCCCGGGGTGACCCGGGAGATCTACTCGCTGCGCACCCGGGTCGAGCCGGGCAACTCCGGGGGACCGCTGCTGGACACCTCGGGTCGGGTCGTCGGGGTGATCTTCGCCAAGTCGCTGGACGACGACACCACCGGTTACGCGCTCACCCTCGGTGAGGCCCGGCCGGTGCTCGACCAGGCTCTGGCCGCCTCCGCAGCCGTCGACACCGGCAGCTGCCAAGTGGGTTGACCGGGGTGGCTCGGCCGGGGTGGCTCGGCCGGGTCAGCGGGGCAGGCCGGGCAGCCAGTCCAGCAGCGCCCGGGTGACCGCGTCGGGGGCCTCCTCGGGCAGGAAGTGGCCGGCCCCGGGGATCTCCAGATAGGTGTAGGGCCCGGACACCAGCCGGTCGGAGCCCCGGGTGGCCGCGGGCAGCACGCAGCGGTCGGCGGCGCCCTGCAGGTGCAGCACCGGCACCGGCACCGGGTCGACCAGCCGGGCCCGCAGCAGCAGCCCGTCCAGCCGCAACTGGTTGCGCCCGATCCACCGGTAGTACTCCGCGGCGGAGTGGGCTACGAACGGCAGGGCCAGCGCCGCGGCATACCGGTCGACGTCCGGCTCGGTGGGCCAGCCGCCCCCCTCGGCCGCCCAGTCGGTGAGATAGCCGCGGACCTGCCGGTCGTCCTCGACCAGGGTGCGCTCGGGCCGGAACGGCCACTGCAGGTCGACGATCCACCGCGACGCCGAGCGCTGCCGGGCGTTGCGCCACGAGGCGCGCTGGATGACCGCCGGATGCGGCATCGACAGCACCCCGATGGCCCGCACCGTCGCCGGCTGCAGCCGCGGCATGGCCCAGCCGATCCAGCCGCCCAGCCCGTGCCCGACGACCACCGCACGCTCCTCACCGAGGCTGCGCACGATCGCGGCGGCGTCGGCGGCGGAGGTGTAGGTGTCGTAGCCCTGCGGCGGCTTGTCCGAGGCGCCGAAGCCGCGCAGATCGACGGCCACCGCCCGATAGCCGGCCTCGGCGAGCACGCCGAGCTGGTGGCGCCAGGCCCACCAGAACTGGGGGAACCCGTGCAGCAGCAGCACCAGCGGCCCATCGCCGGCCTCGGCGACGTGGAACCGGGCCCCGTTGGCCGAGACGAAGCGGTGCTCCCACGGCCCGTCCACCAGCACGGACGCCGCGTCGGTCATGGCAGCCCCTGGATCTCGACGTGCCGGCCGGTCACCGGACGCCCGGCGACACCGGGCCGATCGATGCTAGCGCTCCCCGGCGCTGCGGGTCACTCCAAGACCTCCCCGAGACCGGCCCGACGCCCTCACCGCGCGGTCGAGCCGCCCGCCGCCTCCTTGAGCGTCGCCAGGGTCTGCTGCGCCTGCTCGATGGCCCGTTCGGGCTTGGGCTGGGCCGAGCCGATGGCCTTCTTGCCGACCAGGGCCAGGATCAGCGCGACGACGAGCAGCACCCCGCAGACGATGAGGAAGCCCGCCCAGGCCGGCAGCCCCAGGGCGACCAGCCCCCACGCGGCGGCGGTGAGCAGGAACGCCACCGCGAAGATGCCGACGACCCCGGCGGCCGCGAGCAGGCCGGCGCCCTTACCCAGGGAGGCCACCCCGGTGGTCACCTCGGCCTTGGCCAGCGCCACCTCCGCCCGGACGATCGTCGAGATGTCTTTGCTGGCCGAGGCGACGAGCTGGCCGATGGTGGGCTCCTGCGCGTCACGGAACTGCAGGTCGGTGGACATCGATGCCTCCGTCGGGATGCGCCGCACTGCCTGCGCGGCCTATCCGGCAGCCTACGGGAGCGCTCGCCCGACGTGCGGGCTGGCGACCGCGGGACCGGCCCGGTGGTCCAGCTCCCGGCGCCGCAGCACGAGGGCCGCGAGCAGCGCCGACACCAGCGACCCGAGCAGCACCGCGACCTTGACGTGGTCGTCGCGCGCGGACCCCACCCCGAAGGCCAGCTCGCCGATGAGCAGCGAGACGGTGAAGCCCAGCCCGGACAGCAGCGCCAGGCCGAGCACGTCGGTCCACGACAGGCCCTGCGCCAGCGCGGCCCGGGTGAACCGCGCGACCAACCAGGTGCCGCCGAACACCCCCACCGTCTTGCCGACGACCAGGGCCAGGACGATGGCCGGCACGACCGGGTCGGCGAACGCCGCGCCGAGCCCACCGCCGACGACCGTGACGCCCGCCGCGCAGAAGGCGAAGGCGGGCACCGCGACCCCGGCGGACACCGGCCGCAGCAGGTGCTCCAGCCGGGCCGCGATGGCCGGCCGCGCGGTCGCCGCGGGCTCGGCGGCCCGGCTCACCGGCACCGCCAGGCCGAGCAGCACGCCGGCCACCGTCGCGTGCACCCCGCTGCGCTGCACCAGCCACCAGGCGAGCAGCCCGAGCAGCGCGAGCGGCACCGGGTGGGTCCAGCCGCGGCGCAGCGCCCAGCCGAACCCGACGATCGCCGGCCCGGCCAGCAGCAGCGGCCCGGCGGCGACGTCGGTGGAGTAGAAGACCGCGATGATGGTGATGGCGATGAGGTCGTCCACCACCGCGAGGGTGAGCAGGAAGGCGCGCAGCGCGCCCGGCAGATGGCTGCCGATGATGGCCAGCACGGCCAGCGCGAACGCGATGTCGGTCGCCGTCGGGATGGCCCAGCCGCGCAACGCGCCCTCGGCGCCGAGCACGGTGACGGTCGCGGCATACAGCAGGGCCGGCAGCGCCACCCCACCGACCGCCGCCGCCACCGGGACGACCGCCTTGGCCCGGTCGGACAGGTCGCCGGCGACGAACTCCTGCTTGAGTTCGAGCCCGGCGACCAGGAAGAAGACCGCCAGCAGGCCGTCGGCCGCCCAGTGCCCGAGCGAGAGGTCCGGGCCGACCAGCGGGACCGCGACGTGGACGTCGCGCAGGGCGGCGTAGCCGGTGCGCCACGGGGAGTTCGCCCACAGCAGCGCGACGAGCGCGGCGCCGAGCAGCAGGGCACCACCGAGGGTCTCGGTGCGCAGGGCCCGGGCGATCCGGCGCAACTGCGCGAGCGAGCCGTGGCCGAGCAGGCCCAGACGGGAGGCCGGGGGAGGGGAGGTCATGACGGGTCGCCTTCACAGGTCGCAGCAGACCACGACCCGGTATGCCGCGTGCGGACCCGTCGGGTCCGGGCACCGGGCCAGGTGGTCGCCGACCAGACTTCCCGGCACTCCAGAACCCGCTGAGTCTACCTGCTGGGGGCCGGGTCCGGGCGGGCGGTCCGTCGGGCGCGGACGGCGCGGACGTCGGCGCGGCCCAGAGCCTAGGCTGGCACCCGAACCCCGACCGAGCCTGGAGATCCGCGTGGGCCCGACCCGACCCGCCGCCCGATGACCGCCCTGGCGGTCTTCGCGCCGTTGCTGGCAGCGCTGCTGCTGTCGCCGCTGCTGGCCCGGGTGCTGGGCCGCAACACCGGGTGGGCGTTCGCCGCGGCATACCTCGCTTCGGCCGCCGTCCTGCTGCCGGCGGCCGGGCGCGCTCTGGACGGGCACCACGACGCCGTGCGGGTGCCCTGGGTGCCCAGCCTCGGGGTGAGCTTCGCGCTGCGGGTGGACGGGCTCTCGGTCGTCTTCGCGCTCATCGCGCTGCTCGTCGGGGCGGTCGTGCTGATCTATTCGACCCGCTATCTGGAGGACCGGCCCAACCTCAGCTTCTACATCGTCATGGGGACCTTCACCTTCTCCATGGTCGCGCTGGTGCTGGCCGACGACCTGGTGTTGCTGTTCCTCACCTGGGAAATGACCTCGATCGCGTCGTTCCTGCTCATCGCGCGGTCCGGCAAACCCGGCGAGCCGGGGTCGATGCGCACCCTGCTGGTGACCTTCATCGGCGGCCTGGCGCTGCTGGCCGCGGTGGTCCTCGTCGTGGTCCGCACCGGCACGACCGTGGTCCGCGACGCGCTCTACCACGACGCCTTCGACGACCCGGTCTTCGCGGGCATCGTCGCCGTGCTCGTGCTCGTCGCGGGCTTCACCAAGGCGGCGCAGTTCCCCTTCCACGTCTGGCTGCCGGACGCGATGGCGGCGACCACCCCGGTCAGCGCCTACCTGCACGCCGCCGCCGTCGTCAAGGCCGGCATCTTCCTGCTGCTGCGCTTCTCCCCGGCGCTGCACGACGTGCCGATCTGGGACGCGACGCTGGTCACCGTCGGGCTGGTCACGGCGGCCATGGGGGCGCTGTTCGCCCTGCAGCACACCGACCTCAAGAAGGTCATGGCCTACTCGACGGTCAGCCAGCTGGGCTTCATCGTTTCGATGATCGGCGTCGGCACCATCCCGGCGATCTCGGCCGCGATCCTGCACACCATCGCCCACGCGCTGTTCAAGTCGGGGCTGTTCATGATGGTCGGCATCATCGACAAGGCGACCAAGACCCGGGACACCCGGCGACTGCCGGCCCTGCGCGAGCACCTGCCGGTCAGCTTCTGGCTCACCGCCCTGGGCTGCGCCTCGATGGCCGGAGTGCCGCCGCTGCTCGGGTTCGTGTCCAAGGAGTCGCTGTTCGAGGCGCTGCTGCACCCGCGCGGGCCCGCGGTGCTGGGTTGGCTGGCGCTGGCCGGCGGTGTCCTGGTCAGCATCATGACCTTCGCCTACTCCGGCAAGATCCTGCTCGGCGGCTTCGTCGACGGCCGGGACGACCGGCCGGTGCGCCGCCCCTCGCGGGTGCTCGTGGCCTCGGCGGCGCTGCCGATCCTGGTCGGCGTGCCGCTCGGGCTGATGCCCGGGCTGCTGGGCCGGCTGGTCGGCCGGGCCACCGAGGCGAGCATCCCGGGCACCCTGCAGTGGGACCCGGACCTGTCGCTGTGGCACGGCCTGACCATCCCGCTCGCCGCGACCGTCCTCGTGTATGCCGCGGGCCTGGTCATCCTCGCGCGGCGCCGGCAGGTGTGGCGCCGGCTCGAGCACCCGTGGCTCCCCCGCGACGGGGCCGAGGTGCTCAACGCCATCGACCACCTCACCGTGCGGGTGGGCAGCCGGCTGGCCCGCCTGGTCCAGGCCGAGCACCCGTCCCGGCAGCTCACCCCCATGGTCGTGGCCTTCACCGCCGTGCTGTTCGGCGGCGGTGCCGCGCTGCTGATCGGCGGCACCCTGCCGGACCGGGTGCCGGGCACCGACCGGCTGACCGACCACTCGACCGACCTGGTCTTCCTCGTCGTGCTCACGGTGGCCGTCATCGTCGTCTGCCGGGCCACCTCACGCCTCGGGGCGGCGGTCGGGGTTGGGGCGGTCGGCATCGTCGCGACCGTGCAGATCCTCTCGCTGGGCGCGCCCGACGTCGCGTTGACCCAACTGCTCGTCGAGACCCTGACCGTCATCATCACCATGCTGGCCCTGCAACGGCTGCCCCGCAGCTTCCGGCCGATCACGGCGCGCCGGCACCGGTTCACCCTGGCGCTGGCCCTGGCGGCCGGGGCGGCCGCCGCGGTCGGCACCTGGGTGCTCACCGGCCGCCGCGAGCGCAGCGACATCGCCCACTACTACCTGACCGAGACCCAGCCGCTGACCGGCGGGGCCAACATCGTCAACGTCATCCTCGTCGAGTTCCGGGCGCTGGACACCTTCGGCGAGATCGCCGTGCTCGGCATGTCGGGCATCGCGATCCTCGCGCTCTACTCGACGATCCACCCGCGCCACCTCGACCCCGGCGTGACCCGGTCGGACCTGCCGCCGCTGCGCCCGCCGCCGGACACCCCCGCCCACCGGGCGGTCGCCCCGGCCTGGTCCAACGTGCTCGGGCTGCAGATCATCATGCGCTGGTTCGGGCCGGTGCTCACGGCGGCCTCGGTGCTCATCTTCGTGCGCGGTCACAACGAGCCCGGCGGTGGCTTCGTCGCCGCTCTGGTGGCGGCCTCGCTGGTCGGCCTGGGCTTCCTCAGTCACTCCGAGGACCGCCGGGTCGGCCGCAGCAGGCTCCCGCACCTGCTCATCGGCGGGGGGCTGCTGGCGGCCGTCGGCACCGGGCTGGTGGATCTGGCCGTCGCCGGCTCCTTCCTGCAGCCGCTGCACGCCACGGTGCTGGGCGTGCACCTGTCCACCGCGATCGTCTTCGACGTCGGGGTCTACGCCGCCGTGCTCGGCCTGGGCATCGTCGCCTTCAACCTGCTCGGCACCAGCCCGCGCCAGCGGCTCTCCGACGCCACGGCGGACATCGTCAGCGCCGACCCGGTCGACCCGCAGCCCGAGCAGGCCAGCCCGGTGCCGCAGATCAGCAAGGGCACCCTGCGGGTCGGCGCCCGCACCACCTATCTCGTCGACGGCATCGACCCGGAGGCCGGGTCATGACGCTGAGCCTGACCATCGGGGTGCTCGTCGCGGGCGGCATCTACCTGCTGCTGCAGCGCAGCTATGTGCGGATCATCTTCGGGGTCATGCTGCTCAGCCACGCGGCCAACTTCATCCTGCTCAGCACCGGGGTGCTGGCCTGGCGGGGTGAGCCGATCGTCGGGGTCACCCCCGCGGCCGACGCCGCCGACCCGCTGCCGATGGCCTTCGTGCTCACCGCCATCGTCATCACCTTCGCCCTGGCCATCGTCATGGTCGCCTTCGCCGTCATCGGCCACAACGACGACAGTCACCGGCTGCCGGAGACCGGTGAGGGGCACGAGCAGTGAACCCGGCCCTCATCCTGCTGCTGGTTGCCGGACCGTATGCCGCGGCCGCCCTCTCGGTCGCGGCGCAGCGCCGCAGCCTGGACCGCATCCTGCTGCTCATCACCCCCTTCGGCACCCTCATCGGTGGCCTCCTGCTGCTCCACGCGCACCGCGAGACCCCGGTGCTCTCCCACCAGGTCGGCGGGTTCCTGCCCGGCATCGCGATCGCCTTCGCATCCGACTCGCTCAGCGCCCTGCTGCTGGTCGTCACCGCCGTGCTGTCCGGGCTGTCCCTGTGGTTCCTGGCGCTCACCGGCGAACTCAACCGCCCCTTCCTGCCGCCGTTGGCGATGCTGCTCATCGCCGGCGTCAACGGGGCGCTGTTGACCGCCGACCTGTTCAACCTCTTCGTCTTCATCGAGGTCATGCTGCTGCCGTCCTACGCCCTGGTCGCCGCGACCGGCTCGTGGCGGCGGGTCGGGGTCGGGCGCACCTTCGTCATCGGCAACGTCCTCAACAGCACCATCCTGCTCATCGGGGTGGGCCTGGTCTACGGCACCGCCGGCACCGTCAACCTGGCCGCCCTGGCCGGCCGGGCCGACGAGCCGGGGGTGGGCCTGGCGCTGGCCCTGGTGCTGACCGCCCTGGCGATCAAAGCCGGCCTGGTGCCGGTGCACGGCTGGCTGCCGCTGGCCTACGGGGCCACCTCGGCCGGGGTCATGGGACTGTTGTCCGCGCTGCACAGCAAGGTCGCGGCATACGCGATCATCCGGATCTACACGGTGACCCAGCACGGGCACGAGCCGACCCTGACGGCATACCTCGCGGCTGTCGTCGTGCTGACCATCGTCGTCGGGGCGGCCAGCACCCTGGGGGCCCGGCGGGTGCGGGCCGCGGTGGCCTTCCAGATGGTCTCCGGCGTCGGGCACATCCTCGTCGCGGTCGTGCTGCTCACCGCGGCCTCCATCGCCGCGGGAGTCTTCTACCTGGTGCATCACGTCGTCACGGTCGGGGCCATCGTGCTGGGCATCGGGGCCGTCGAGCACGTCTACGGCACCGGCCGGCTCGACCACCTGCGCGGCCTGATGCGCCGCGAGCGGGTCGTGTCGGTCGTCGTCGCCGTCGGCTTCCTGTCGCTGCTCGGCTTCCCCCCGACCTCGGGCATGTGGGGCAAGGTCGGGCTGGCCATCGCCTCCGGCCAGGCCGGCGGGCTGGTCGGCTGGCTCGTGCTGGCCGCGATCCTCGTCGGGGCCGCGCTGACCCTGGTGGCGCTGCAACGGGTGTGGCGCATCGCCTTCTGGGGGCCCCCGATGGACCACTACCACCCGCCGCACCCCTACGGCACCCGAGGTCCGCTCGAGCCGATCACCGACGAGGTCCGGGTGCCCCGGCGGCTCACCGTGCCCGCGCTCGTGCTGATCACCCTGTCGGTGCTGATCTTCGTCGGCGCCGGGGTCGTCATGCCGCTGGCCCAGGACGCCGCGGCCGCCGTGCTCGACGTGCCCAGCTATGTGCGGACGGTGCTGCCGTGAGACGCGCCCTGGCCCTGCTCGGCTTCCTCACCCACATCCTGCGCGAGGTGATCATCGGCTCGCTGCGGGTCTCGCTGTCGACGATCCGGCCGAGGTCGGGGCAGCACCTGTGCATCGTCGCGTTCCCCCTCAAGGCACGCACGGACCTGGAGGTGACGGTGCTGGCCGCCGCGGTGACCATCACCCCCGGCACCCTCATCGTCGGCACCGCCGCCGGCACGCCCGACGAGCCGCCGGTGCTCTACGTGCACAGCATCTTCGGCACCCCCGACGAACTCATGGCCGTGCTGCGCGACCTGGAACGCCGGTGGCTGGCCGTCACCCGGGAGGGGACCTCGTGATCGTCGCCGTCGCCTCGTGGATCTCGCTGATCATGCTCGCGATCGCCGTGCTGCTCGGCCTGTTCGTCGTGGCCCGGGCCGACGACGACGGCAGTCGCGCCGTCGTCGGGGACCTCGCCTTCTTCAGCGCCCTGGGCATGTTCGTGCTCGTCGGCGTGGTCAAGGGCTCGACCGCCGTCATGGACGCGGCGCTGCTCGCGTCGATCGTCGGCATCCTCGCCACCGTCGCCCTGGCCCGCATCCTCACCCGGGGGCAGCGATGATCCTCGAGGTGCTCACCGCGGCGTGCGTTCTGCTCGGCTCCGGGCTGCTGCTGGTCAGCGCGATGGCCATGGTGCGGGCGCGCGATGCGCTGACCCGGCTCAACGTGCTCTCCCCGGCCACCTCGTTGGGTCTGCCGTTGCTCATCGTCGGTGGCTACCTCGACCACGTGAGCGCCGTCGGGCTGACCGTCGTCGACGTGTTCCGGCTCGGCATCACCCTCTTGGCGCTGCTCGGCGTATCGTCGACGGCGAGCAACATCCTGGGCCGGGCGGCGTACGTGTCCGGGTCGCCCATCGACCCGCGCACCCAGCCCAACGACCTCGACGACCCGTGCCACACCCCGCCGGCCGAGCCGGCTGAGTCGGCCGAGCCGGCTGAGTCGGCTGAGCCGGCTGAGTCGGCTGAGCCGGCTGAGCCGGCCACCGACCAGCCCGCCCCGTGAAGCCCACCGACCCGAGGACCCTCATGACACCACCCGCCGACGCCCCGTCCGTGCTCGTGCTGCCGGCGATCCAGGCGATGATCTCGCCGCGCGACGAGGTGCTGCGCTTCCTGCCGCACCGGGACCGGCGGCTGGTCGGGGCCTGGTGCTTCGTCGACGTCTACGGCCCGCGCGAGATGGCCCAGGGCGAGGCCGCGATGACCGTGCCACCGCACTCGCACATCGGGCTGCAGACGGTGTCCTGGGTGGTCGACGGCGAGGTGCTGCACCGCGACTCGCTGGGCACCACGGCCATGGTCGTGCCCGACCACACCGCGGTGATGACCGCCGGCCGGGGCATCGCGCACTCCGAGAACACCCCCCAGCCCCACTCGGGCCGGCTGCACGGGGCCCAGCTGTGGGTCGCCCTGCCCGACCAGTGGCGCGACGTGACCGCGAAGTTCGAACTCGGCCACGCGGCCCAGGCCCAGCAGATCGACGGCGGGTCGGCCAAGGTGTTCGTCGGCGACCTGCCCGGGCTCGCCGGCGCCGACGTCACCGTCTACTCTCCGCTCGTCGCGGCCGAGGTGACCTGCGCCGGTGGGCCGGTCGTCGTGCCGGTGCCCGCGGCATACGAACTGCTCGTCGTCGTGCTCGCGGGCGCAGCCCGCATCGGAGCCGCGCAGCTCGACCCGCTCGCAGCCGGCTATCTCGAGCCGGGGCGGGACGAGATCCGGCTGGACGCCGACCCGGGCACCCTGCTGCTGGTGCTCGGTGGCGAGCCGTTCGGTGAGGACATCGTCATGTGGTGGAACTTCGTCGCCCGCACCCACGAGGAGATCGTGCAGGCCCGGCAGCAGTGGAACTCCGGGGACGGGCGCTTCGGCGAGGTCGCGCACTATCCCGACGACACCCGGCTCCCGGCGCCGGAGCTGCCCGCGGTGCGGCTCAAGGCTCGGGGCGCGACTCGCTGAGCTCGCCGGGCGGGGCCGGATTATCCTCGTGGTCGGCCCTGGTGCCGGTGCCGGGGTTGCCGGCCGGCTCTGGATCGTCGGGATCGTCGGGTGCGTCGGGATCGTCAGGTGGGCTGGTGGGATGCCGGGCGCCGTTGACGGCCGCCGCGACCACCCCGGCGAGCGGCACGGCCAGGAACAGGCCGACGATGCCGAAGGCGGTGCCGCCCAACGAGGCCAGCAGCAGGGTGATGATGGGGTTGAAGTCCATGGCGCGCGACAGCAGCAGCGGCGAGAGCACGTTGCCCTCGATCTGCTGGACGGCCAGCACGAGCACGAGGGTCCACAGCGCGGTGACCGGTCCGTTGAAGAACAGCGCGACGAGGATCGCCAGCAGGCCGGCGAGGGTCGCGCCGACCATCGGGATGTAGCCCAGCACGAAGGTCAGCATGCCGATCGGCACCGCGAGCGGGATACCGAGCAGGTGCATGCCCAGGCCGATGAACAGGCCGTCGACCAGGCCGGTCACCGTCGAGGCCCACATCCAGTTGCGGGCCGTCGACACCGCCGCCCGCATCGCCGAGTCGGCGGCCGGCCGGTGCTCGTCGGCGAAGGCGGTGCGGATGGTCCGCCACAGGTCGGGGCCGGTGGTCAGCGCGAAGATCGTCAGGAAGGCCGCCAGGCCGAGCGTCGTCGCGAGCGCCCCGAGCGCGGACAGCGTGCTCAGCGCGGCTGATCCCGCGGCCGAGGCGATGGTGCCGGTGCGCTCACGCAGCTGACTCTCCAGCTGGGCGGCCAGGTCGGTGGGGATCTCGATGCCGCGCTCGGCGCCCCAGGTGTTGAGCGAGCGCGCCCCGCCGACCACCGCGTCGACGAGGTCGGGCCAGGTCGTGATGACCTCGGCGATGATGACCCAGGTCAGCGCGCCGAAGATGGCGAGATAACCGGTCATCGCCAGGATCGCGGCCAGCGCCTTGGGCAGGACCTGCCGCAGCCGGCGCACGACCGGCCACAGCAGCGCGGCCTGCGCGAACGCCACGAACGCCGCCACCGCCACGACGGTGACCTGCATGACCAGCCAGGTCAGCCCGACTCCGGCCAGCCCGATGACCAGCAGCCGTCCGGCGATCACCGCGCTCGGTCGCAGCCAGGTGGGGTTCTGGCGGGTGGCGGGGTCGGTCATCGCAGGAGTCCTCTCGGCGGCGTCGGGCTCCTGGGTCAGGCTAACCCGGCTCGTCGCGCGCAAACGGCGCCGGCTGGTCCGGGCGGCATACGGTGGCCAGGGCGGCGAACAGCTGCCGGGTCTCGCGCTCGAGCGCCGCGTCCGGGGTGACCTGGCCGTCGGCGACGTGGTCGGCATAACGCAGGCCGACGCCTGGCACCTCGTGGGCCTTGACCCGGCGCAGCACGGTGGAGAGCTGGGCCCGGCACGACGCGGCGGCGCGGTGGCCGTAGCCGACGACGCCGATCGGCTTGCCGGCCCACTCGGCGTAGAGGTAGTCGATGGCGTTCTTGAGCGAGGCGGGGTAGCCGTCGTTGTACTCCGGCGTGACGACGACGATCGCCTCGGCGCCCTCGACGATCGCCTGCCACCGGCGGGTGTGGTCGTGGGCGTAGATGCCGGTGGCGGCGATCTCGGGTTCGTCGAGCAGCGGCAGGGCCACCTCGGCCAGGTCGACCAGCTCGACGGCGAACACCTCGGGCGGCACCTGGTTGCGGACCCAGTCGGCGACGACCGGGCCGAAGCGCCCGGGCCGGGTGCTCGCGACGACGATGCGCAGCTCGATCATGCGGTCAGTCAAGCAGGTCCCGCGGTGCGGGTGGCGCGCCCGGGCAGGGCCAGCAGCAGCAGCCCCAGGCCGGCCCAGCAGGCCAGCACGAGCAGCGGCCGGGTGGCTCCGGCACCGTCGAAGAAGGCCACCGAGCGCAGCGCCGAGTTGGTCGCGCCTGCGGGGAGCAGCTGGCCGGCCGCGCCCCAGCCGGCCGGCAGCAGCTCGGGTGCGCCGGCCGCGCCGGACAGGGCGTTGCCGAGCAGCATCATGAGCAGCGCGCCGAGGGCCAGCCCGGCCCGGCCCAGCACGTGCGTCAGGCCGAGGACCGCCAGGGCCACCGCGGCGACGCCGAGGACGAGCACGCCGGCCGCGGGCCAGTAGGCTCCGCCGATCGAGCCGAGCCAGGAGTGCAGCAGCCAGGTCAGGGTGAGGCCGCCGAGCACCGAGAAGCCCAGCGCCGCAGTGATTCTGGCCCGGCGCCGGCGCAGGGCCCCGCTCGACACGGCCGCGCAGGCCAGGCCGCCGAGGATGATCGGCAGCAGCCCGGCGACCAGGCCGGCGCCGCGCGGGTCGTCGGTGGGCAGCGGCACCAGGTCGGTGGTGGTCACCGGCAGGCCGCGGCCGCCGGCCAGTTGCCCGCCGAGCTGGCCGAGCAGCTGGGCGACGACCGGGGAGCGGGCCGACGCGGTGAGCACCTCGGCACCAGTCGGGCCCAACACGAGGGCACCGTAGGCGCGCTGCTCGCGGATCGCGCTGACCGCGTCGTCCCGGGTCGCGACGGTCGTGACCGAGAACGCGCCCGGCCGGGCCTGGTCGAGCGCGGCCGAGACCTGCGCGGTGAGCGGGGCGGGCCCGGCGAGCACGATCGGCAGGTCCGCCGGGGCCGAGCGCGCCGCCGGCCAGGCGAACAGGGCGAGCATGCCGGCCAGCAGCACGGTTAGGGCCAGGGCGATGCCGGCGGCGGTGCGAGCCTCCGGCCGGTCCGGCCGGCCCGGTGCTGGGGTGGCTGCCGGGGAGGCGGCGGCGGCGCCGGTGGGGGAGGCCGCAGCCGGGCTGGTGGGTGATGCGTGGGCGGGCGATGCGTGGGTGGGCGATGCCGGGGTGGCGGGTCCAGCCATGATGGCTCCTCATGCCGAAGGATCGTTCGGTTTGAGTGTGCACCGGCCGCAGGGTGTTGTCAAAAAGAACGTTCGTTTTGTATGCCGCAGCCCGCGGCGTAGGATCCCGCGCATGCCTCGGCTCACTCCCGCCCGCCGTGCGGCCCGCCGCGAGCAGGTGCTCCAAGCGGCGATCCGGGCGGTGATCCGCTCCGGCTTCCAGGGCATGACGATGGCCGACGTCATCGCCGAGTCGGGCTTGTCGGCCGGGGCCGTCTATGGCTACTTCGCCTCCAAGAACGACCTGCTCGTCGCCGTCGCCGAGACCCACCTGCACGGTCTCGAGGAACTCGTCGCCTCCCGCCTGAGCCCCGATCCGCCGATCAGCCCCGCCGACCTGCTCGAGCTGCTCATCGAGCAGGTCCGGATCATGGCCGACCAGCCGGAGGGCGACCTCACCGTCGTCATCGTGCAGATCTGGGGTCAGGCGGTCCTCGGCGGCGAGGTGTGCGACATCATGGCCCCGCGGGTCGGCCTGCTCTACGACACCATCTGCGACGCCGCCCGGTGCTGGCGCGAGCACGGCATGATCGCCGCCGACGCCGACCCCGAGGCGGTCGCCCGGGTGTTCACCAGCCTGCTGCCGGGGTACATGCTGCAGCGCCTCGTGCTCGGCGAGATCGCCCCCGCCGACTACGCCGCCGGCCTGCGCGCCTTCGACCCGGGCCGCTGATCCGCGCCGGCCCGACGTTGGTCCGGCGAACGTTCCAGGCAACCGCTTTCACCGCTGATCGACGGACTTGAGTGTGACGGAGGGTGAGCCAGGGATCACGCTCCGTCACATCGAGACCGCCTGCCCTCGACCCGGGCCACCCTCGACCGCCTGCCCCCCTCGCCCCGGGCCGCACCACCGGGCCCGAAGGGCACCGGAGCCCGGCGGTTACTTCTGCTCGAGGCCGGACTTGATGAGGTCCATGACCGAGGAGTCGGCCAGGGTGGTGGCGTCCCCGGTGGCCCGGCCCTCGGCGACGTCGCGCAGCAGCCGGCGCATGATCTTGCCGGAGCGGGTCTTGGGCAGTTCGGGCACGATCATGATCGACTTCGGCTTGGCGATCGGGCCGATCTCCTTGGCCACGTGGTTGCGCAACTCGGTGGCGACATCGCTGTTGTCGTCGTCGGCGTGGCCGGCGCCGGCCCGCAGGATGACGAACGCGACGACCGCCTGACCGGTGACGTCGTCGGCGGCACCGACGACCGCCGCCTCGGCGACCTTGGGGTGGGACACGAGGGCCGACTCGATCTCGGTCGTCGAGAGCCGGTGGCCGGAGACGTTCATGACGTCGTCGACCCGGCCGAGCAGCCAGATGTTGCCCTCGTCGTCCTTCTTGGCGCCGTCGCCGGCGAAGTAGACGCCCTCGAACCGCGACCAATAGGTGTCGACATAGCGCTGCGGGTCGCCCCACACGCCGCGCAGCATGGCCGGCCAGGGGCGGGTCAGCACGAGGTAGCCACCGGCCCCGTCCGGCACCGATTCGCCCATGTCGTCGAAGACGTCGGCCGCGATGCCGGGGATGGCCTGCTGCGCCGAGCCGGGCTTGAGCGCGGTGACGCCGGGCAGCGGGCTGATCATGAT
>CAZYHR010000011.1:4805-19126 GCA_964647395.1 uncultured Intrasporangiaceae bacterium | reverse complement strand
ACCGGCACCTGCCCGCCGCCGATGACCGCGCGGTACCACATCCAGGCCTCCGGGTGGATCGGCTCGCCGACCGACCCGAGTAGCCGGATCGAGGACAGGTCGAACCGCTCCGGGATCTCGCGGCCCCACTTCATGAAGGTGCGGATCGCCGTCGGCGCCGTGTAGAGGATGGTCACCCGCTGCTGCTCGATGATCTCCCAGAAGCGCCCCTGGTGCGGGGTGTCCGGAGTGCCCTCGTAGAGGACCTGGGTGGCTCCCAGGGTCATCGGGCCGTAGACGATGTAGGAGTGCCCGGTCACCCAACCGATGTCCGCGGTGCACCAGTAGATGTCGGTCTCAGGGTGCACGTCGTGGACCACCGCGTTGGTGTAGGCGCACTGGGTGAGGAAGCCGCCGGTCGTGTGGAAGATGCCCTTGGGCTTACCGGTGGTGCCCGAGGTGTAGAGGATGAACAGCGGGTGCTCGGCCTCCATGCCCACCGCCTCGTGGGTGTCGGCCGCGCCGGCCAGCACGTCGTCCCACCACAGGTCGCGGCTGTCGTGCCACGCGACGTCCTGGCCGGTGCGCCGGATGACCAGCACCCGCTCGACGCTCGTCTCGCCGACCTCGAGGGCGGCGTCGACGGCCGGCTTGAGCGCACTGGGGGCGCCGCGCCGGTAGCCGCCGTCGGCGGTGATGACGAGCTTGGCCTTGGCGTCGGCGATGCGGGTGTTGAGCGCCTCGGCGGAGAAGCCGCCGAAGACCACCGAGTGCGGGGCGCCGATCCGGGCGCAGGCGAGCATCGCGACCACCGCCTCGGGGATCATCGGCAGGTAGATCGCGACGGTGTCGCCCTTGGTCAGCCCCAGGTCGAGCAGGGCGTTGGCGGCCTTCTGCACGTCGCGGTGCAGGTCGGCATAGGTGACGTCGCGGGTGTCGCCGGGCTCGCCGACCCAGTGCAGCGCCACCTTGTCGCCGCGGCCCGCCTCGACGTGCTTGTCCACGCAGTTGTATGCCGCGTTGAGCTCGCCGTCCGCGAACCAGGTGGCGAACGGCGCGTTGCTCCAGTCGAGCACCTGGGTGAAGTCCTTGCTCCACGCCACGTAGCGGCGGGCCTGCTCGGCCCAGAAGCCCTCGGGATCGGCCGCGGCGGCGGCATACAGGTCCGCTGTGCCGTTGGCCTGGGCCGTGAAGGCCGGGTCCGGCGGGAAGCTGCGCTCCTCGTGGAGCAGATTCTCGAGCGTTTCGTGCGACACGGGCAAGGTCCTTCCAGGGCGGGAGACGACGGCAATCTCCCCAATGCAACCCCGGATGCCGCAGCGCGGCAAGGGAGGGGGCCGCGCGCCCCCGTCGGGCGGGCCTTCGGTGCGACGAACGGCAGGCGGCTAGCCGACCGGCCAGCCGGCGCGCTGCAGGGCGGCGCGCACCCGACAGAGGTCGTCCTTCGTGGGGGCCAGGCCGACGACCTCGTCGGCCACCGACCGGACCAGTTCGTCGGTGAGCTCCGCCCCGTCGTGCGCCCGGCGCACGACGGCCTGGACGATGTCGTCGATCTCCAGTTCGCCCAGGCGCGGCCGCAGCAGCGCGGCGGCCAGCCAGCCCAGGCGCGGCAGCCCGGGCGCGCGACGCTGCTGCCGGCCCGCCGGCCCGGCGGTCGGCCCGACGGCGAGCGGGCCCATCTCGGCCCTGGCCTGGATGCCCATGCCACCATCCTCACCGAGCCGCGCGAGGACTCCCGGCCGGTGCGCCAAGACGTCCTGCGGACGTAGCAAGAGTTCATCTGCCGGATGCCTGGCCGCCACGTGCCGGGCTGCGGACCGCGCGCGCGGCAAGTTGCGGCAACCCGTGGACGACGCCGTTCGGGCAGGAGCACTCTCGGGATGTTGACGCGAAGGCAAAGGAGCTGATCGCCGTGGCAATGCTCGATTGGGTCGTCGTCGGCCTGTTCTTCCTGCTGATGATCGGGATCGGCATCTACAGCAAGAGCAAGAGCGAGGACTCCGGGGACTTCTTCGTCGGGGGCGGCAAGGTGCCCTGGTGGCTCTCCGGCGTTTCGCACCACGTGTCCGGCCACTCCGGCGTGGTCTTCGTCGCGTATGCCGCGATCGCCTACAACCTCGGCTTCACCATGTACGTCTGGTGGGCCCTGGTCATCGGCTTCGCCGCCGTCATCGGCGGGGTGATCATCGCCCCACGCTGGCCACGGCTGCGCCAGAAGCTGGGCATCCAGTCGCCGACCGAATACCTCAAGCTGCGCTACGGCACGGCGGCGCAGCAGATCATCGCGTGGTTCGGCGTGCTGTTCAAGCTGCTGGACATCGGTGCCAAATGGGCCGCCATCGGCATCCTCATGAACGGTTTCACCGGCCTGCCGATCTGGCAGGGCATCCTGCTGGCCGGCGCGGTGTCGATGATCTACATCACCATCGGCGGACTGTGGGCCGACCTGCTCACCGACTTCGTGCAGTTCCTCGTGCAGTTCTTCGCCGGTGTCGTCATCGCCTTCGGCGTCGCCGGGGCGCTGTCCGAGCGGGGACTCAACTACTTCTCGATGTGGAGCGAACTGGACAAGATCCAGCCCAACTTCTCCTCGCCGTTCGCCGGCTCCTACACGATGATCTGGGCCGCGCTCTACCTGTTCGTCAAGACCTTCGAGTACAACGGCGGCAACTGGAACCTCGCTCAGCGGTTCATCTCGACCGGAGCCGGGCCCGAGGCGCGCAAGGCCGCGCTGCTGTCCGCGCTGCTCTACTTCGTCTGGCCGCTGCTCATCTTCGCACCGATGTGGGCCGGCCGCCTGCTGCACCCCGGGCTGGACAAGCCGGACGCCCAACTCTATCCGCTGCTGACCCAGACCTATCTGCCCTCCGGCCTGGTCGGCCTGGTCATCGCCGCGATGTTCGCCGCGACGATGGGGATGACCGTCTCGGACATCAACGCCCTGACCGCCGTCGCCCAGCGCGACATCATCCCGGCGGTGTCGCCGCGGTTCCGTGACTTCATGGCCAGCACCAACCGGTCGCTGTTCGTGGCCCGGGTGCTCACCGTGATGTTCACCGTGCTCACCATCGTCGTCGGGCTCAACAACACCCAGTTCGGCGGCGTCATCGGTCTGGTCATCACCTGGTTCGGTGCGCTGGTCGGCGTCACCGGCGTGCCGCTCATCCTCGGGCTGTTCAAGAAGTTCCGGCACACCGACGGCACGTGGACGATCATCAGCATCGTCGCCGGCCTGGGCGCCTTCGGGCTGACCCGCATCAACGGCCTGATCCCGACCGACTACCACACGGCCCTGCCGCTCGCGGTGAGCGCACTGGTGTTCATCGTCGGCGGCCAGGTCAACAAGTCGATGCACAAGCCGGTCCCGGCCGCCGTCGACGACATGCTCGACTACCTCAGCCAGGACGTCGAGGCCCCGCCGGTCACCCCCAAGGTCACCGCCTGATCGCCGCGCCCGGTATGCCGCGGGGTCGCCCCCGCGGCATACCGGCTGGTCTCAGCGCAGCGGCGGCAGCAGCCCGAGCCGGTCCTTGACCCGGGTCAGCGTGGCCATCGACACGGCGCCGGCGCGCTCGGCCCCCGACGCGAGGATGCGGTCGAGTTCGGCGGGGTCGTCGAGCAGTTCGCGCATCCGGCGCTGGAAGGGCTCGACGGCGGAGACGACCACCTCGGCGACCTGACTCTTGAGGTCACCGTAACCCCTTCCGGCGTAACCCTTTTCGAGCTCCGGGATGGGGGTGCCGGACAACGCCGACTCGATGACCAACAGGTTGCTCACGCCAGGCTTGGTCGCCGGGTCGTAGCGGATCTCGCGCTCGGCGTCGGTGACCGCCGACTTGATCTTCTTGACGATCCGCTTGGGGTCGTCGGACAGCAGCACCACGCCGGCGTCGGCGGAGTTGGTGCCCGACATCTTCGACGTCGGGTCGTTGAGCTCCATGATCTTGGCGGTCTCCTTGGGGATGAGCGCCTCGGGCACGACGAAGGTCTCGCCGTAGCGGTGGTTGAACCGCATCGCCAGGTCGCGGGTGATCTCCAGGTGCTGCCGCTGGTCCTCGCCCACCGGCACCCGGTCGGCGTCGTAGATGAGGATGTCGGCGGCCATGAGCATCGGATAGGTGAGCAGTCCGACGTTGGCGGTCTGTCCCTTGGCGACCTTGTCCTTGAACTGGGTCATCCGCTCGGCCTCGCCGGTGGACGCCAGGCAGTTCATCACCCAGCCCAGCTCGGCGTGCTGCGGCAGGTGACTCTGGCAGAACACCGCCGAGCGCTGCGGGTCGACCCCGCCGGCGATGAACTGCGCCGCGGTGACCCGGGTGCGCCGCCGGATGACCTCCGGGTCGGTCGGCACGGTCAGCGCGTGCAGGTCGGCGACGAAGTAGAAGGCGTCGAAGCGCTCCTGCAGGTCAACCCAATTGACTAGTGCCCCAAGGTAGTTGCCAATGTGCAGGCTGTCGCTGGTCGGCTGCATCCCGGACAGGCTGCGCGGTCGTTGCCGAGGGGGTATGCCGCTGCGCTGGGTCGTGCTCATGTCTCGCCTTCCGTGGTCGGTCCCTCGCGGAACGCCGCCGGACATGACGACGCCGCCTCGAGGGCGGCGTCGGTGGATCTGGGGTTGCTCGGGTCGCCGCCTCGTCAGGAGGGGCGCCACCAACCGGTGCGGATCCGAGCCATGCAGCCAGGGTAGCAGCGCCGGCCGGTCACGTCCTGCGGTGCGTGAGCCGGGCGCCGTCGGCGGTGGTGACCAGGGTCGAGGTGAAGTCGTCCTCGGTGAACTCGATGGTCGTCACGCCGGCGCTGGTCGTGTCGGCGGTGATGGTGAAGTGGCCCTGCGGCAGGTAGGTCCGATAGAACGCCGCGATGTCCGCGCCGGGCCGGCCGGTCAGGGTGTAGGACGCGCCCGAGACCGGGTCGCTCACTCCGGTGGCCCGCACGGCCGCCGGATAGCGCATGAAGAACGGCACGTTGGTCAGGCCCAGGTCCCGGGCGGTCTGGGGGGACGGCTCGCCGGCGGCCGGCGGCGTGGTCGGCGCCGCGCGGCGGTCGTCGACGGAGAAGACGAGCTGCCCACCGGGACCGGAGCTGTGCCCGACGATGGTGCCCGACCAGCCGCGGCCCGCGAAGACCAGCTGGGTGCCGACGTCGACGGTGATGTCGTAGCCGGTGCGCGGCAGCATCTGGCGGAAGTGGGCGATCAGGTCGGCGCCCGCGGGGGCGGTGAGCAACACGGTGCCGCCGGTCGCGTCGGTCGAGACGAAGCCGACGCTGCTGCCGGCCGGGAAGGTCCAGTGCGGCGGCACCCCGACGATCGTGCGGCCGTCGACGACGAGGGTCTGCGGGGCCTCGTGCGCGCCGGTGGCGGTCGCGGGCGGCGCCGGTGTCGTCGTGCTCGCCGTGGTGGGCGTCCTGGTGCTCGTCGTCGCCGCCGCCGTCGCCGGGGTCGTGGTGGTCGGCGCCATGCTCGTCGAGCCGGCAGACGTCGTCGAGCCGCCCTGGGTCGCCACCGGCACCGTGGCGTTGCCGCAGGCGGCCAGGCTCAGCGTCAGTGCCGCCACGGCCAGCGGGGTGGCCAGCACGGTGGCCAGCGGGGTGGCCAGCACGGTGGCCGGCGGCTTGGCCGGCGGCGTGCCGGGCCGGCGAGCGGTGCAGGTGCTGCGCAGCATGGTCATCGGTCCTTCCAGGGTCGGGCCGGGGGAGAGCCTCCCCGGGTCGGCCGCGGGACGCAAGCGCGTCTCGCGGGCTCCAATCTCCCCGGCGCGAGCGGACCGGTCACGACGGACGTTGTGCTGTCGGCAGAACTGCCGACAGCAGTGGCCAACGGCGCAGCGGCGAGCGCCCGCGGGCGGTCACCGCGCAGCCTCGGGCATGCTTGGCCGAATGGACCCCGCCGTCGCGACAGCCGAGGCCCCGGCGAGCGCGCCGACCGACCCGGCGGCGCTGCTCGCCCAGGCTCCGACCGGGATGCGCCGGCGGCTGCTCGCCGGCCTGGCCGGCCTCGCCGTGGTGCAGGCGGTGGCCTGGCCGCTGGCCCTGGCCTCCGGCGGGTCCGCGGGCCTGAGCCGCCCCGGCCTGGCGTGGGGCGCCTTCCTGGTGGCGACGGTCGCGCTGACCGTCGGGCACGCCATGGCCTGGCTGGACCCGCGTCGGCTGGGCGGCGGCCTGAGCACGGTCCTGGCGTCGGCGACGGTGCTCAGCCTGGTCGCGGGCGGCCTGGCCACGGCGCCCGGCGCGGGCACGGCATACAGTCACCCGGTGCTGCCGGTCGCGATCGGCGTCTGCCTGCTGCTGGCGCTGACCCGGCCGCGGCGGCAGTGGTGGGCCTGGCTCGGTGCGGCCGGCGTTGCCTACCTCGTCGGCATCACCGCGACCCTGCAACTCGGCACGCCGGTGCTGTCGAGTCTGGCCGGCAACCTCGCCACCCTCGTCGGGCTGCCCGCCCTGGTCGGCTGGTTGGCCGCGCCGTGGCTGCAGGCCGGCCGGGACCGGCAGTCGGCGCGCGCCGAACTGCACCGGGCCCGGGCCGGGCTCGAGGCGGCCGGCGGTCGCGAGCGGGAGCGCACCGAGCAGTACCGACTCGTGCACGACACCGTGCTGTCCAGCCTCAGCGCCCTCTCCCGGGGCAGCCTCGACCCGGCCCGCCCCGAGGTGCGCCAGCGGCTCGCTGCGGAGGCCGACTACCTGCGCGGCCTCATCGCCACGTCGGAGTCGGCCGCCGGTATGTACCTGGTCGGCGAACTTGCCCGCGCCACAAGGGAGCACGCGGCGGCCGGGCTGCGGGTGCACCCGCACATCGACTCCGTGCCGGACGTCGTCCCGCGCGAGGTCGTGCGGGCCATGGGTGACGCGCTGCGCGAGGCGCTGGCCAACGTCGTCAAGCACGCCGGGCACCCCGAGGCCTGGGTGACGATCGTCGGCGCGCCCCCGCCGACCGGCGAAGCCGGCCAGCCGGGCGGACCCGCCCTGTCGGTGACCGTCACCGATCGCGGCGCGGGCTTCGAGCCCGGCCGGCGCACCGCTGGGCTGGGTCTGGAGCATTCGATCGGCCGCCGGCTCGCGGACGTCGGCGGGGCCGCCGTCGTCGACTCCGAGCCCGGCCAGGGCACCAGCGTGGAACTGCGGTGGCCGGCGTGATCCGGCGACCGGACCCGACGCCGTCGCCCGTCGATCCCACCCCCCGCGCCGATCCGCGAGGCCGCGAGCCGATCGTCGTCGCCGCCATCGACGACGACCGGATGCTGCTGGGCGGCCTGGCCTCGTGGCTCGCTCCGGTCGCCGACGTCGACCTGCGCTGGGCGCTGACCTCGGTCGACGACTACGTTGCGGCAGTGGGCGACTCGGGCCCGCACGTGGTGCTGCTGGACCTCAATCTGCGGGACGGCTCCGACCCCGCGGCCAACGTCGGGCGGGTGCTGGCGACCGGGGCCCGAGTGCTCATCGTGTCGACGATCCCTGACGCCGGCGGCGTCCTCACGACACTCGAGGCGGGGGCGTCCGGCTACCTCACCAAGGACCAGGACCTCGAGGTGTTGCTCGCCGGAATCCGCGACGTGGCCGGCGGCGGATCGGTGGTCAGCCCGGAACTCGCCTTCCTCATCAGCCGGGACTCGCGCCCCGGCCGCCCGCAACTGTCCCCGCAGGAGCGGGCGGTGCTCACCGCCTATGCCTCGGGAGCCACGCTCGCGGCCGCCGCGCGCCGCGCCGGCATCGCCTACGGGACGGCCCGCGAATACCTCGAACGGGTCAAGCGCAAGTACGCCGAGGTCGGCCGCCCGACCTACACCAAGCTCGACCTCGCCGACCGGGTCCGCGAGGACCGGCTCGAGCTTGACGGCTTGGGCTAGCCACCGCGACGCCCCGGCTCGGGGACCGGGGCGTCTCGGTCGGCTCCCCGTATGCCGCGCGTAGGCGCGTCGAAAGACGCTGCGGGAGAGCGGCATACGGGAGTTCGGGTCAGTGCGCGACCGCCTTCTCGGCGCCGGCACCGGTGAGCGAGCGGACCTCCATCTCGGCATACTTGGCCTCGTTGTGCTCCGGCTCGGTGACCGATCCCAGCCAGCCGAGGAAGAACGACAGCGGGATCGAGACCAGGCCCGGGTTGTTGAGCGGGAACCAGTTGAAGTTGGCCCCCTGGACGATCGAGGTCGGCGTGCCGGAGATCACCGGACTGAAGACGATCAACCCGACCGCCGAGAGGAGCCCGCCGTAGATCGACCACACCGCCCCGCGGGTGGTGAAGTTCCGCCAGAACAGCGAGTAGAGGATGGTCGGCAGGTTGGCGCTGGCCGCGATGGCGAAGGCGAGCGCCACGAGGAACGCGATGTTGACGCCGTTGAAGGCGATGCCACCCACGATGGCGACCAGACCGATGACCACCGCGGTGATCCGGGCCACCCGGACCTCGTCGTCCGCGTGGACGGTGCCCTTCTTGATGACGCTGGCGTAGACGTCGTGGGCGAAGGACGCCGACGCGGTGATGGTCAGGCCCGCCACCACCGCGAGGATGGTCGCGAAGGCGACTGCGGAGATGACGCCCAACAGCAACTCGCCGCCGAGCGCGAAGGCGAGCAGCGGGGCCGCCGAGTTCTGTCCGCCCGGGGCGGACTTGATGGTGTCCGGCCCGACGAGTGCGGCTGCGCCGTAACCGAGCACGAGGGTGAACAGGTAGAACAGCCCGATCAGCCAGATGGCCCAGACCACCGACCGGCGCGCCTCCTTGGAGGTCGGCACGGTGTAGAAGCGCATGAGCACGTGCGGCAGGCCGGCCGTTCCCAGCACCAGGGCGATGGACAGCGAGATGAAGTCGATCTTGGCCACGTCGGACTTGCCGTACTGCAGCCCCGGCTGCAGGATCCGCTCGCCGACGGCGCCGGACCGCTCAACGGCCCCCTGCATGACCGTCGAGAGGTTGAGCCCGAACTTGCCCAGCACCCAGACCGTCATGACGCCCGCGCCGATGATGAGCAGGACGGCCTTGATGATCTGCACCCAGGTGGTCCCCTTCATGCCGCCGACCAGGACGTAGACGATCATCAGCACGCCGACGACGGCGATGACGATGCCCTGCTGCCCCCGGTCGGTGATGCCCAGCAGCAGCGCCACCAGGCCTCCCGCGCCGGCCATCTGGGCGAGCAGGTAGAAGAACGACACGACCAGCGTCGAGGTGGCCGCCGCAGTGCGCACCGGGCGCTGCCGCAGGCGGAACGACAGCACGTCGGCCATGGTGAATCGGCCGGTGTTGCGCAGCAGTTCGGCGACCAGCAGCAGCGCCACGAGCCAGGCGACGAGGAAGCCGATGGAGTAGAGGAAGCCGTCGTAGCCGTTGATCGCGATGGCGCCGGCGATGCCCAGGAACGACGCCGCCGACAGGTAGTCGCCGGCGATGGCGATGCCGTTCTGCCGGCCGGAGAACGCCCGGCCGCCCGCGTAGTAGTCCGCGGCCGAGGTGTTGTGCTTGGCGACCCGGATGACGATGGCGAGCGTCACGAGGACGAACAGGCCGAAGATGACGATGTTGATGGTGGTGTTGCCGACCTGGGTGGCGGCGGGGACGACCAGGCCGGTCACCGCACCTCACCCCGCTCCAGGTGCTCGGCCAGGGCCTCGGCGGCGGGGTCGAGTTCCCGGTCGGCCCAGCGGGCGTAGACCATGGTGATGACGAACGTCGTGACGAACTGCAGCAGCCCGAGGACCAGGCCGATGGTGATGTTGCCCAGGATCTTGGTGCCCATGAACGTCGGGGCGTAGGTCGCGAGCAGCACGTAGGCGAAGTACCAGACGAGGAAGGCCCCCGTCATCGGGAAGACGAACTTGCGGAACTTGGTGCGCAGCGCAGTGAACTCCTGCGACTGCTGCACCTCGAGGTAGCGCGCGGCGCGCTCCTCGCTGATGTCGGGTGGGCCGGCCACGTCGTGGACCTCCGGGTGGGGGACAGGGGCGCGGCGGTCGCCGCAGGATGCGTGGGTCACACTCTGCGGTCGCCGGTATGCCGCCGCCAGCCGGCGCGCGCCGGGCAGCGCACCGGCCTCGCCCAGCGGTCGGCCGGGCCGGCCGAACGGTCGGCCGTCAGCCGCCCGCCGCCCGTCCCGGCGGGCCGGTGACCTCCTCGGGGGCGTGCAGCCGCACCAGGATCCGCCCGGCGTCGCGGGGCACCGACCGGGCGGTCGCCAACGACCCGACGACCATGACCGAGAAGGCGATCGGCACGCTCCAGGCCGCTGGCTGGGCGAGCAGGGTCGGCCACCAGGAGTCGCTGTCCCGGGGGACCACGCCGAAGAAGGTGACCCCGGCGGCGGTCGACGACAGGACCCCGCCGACGAGCATGCCGGACACGGCACCGGACACCGACAGCCGGCGCCACCAGAGGCCCAGGACG
Source organism: uncultured Intrasporangiaceae bacterium (assembly GCA_964647395.1). Lineage (GTDB taxonomy): Bacteria > Actinomycetota > Actinomycetes > Actinomycetales > Dermatophilaceae > Phosphoribacter. The sequence goes on along the minus strand of CAZYHR010000011.1, from coordinate 8,775 downwards.
AGCAGCGGGCACAGCGTCGAGGCGGCGATGGCGAAGGCGAGGCCCACGGTGTCCGCGAGGGCGACCGTCGGCGAGAGCAGGCTGGCCGCGGCATACGGGACGAGCACCGCGACGACCGAGGCGGCCCGGAAGCTCTGGGTGCGGGGCAGGTCGCCGCCGGACCACCGGCTGACCCGGGCGGCCAGCAGATCCTGGTCGATGACCCCGGCGACCGACACGGTGAGCCCGCTCGCGGTCGAGATGAACGCCGCGAAGGCACCGCCGGCCAGCACCGCCGAGAGCAGGTCGCCGAGGGTGCCCGGGGTGATCGCGGAGGGCAGCAGCAGCACGACCGAGTCCGCGCGGGTGCCCTCCGGCAGGGTCGGCAGATAGGTCCGGGCCAGCAGCCCGTAGACGGGCGGGAACAGATAGAACAGCCCGAGCAGCGCGATGACGAACACCGTGGTGCGCCGGGCGGCGCGGCCGTCGGGGTTGGTGTAGAAGCGGACCAACACGTGCGGCAGCCCCATGGTGCCCAGACACAGCGCCAGGATCGTCGAATAGGTCGCATAGACAGGGTGATTGCGCTCGTCGGGGCCGAGCGCTCCGGCGAAGGGACCGCCCGGGTCGGTGACCGACGGCAGCGGCCCGCCGTCGCGCACCCAGACCCAGGCGAGCACGAAGACGGGGACGGCGATGGCGACCAGCTTGAGCCAGTACTGCATCGCCTGGACGAAGGTGATCGAGCGCATCCCGCCGGCCGCGACGCTGGCCAGCACGACCGCGGCGACGACCAGGGTGCCGACGGCCGGGGAGCCGCCGGTCACCGTGCGCAGCGCCAGGCCGGCGCCCTGGAACTGGGGCAGCAGGTAGAGCCAGCCGATCGCGACGACCAGCAGGCTGGCCAGCCGACGCACCCGCGGCGACTGCAGCCGCAGCTCGGCGAAGTCGGGGATCGTGTAGGCACCCGAACGGCGCAGCGGCGCTGCGACCAGTACGAGCAGCACCAGGTAGCCGACGGTGTAGCCGACCGGGAGCCACAGCAGGTCGGTGCCGAGCGAGTAGACCAGGCCCGCGACGCCGAGGAAGCTTGCGGCGGAGAGGTATTCGCCGCCGATCGCCGAGGCGTTGAGCGGTGCGGAGACGGTGCGACCGGCGACGTAGAAGTCGCTGGTCGTGCGGGACAGCCGCAGCCCGAGCGCCCCGACGGCGAGGCTGGCGACGCAGACCAGGGCGATCGCGCCCAGGCCCCAGGTCGAGTCGAGGGTCATCGCCGCGTCACCAGGTCGGTGAACTCGCGCTCGATGCGCTCGGCCTGACGCACGTGGATGCGCGCCGCGGCATACACCAGCGGATAGACGAGCACGCCGACGACCAACCAGGACAACGGGATCGGCCCGACCGTGGCCGAGCGCGCCCCGGGCACGAGCAGGAACACCGCGGGCAACCCGGCCAGCACGCCCAGGACAGCGAGCAGCACCCCGAGTGACAGCCGCAGCTGGGCGCGCAGCAGGCCGGTGAGATAGACCTCGCCGAGCCCGGTCTGCTCGGTCAGCTCGACCGACCCCGGCTGGGTGGGCGCGCGCCGCCGGGCCTCGCGGCGGGGCGAGGTGATCCGCACCCGGCGCGGCGGCTCACTCACCGCGGGCTCGGCTTGAGCAGGCGCTCGCGCAGCTCCTTGGTATGCCGCCGGCTCACCTCGAGCTCGACGGTCTCGCCGAGCTTGACCCGGCACCGACCACCCTGCACGGTGACCGCCGTGATGTGCGACGTCGAGACCAGCGTCGATCGATGGATGCGCACGAATCCGTGCTCGCCCCAACGCTCTTCGAGGGCGTTGAGGCTGATCCGGACCAGGTGGCTGGCCTTGGGGGTGTGCAGCCGCGCGTAGTCGCCCTGGGCCTGGGCGTAGAGGATCTGGCTGCGCTGGACGAACGTCGTCACGCCGGCGAGCTCGACCGCGATCGTCTCGTCCGGCGGCGGCTCGGGCGGGACCGCGGCCGGGGCCCGGGGCTCGGCGCGCTTGTCGACGACCCGACGCACCGCTTCGGCGAGCCGCTCGCGGCGCACCGGCTTCATGACGTAGTCGGTGGCCTCGAGTTCGAAGGCGGCCACCGCGTGCTCGTCGTGGGCGGTGACGAAGACGACCTGGGGCGGGTCGACGAAGCGGGCCAGCACCCGGGCCAGGGCCAGCCCGTCCAGGTCGGGCATCGAGATGTCGGTGAAGATGACGTCGACCGGATGGTCGTCGAGGGTCTTGAGGGCCTGCGTGCCGGAGGCCGCGGTATGGATCTCGCCGATCCGCTCGTCCTGGCCCAGCAGCCAGCGCAACTCCGACAAGGTCGGCACCTCGTCGTCGACGAGCAGGGCGCGCAGCGGGGCCGGCGACGTCGTCATGGACTGACAGGATAAACCGCGCGGCCGGGTCGGGCGCGGCTCAGCCGACGGCCCACCCGTGCGCGGGGACGGGCAGGCGCACGTCCCCCGCGGCCAGGTCGACGGGCTGGTCGGTGAGGTTGAGCCCGAGCAGCAGCCGCTCGCCCGGCCGTTCGCCGGTCAGCTCGACGACCAGGGTGTGGTTGGCCACGTGCGGTGTGGCGATCGTGGCGCCGCCGAGCCAGGCGTGCCGGCGGCGCAGCCCGACGAGTTCCTGATAGGTGCGCAGTAGGCCGGCGCCGAACGGGACCAGCCCGCTCGGGTCGTCCGGGAACGGCGGCCGGACCGGGTCGTCCCCGCCGGGCTGGTCGAGCTTCGCGCCGGTGAACCCCTGCTCGTCGCCGGCATACACCGACGGCACCCCGGGCAGGGTCGCGAGCAGGGCGACGGCCAGCGGCAGGTGGCGCGGGTCGGTGAGCTGGGTGGCGATCCGGGTCACGTCGTGGTTGCCGAGGAAGGTCTGCGGCCGGAACACCCGGCAGAAGCCCTCGTGCCGGCCCAGGGCCCAGGCCAATTCGAAGAGGTTGCCGTCGTTGATCGAACTCCAGATGGCCTTCCACAGCTCGTACTGCGTCACCGAGTCGAGGCCGGAGCGCTCGACGAAGTCGACGTAGTCGCCGTGGATGACCTCGCCGAGGATCCAGCACTGCGGGTGCCGCTCGCGGACCCGGGAGACGATGGGTCGCCAGACGTCCGGCCCCGCCGCGTAGGCCGCGTCCAGTCGCCACCCGTCGACGCCCCGCCGCAGCCAGTGGTCCATGACCTGCGCGACGTGCTCCTGCACCGGCGGGTGGGTGAGGTCGAGCTCGACGAGGTCGAGGTGACCTTCGAAGCAGTAGGGGTGCTCACCGGACCAGCGCAGCCAGGCCCGCTCGGGCGCCCCGGGTGGTGCGGCCAGGGCGCGCCGGACGATCTCGTGCTCGCGCGACACGTGGTTGAACACGCCGTCGAGCAGGACGCGGATGCCGCGCTCCCGGCAGGTCGCGACCAGCCGGTCCAGGTCGGCGTCGTCGCCGAGCCGGGGGTCGATACGCAGGTGGTCGACGGTGTCGTAGCCGTGGCTGGTGGAGGCGAAGATCGGGGCCAGCAGCAGGCCGTTGGCGCCGAGCTCCAGCAGGTAGTCGAGCCAGTTGATCAGCTGCGGCAGCCGGTGGGTCACCTGCTCGCCGCGGGCCTGCTGCGCGGTCTGCTCGCGCTCGGCGCCGACGAATCCCAACGGATAGCAGTGCCACCAGATGACGTGCTCGGCCCAGCCCATCCGGCCAGCCTACGGTCTGTCGGGCCGGCCCGCCGCCCCGCCGCCGGCCCGCCCGGCCGCTGTCCCAGGGCGCGGCCGCAGCGGGTGGCCGGCCGCGCGGCATACCGGTTCAGGCGCTGACCCCGGGAGCGAACTTGGGCACCCGGAAGCTCACCTTGGTGCCCGCGCCGGGAGCGGTCTCGACGACCAGCCCGTATTCGTCGCCGAAGGCCTGGCGCAGGCGCGCGTCGACGTTGCCCAACCCGACGCTGTCCCGGGCGCTCTCGCCGGACAGCACGGCCCGGATCGTCTCGGGGT
>CAZYHR010000011.1:0-4795 GCA_964647395.1 uncultured Intrasporangiaceae bacterium | reverse complement strand
ACCCGTCGTCCTCGATGGTGATCTCGGCGGTGTTGCCGACGTCGGCCGCGGTGATCGTCACGTGCCCGGTGCCGGTGCTGCCCTCGATGCCGTGCCGGACCGCGTTCTCGACCAGCGGCTGGATGGCGAGGAAGGGCACCGCGACCGGCAGCACCTCCGGGGCGATGGTCAGCTGCACGACCAGCCGGTCGCCGAAGCGGGCCTTCTCCAGGGCGAGGTAGCGCTCGATGTTCTGCAGCTCGTCGCGCAGGGTGGTGTAGGCGCCTCCGCGCCGGAAGGCATAGCGGGTGAAGTCGGCGAACTCCAGCAGCAGCTCGCGGGCCCGGTCGGGGTCGGTGCGCACGAAGCTCGCGATCGCGGCCAGGCAGTTGTAGATGAAGTGCGGCGAGATCTGGGCCCGCAGGGCGCGCAACTCGGCCTCCATGGCCCGGGTCCGCTGCCGGCCGAGCTCGGCCAGCTCGACCTGGGTGGAGATCCAGCCGGCCACCTCCTCGGTCGCGCGGACCAGGCCGGTCGAGGTCTCCCGGCCGTAGGCCACCAGCGCGGCCACCACCCGCTCCTCGGCGACGATCGGGGCGACCACGCCGGAGCGGATCGGGCAGTCCGGGTCCCCGCACGGCAGGTCGCGGGGGTCGAGCACCAGGGTGCGCCCGGCGGTGAGCACCGGCCGGACGTGCTCGCCGACCTGGCTGCGGTGGTGGCTGCCGGCGCCCTCCCAGGCCAGCAGGTCGGTGGGGTCGACGATGGCGACCGCGCTGGAGCCGAGCATCGAGCGCAGGTGCCGGGCCGCCCGGGTGGCCCCCTCCGGGGTCAGCCCCTCGCGCAGCGAACGCGTGGCCAACGCCGCGGTGTGCAGCGTCTCGTAGGTCGCCCGGTCGACCGGCGAGACGAACCTGCGCCGGCGCAGCAGCCCCCAGACGGCCAGGGCCAGCAGCACCAGGCCGGCCAGTCCGACGATCAGCTCCAGCGGACTCAGCGCGGGCACCCCGTCATGGTAGGTCGCTCCCGCACCCCCCACCCCACCCCGGTGAAAGCGGTTGCCTGGAACGTTTCCGGGTGTCTGCGGGTGGCGCCTGTCCCGGTGAAAGCGGTTGCCTGGAACGTTTCCGGGTGTCTGCGGGTGGCGCCTGTCCCGGTGAAAGCGGTTGCCTGGAACGTTTCCGGGTCGCCTGTCCCGGTGAAAGCGGTTGCCTGGAACGTTCCCGGGTGTCGCGGCCCTCGGGCGGGCGGGACGGAAACCGGGCGGGGCGGCATACTGACCGGTCGTGAGCGAGCACGAGACCGCGCTGCAGGCGCTGCTGGGACTGCCCGGGGTCGGTGCTGCGGTCGACGCGGCCCGGGAGGCGTGCACCGCGCTGCGCTGGCACGAGGCGCTGCGCCGTCGGGTGCCCGAGGCGGCGGCCGAGTCGCGGGTCCGTGGAGCGCGGGCCAGCGCGGCTCTCGACGGCGCGGCGCTGCCGGTCGACGTGGTCCGCGACCTGGTGCGCGGCGCCCGCCCGTGGCCGCAGCGACCCGACCCGGTCGACCGGATCGTGCACGCGGCCGTCCTCGCCACCGTCGAGACCGAGCACGTGCGGACCCTGGTGACCACGGCGCCGGCCCAGGCCCTGGCCCGGCTGCACGTCGCGGCCACCGGCGGCCTGCTGCCCGCGGACCAGGTCGGCCGCCCCCGTCAGCCGGGGGAGGCGTGCCTCGAGCTGGTCGACCTCGGGCCGGCGCCACCTCCCGAGGTCGTCTCCGCCCGCCTGACCGGCCTGACCGATCTGGTGCGTAGCGCCGGGACGTTGCCGGTGCCGCTGGTGGCCGCGCTGGTGCACGCCGAGGTGTGCGTGTTGCGGCCGTTCGTGCAGGGCAACGGGTTGGTCGCGCGGGCCCTGGAGCGGACCGTCGTGCAGGCTGCCGGGCTCGACCCGACCGGAGTCGCGGTGCCTGAAGCCGGCCACCTGCAGGCTGGTGGCACGGCCTATCTGGGCGCGCTCACCGGCTATGCGCAGGGCACGGCGGCGGGTGTCGCGCTGTGGCTGCGGCACGCGAGCGAGGCCTATGTCGCAGGAGCGACAGAGGGGCGGCGGATATCCGACGCGGTCTTGATCGGCAGGCTGGCGTGACAGGCCGGTTTGGCCGAATGTTTGCGCCGGAAGGCCCACAGGGCTGACAATGGTCGTGCTCCCCTTCGGGGTCGAGCGGTTGCGCACTGGCCCCTCCCCCCCGGCGCCAGCGCGCCAGACGGCCCCCGTTGTCCCCCCAACGGGGGCCGTCGCACGTCCCGCTCGGGCCGGTATGCCGCGGGCGCCCCGCTCGGTCCCCGCGCGCGGCACCCAGCGGCCGGCCGGTCGCGTGGTCGCCGCGCGGCATACCGGGGTGGTTCTCCACAGCCGCGGCAGTGGCCTGCGCACCATCCACAGGCTGCCGGCGGCGGGTTCGACCGGCCGGCGGTGGCCGAGCAGGCTGGCCGCATGGACGTGTCGCTCGGCGCTGGTGGCCCGCTGCTCGGCCCGCCCGGCCCGGCGTCGGGTCCGAGGGCGGCGGTGTTGGCCGTCGTCGGGGTCTCCGGCGGGTGCGGCACCTCGACCCTGGCGGCGGCGACCGCCGTCGCGGCTGCCACCGAGGGCTGGCGCACCGTGCTGGTGGACCTGCAGGCCGGTGGTGGTGGCGTCGACGTCCTGCTGGGGCTGGACCACCTGGCCGGGCTGCGCTGGCCGGATCTGGTCGAGGTCGACGGTGCGGTCGACGGCCCGGCGCTGCTCGAGCGACTGCCCCGCCTGGATCCGCCCCGGCGCAGTGGCGGACGGGCCGTGCCGGTGCTCTCGCACGCCCGCGACGGACTGCCGGTGCCGGGCCGGACGGCGGTGGCGGGCGTGCTGGCCGGGGTGCGGTGCGTCGACCTCGTCGTGCTCGACCTGGCGCGCGGCCTGGCGTGCTCGAGCTTGCTGTCGCGCGCCGGCGTGGACGGCGCCGCGCTGGTGGCCGGCTGCGGGCTCAGCGCGCTGACCGCGTTGACGGAGACGGCGGCACAGGTGGGGCCGGTGGTCGCGGAGACCGGCGTCGTGCTGCGCGGGGCTCGCGCGCAGCGGATCGCCGACGACGTGGTGGCGGCGCTGGACCTGCCGGTGCTGGCCTGCCTGCCGGACGACCCCGCGGTGGCCCGGGACCTGGAGTCCGGTCGGGCACCGGGCCGGAACGGGCGGCTGGCCGAGGTGGGCCGGCTGCTGGCCAGGGGTGCGCTGGAGACGGTGCGCCTGGCACGGCCGGGGCTGGTCTCGTGAGCCCGGACACCGGCGGCCTGGAACCGGTCCGGCAGCAGGTGTGGCGGCAGATCCGGGCGGGTCGGCCCCCCGATCGTGGCCTGGTCGTCGATGTCGTGGCCGGTGAGCGAGCCGTCCTCGGGGCGATGGGGTCGGCACGGGTGGCCGACCGGTTGGCGGCCGAGGTGCTCGGTGCCGGTCCGCTGGACGCGCTGCTCGAGTGGCCCGGGGTGACCGATGTCGCGGTCAACGGCGACGGCTCCGTGTGGGTCGACCGGGGCCACGGGATGCAACGGGTCGACGTGCCGCTCGGGGACGTGGGCGCGCGGCGCGAGTTGGCGGTCCGGCTGGCCGGGTCGGCGGGGCGGCGGCTGGACGAGGCGGCGCCGTATTGCGACGCGGTGTTGCCCGGGGGTGTCCGGCTGCACGCGGTGCTGCCTCCGCTGGTGCCCGACGGCCCCCACCTGACCCTGCGGGTGCCGGCCACGGTCCGCCGCTCGTTGGACGACCTGCAGGCCGCCGGTCTGGTCGACGCGGGCGGGGCGGCGCTGCTGGCCGGACTGGTCCGGGCTCGGGTCGGTTTCCTGGTCACCGGCGGCACGGGGGCGGGCAAGACGACGCTGCTAGCGGCGCTGCTCGGGTTGGCCGACCCGGTGGAGCGGCTGGTGGTCGTCGAGGATGTCCGCGAACTGGCCGTCGAGCATCCGCACGTCGTGCGGCTGGCGGGCCGGTCGGCCAACGTCGAGGGTGCCGGCGAGGTGACCATGGTCAGCCTGGTCCGGCAGGCCCTGCGGATGCGACCCGACCGCATCATCGTCGGCGAGGTGCGGGGCGCCGAGGTCCGCGAGTTGCTCGCTGCGCTCAACACCGGCCACGAGGGCGGCTGCGGCACCGTGCACGCCAACTCGCCGGGCGACCTCATGGCCCGGCTCGAGGCGCTCGGCGCGTTGGCGGCGATGGCCCCCGAGGCGGTGCACGCCCAGGTCGCCAGCGCGATCAGCGCCGTCGTGCAGGTGCGGCGGGAGCGGTCGCGGCGGGTGGTCGATTCGGTCGGCGTCGTGCAGCGCGGGACCGACGGGCGCGTCGGGGTCGCGGTCGGATGGGCCCGAGCCGGTCCGGTCGACCCTGTTGCCCGGCGCCGACTCGAGGACCTGACCCGGGACGCAGGTCGCACCGCCGGCGCGGCCGCGGTTCGGCATGCCGGTCGACACGGCGACCCATGACGGCGGGCTGGGTCGGGCTGCTCGTGATGCTCGCCGTCCTGGTCTGGCCGGCTCGGTCGCCGGCGCTGCCCGGGGCCTGGGCTGCGCGCCGGGACGATCCGGGAACGGGCCGGCGGACGGCCCGCCGGGTCGATGCCCATGACCGGCCCCGGCGGCCGGGCCCGGCAGGGCGGCCGGATCGGCGCGGGCCGGCCGACGCGCTCGCGGCGCTCGACGTGCTCGCGGCTGGCCTGCGGGCGGGCCTGCCCGAGGCCGCCGCGCACCGGCTCGCGGTGAGCGAGTTGGGCGACCGCAGCCCGGTGGCCCGCGCGTTGGCCGGTCGAGCCG
>CAZYHR010000010.1:0-45824 GCA_964647395.1 uncultured Intrasporangiaceae bacterium | reverse complement strand
GCTCGTTGAGCGTGCCCGACTGCTTCAGCAGGCAGTCGACGAGGGTGGTCTTGCCGTGGTCGACGTGGGCGACGATGGCGACGTTGCGGATGTCCGAACGGCGCGCGAGGTCACCGGAGGCAGCGGGGGTGGGCATGTGTCCAGTCTCGCAGGGTTTGCCGGGCGGTCCGGACCGGTATGCCACAGTTGGCGGGTGACCGACGCGCCGACCCACCGGCACGAGCCGCACGACGGCAGCCACGCCGGACGACTCAACGCCTTGCGGGCCGCGGTGCTCGGCGCCAACGACGGCATCGTCTCCACGGCGGGCCTGGTCGTCGGGGTCGCCGGGGCCACCGCGGAGCACGCGGCGCTGCTCACCGCCGGGGTCGCCGGCCTGGTCGCCGGCGCCCTGTCGATGGGGGTCGGTGAGTACGTGTCGGTGAGCACCCAGCGCGACACCGAGCAGGCGCTGCTGGCCAAGGAGCGGCGGGAGCTCGCCGAGATCCCCGACCTCGAACTGCAGGAGCTGGCCGAGATCTATCAGGGCAAGGGCCTGACCCCGCAGCTGGCCCGGGCGGTCGCCGTCCAGCTCACCGAGCACGACGCGCTCGCGGCGCACGCCGAGGTCGAGTTGCAGATCGACCCCCAGCATCTGGCCAACCCGTGGACGGCGGCCGCGTCGTCGGCGGTGGCCTTCACCGTGGGGGCGCTGCTGCCGCTGCTGACCATCCTGGTCGCCCCCGCGTCGGTCCGGCTGCCGCTCACGGTCGGCTCGGTCGTGCTCGCGCTGGCCCTGACCGGGTGGGCCAGCGCCCGGCTCGGCGGTGCCTCGGTGGCCCGCGCGATGGCGCGCAACATCGTCGGGGGCAGCCTGGCCATGGCGATCACCTACGGGATCGGGATGCTGGTCGGCCGCGTCCTGTAGCCGGACGACCCAGTAGCCGGACGACCCAGGAGCCGGACGACCCGGTAGCTGGACCACTCGGTCGGTCAGGGCAGCGACTCAGTCGGTCCGAGCAGCGGCTCACCGGCCAGGGTGGCGGCCAGCACCGCCTTGACCGTGTGCATGCGGTTCTCGCTCTGGTCGAAGACGATCGAGGCCGGCGACTCGAAGACCTCGTCGGTGACCTCCATCTGCTCGATGCCGAAGTCCTTGAAGATCCGCTCCCCCACGGCCGTGTCGCGGTTGTGGAAGGACGGCAGGCAGTGCATGAACCGCACGTCCGGGTTGTCGGTGGCCCGCAGCACCTCGGTGGTGACCTGATAGGGCGACAGCAGGTGGATGCGTTCGGCCCAGACCTGCTCGGACTCCCCCATCGACACCCAGACGTCGGTGTGCACGAAGTCGACGGCGCGCACCCCCGCCGCGAGGTCCTCGGTCAGGGTGACCTGCGCCCCGGTGTCGCGGGCGATCCGCTCGGCGTGCGCGACGATGTCGGGCATCGGCCAGAGCATCCGCGGGGCGACGATGCGCACGTCCATGCCGGCCATGGCGCCGGCGACCAGCAGCGAGTTACCCATGTTGTAGCGCGCGTCGCCGACATAGGCGAAGGCGATCGCGTCGGCCGGCTTGGCCGAGTGCTCGGTCATCGTCACGACGTCGCACAGCGACTGGGTCGGGTGCCACAGGTCGGTCAGCCCGTTGAAGACCGGCACCCCGGCGTGCTCGGCGAGGGTCTCGCAGTCCGCGTGATAGGTGCCGCGGAACTCGATGCCGTCATAGAGCCGACCGAGCACCCGGGCGGTGTCCTTGAAGGACTCCTTGTGGCCGATCTGGCTGCCGGTGGGGTCGAGGTAGGTCAGTTGCGCGCCGAGGTGGAAGGCCGCCACCTCGAAGGCGCACCGGGTGCGGGTCGAGGTCTTCTCGAAGATCAGCGCGATGCAGCGACCCGCCAGGCTGCGCACCTCGCGGCCCTCGCGCCGGGCGGTCTTGAGCCGGCCGGTCAGCCGGACCAGGCCCATCCACTCCTGCGGGGTGAGGTCGATCTCCTTGACGAAGTGCCGTCCGGCGAGGTCCATGGGGGCAGCGTAGTCGGGTCTCAGCTCACGAGATCGGCGTCTCAGGACCGACCGCCAGCCGTTGCGGGCGCCGGTCGATCTCCAGCCAGGTGCCCGGGAAGCGCAGCGGCTCGAAGCCGACCCGGGCGTAGACCTCGTGGGCGTCGCGGGTGGCCAGCACGATCCGCGGGACACCCTCGTGGGTCAGCACGTCGACGACGTGCCGGACCAGGCTCTCCCCGATCCGCTGCCCCCGACGGTCCGGGTCGACGAACACGTCGCAGACCCAGGCGAACTTCACCCCGTCGGTGACCACCCGGGCGACGGCCACCTGCCGGCCGTCCGCGGCATACACCCCGGAGCAGCGGGCGCCGGCGAACGAGCGCTCGGTGACCGAGCGCGACTGTCCCACGGCCCAATAGGCCTGCTCGGACAGCCAGGTGTGGATCAGCTCGAGGTCGAGCCGGGCGGGGTCGTCGCTGATGGTCAGGCCGGGGGGCAGCACCCGCTCATTCTGGCGGGTCGCGCAGGTCCACCTCGCGCCAGTGCCGCACCCGGGGTGGCTCGGCGAGCAGCCCGTGCCACCGGGTCAGGTAGTCGCGCATCACCGGATCCTGCTCGCTGCGCTGCTCGTCGGCCTCGGCGTCGGCCAGCGAGCGGTATTCGATGACCTCGCGGAAGCGGTCCGGGTCGTCGCAGTCCCACATGAGGCGCACCTTGATGCCGCCGGGCGCCTCGTAGTAGCCCCGGGCCTCGCGCAGGAAATCCTCCAGCGCCCGACGGCAGCCGGGCGGCACCCGGCTCTCCAGGACCAGGACCTGCTTCTTCGACCGGCTCATCGGGTGCCCTCCAAGGCTCGGGTCAGGGCCGCCGCCAGCCGTCCCGGCTCACGCTCGCGCAGCTCGTAGCGGGCCCGCACGATGGGTTTGCTCACGCTGAGCACCCGGGTCAGGTCGACCGGGGTGCCGCTGACGACGACCTCGCCGGGCGTCGCCTCGATGGTCGCCGCGAGGTCCTCGACCTGGGCCGCCGAGTAGCCCATCGCCGGCAGCACGCCGCGGGCGTTGGGGAAGCGCTCGTAGACCTCGCAGATCGAGCCGACCGCGTGGTCGCTCGGGTCGACGATGGTGCGCGCCCCGGCCGAGCTGGCACCGACGACGCCGGCCCCGAAGGTCATCGAGCCGTGGGTGAGCGTCGGGCCGTCCTCGACGACGATGACCGGCCGGCCGCGGATCGTCTCGGGGTCGTCGACCGTGACCGGGCTGTCGCAGCGGTGGATCTCGGCGTCCGGGTTCATCTCGCGGACCGACTCCTCGACGAGCTCGACGTCCTCGGGGCGGGCGGCGTCGCACTTGTTGACGATGATGACGTCGGCCATGCAGACGTTGGCCTCGCCCGGGTGATAGCGCCGCTCGTCGCCGGGGCGCAGCGGGTCGACGAGCACGACGTGCAGGTCCGGCTGCAGGAACGGCAGGTCGTTGTTGCCGCCGTCCCAGAGGATGACGTCGGCGTCCTTCTCGGCGGCGGCGAGGATGCGGGCGTAGTCGACCCCGGCGTAGACGACCACCCCGGCGTCCAGGTGCGGCTCGTACTCCTCGCGTTCCTCGATGGTGCAGTCGGCGATCCCGAGGTCGGCGTAGGACGCGAACCGCTGACACGCCTTCGCGGCCAGGTCGCCGTAGGGCATCGGGTGGCGGATCGCGACGACCCGCAGGCCCTGATCGCGCAGCAACCGGGCCAGATAGCGGGTGGTCTGGCTCTTGCCCACCCCGGTGCGCACCGCGGTCACCGCGACGACCGGCTTGGTCGAGCGCAGCATCGTATGCCGCCCGCTGAGCATGGTGAAGTCGGCGCCGGCGGCCAGGCACTGGGAGGCCAGGTGCATGACCCGGTCGTGCGGCACGTCGGAATACGAGAAGACCGCCAGGTCGACGCCCTTGCTGCGGATGACCTCGCTGATGCCGGCCTCGGGCACGATCGGGATGCCCTCGGGATAGAGCGGCCCGGCCAGCTCCGGTGGGTAGCGCCGGCCGTCGATCTCGGGGATCTGGGTCGACGTGAACGCCACCACGCGGTGGGTCGGGTCGTCCCGGAACACGACGTTGACGTTGTGGAAGTCGCGACCTGCAGCCCCCAGCACGACCACGGTCCGCGGCTCGGTCATCGGGCACCTCCTCCTCGTTGCGGGACGGTGCGCCGGAAGCGGTCGCCTCCGCGCGGTGCCGCCGTTCCCACCGTATGCCGCGGCGCGCGGCCTCCGGGGGGACCTTTGTCAGCAGTCGCCGGAATCTCGCGCATCGGGCGGGTGGCCGCCCTCGGCCGGGACCGTGTGCCGGGCCCGGCGGGCGGCCTCGAGCTCGGTGTCCAGCGCGAGCATGCGGGCCCGGTCGAGGGGATAGCGCCTGGCCAGCCACCAGGCCAGACCGAGCAGCACGACGACGGTGACGAGCATGGTCGACCGGATCCCCCAGAGGGCCGACTCGGGCTGCGGCGGCCGGGGCGCACCGTGCTGGGCGTGCTGATAGCCGGACAGCTCGAGCACCCAGCCGACGACGAAGGTCGCGACCGCGGAGGCGAGGGTGCGGACCAGGACCATGACCCCGCTGAACGAGCCCGCGTTGCGGCTGCCCTGGGCCAACTCGCCGTCGTCGACGACGTCGGGGAACATCACCCAGACCATGATCTGGGCGGCGCCCAGGCCGATCGCGAAGACGCCGGCCAGCAGGTAGACCGGCCAGACGGGGGCCGAGGCGGGATAGAGGGCGATGACGATCATGGCGGCCACCGACAGCGGCAGGCAGGTGCCGTAGATGCGGGCCTTGTCCACCCGGGCGACCAGCCGCAGCAGCAGCGGGATCAGGCTCAGGGTGACCGCCGCGAACACTCCCGAGAACAGGCGCACGTCGGCCGGGACCACGTAGGCGACGTAGTAGATGACGACCGCGGTGACGATGTCGATGGTGATCGACGGGCACACGTAGAGGGCGGTGAGCCGGCGGAAGCTGGCGACCCGGAACGGCGAGACCACGACGTCGAGGTGGAAGGCCGGCGGGTGCTCCTCGACCGGGGCCCGCTCGTGGGTGAGCCAGGCGACCAGCAGCAGCGGCACGGAGAAGAACGTCCCGAAGCCGAGGAACAACGCCAGGTAGAGCGAACCCTGGGACAGTTGGTCGTCCAGATAGGCCTGCACCAGGACGTTCATGACGACGGTGCAGCCGACCGCGGAGAAGGTCGAGAAGCCCAGCCGCAGCACGTTGAGCCGGCTGCGCTCGTCGGGGTCCGTGGAGATCTCGGTGGACAACGAGCCGTAGGGCACCAGGACGATGCTCGCGACGGTCGTCCACAGCAGGTGGGCGGCGACGACGAAGCCGACCTTGGCGCTCTCGCTGTGCCACGCGCCGATCGGGGCCCACAGGGCGGCCATCGCCGGCGGCAGCAGCAGCGCGCCCGCGAGGATCCACGGTCGGCGCCGGCCCCACCTGCTGCGGGTGCGGTCGGTGATCACGCCCATGAGCGGGTGGTTGACCGCGTCCCACAGCTTGCTCACGACGATCGTCGTGCCGGCCAGCCCGGGCGGCAGGCCGACGATGTCGGTGAGGTAGAACAGGTAGAGCACGGCCAGGGTGGCCGACGCGCCGCCGCCGAAGAGGTCGCCCGCCGCGAACACCCAGCGCTCCCGAGCGGTCGGGGCAGCGGGCACGCGCACGGGAGCCGGCTCGGCGGCATACGACATGGGGGGTGGCTCCTGGCTGGGCGGACGCCCTAGTGTCGCATCCATGTGCGGCACCGGCGCCGAGGCGCCCTCCCCTGCGGTCCTGCCCCGGCCAGCCGAGGGCCCGGCGGTCGACCCGATCCGGCTCGAGCCGGTCGACGAGGTGCGGATCACGACGATCGTCGACAACGTCTTCGACGGGCTGCTCGTCGACGGTCGGCAGGTGACCCGCGCCCAGCTCGGCGCCTATCGGCCCACCGCCCGGCAGTTCGACCTCGGCGCGACCTATGGCGGGTTGCGGGCCGAGCACGGCTTCGCGGCGCTCGTGCAGGTGCGCCGGGGCGAGCGGAGTTGGACGCTGCTGTTCGACACCGGGCTGACCCCGGACGCGATGGTCGACAACGCGGACCGGATCGAGGTCGACCTCGGGTCGATCCAGGCGGTCGTGCTGTCGCACGGGCACTTCGACCACGCCGGCGGGCTGCAGGGGCTCGGCGACCGGCTGGGGCCGGCGCGAATGCCGTTGGTGCTGCACCCGTTCGCCTTCACCCCGCGGCGGGTGTCGGTGCCGGGCGGACCGGAGTGGGCGATGCCGACGCTGACCCGGACGGCCGTCGAGGCGGAGGGCTTCCAGGTGGTCGAACGCGCCCAGCCCGCGCTGCTGCTCGACGGGTCGGTGCTGCTGACCGGCGAGGTCGACCGGGTCACCGACTTCGAGCACGGTATGCCGCCGGTGCACCAGGCGTTGCTCGACGGGGTGTGGCAGCACGACGCGGCGGTGCCGGACGATCAGGCGCTCGTCGTCCACGTGCGCGGCCGGGGGCTGGTCGTGCTCACCGGCTGTGGGCACGCGGGGGTGGTCAACCTGGTCCGGCAGGCGATGCGGCTGACCGGGGTGGACCGGCTGGCCGGGGTGGTCGGCGGGTTCCACCTGTCCGGACCGTTCTTCGAGCCGGTCATCGCGCCGACGGTCGCGGCGCTGACCGAGTTGGCCCCGGGGCTCGTCGTGCCCGGGCACTGCACCGGGTTCGCGGCCCAGGCGCGGCTCGCGGCGGCGCTGCCGGACGCCTTCGTCGTCGGCAGCAGCGGGTCGAGCTATCGCGTCGCCGCCGGCTGACGCGACCGCGCGGCAGACCGGCCAGGCTGGTCGCGCTCAGCCGGCCGCGAGGCGGGCGCGCACGGCGGGGACGACGACCTTGCCGATCGCGCCGACCACCTCGGTGGCCAGCAGGTCGCGCCGGGTGCCGGCGCTGTCGAGCATCCACCAGCGGTCGTGGCCGTCGACCAGGCTGCCCACCGGCCGGCGCCAGACGCCCAGGTCGAGACCGTAGTTGGCGATCGCGCTGGGCACCTGCGGCAGCGAGGGGTCCGCGGCGCGAGCGGCGTCCCAGCGCTCCTTGTCGACGATACCGGTCAGCACGGTGAACTTGATCCGGTCGGGCATCCTGGTGCGCGCGGTCTGGAAGGTCACCACGACGTAATGGTCGGAGTCGGGCAGGTAGTAGCGGCGCCCGGATCCGCGAAAGCCCAGCACCCGCAACGCCGGGGCGATGTCATCGCGCAGGAACTGCGCGAACGTATCCGTAGCCCGCACGTCCAGCAGGCTAGTCCGGCCCGATCGGGTGCCGCGTCGGCCGTTCGGACGGTGGCGGGCGAGAGGAGTCTCACGCCGGTCCGGCCGGGGCCGGTGAGGGGCCCGGACCGGCCGCCGGGGGTCAGTGCAGCCCGTGCCGGCCGAGCGGGCCGAGCAGTTCGCGCTCCTCGTAGGCCAGGTGCGACAGCAGGGTGTCGGTGAGCAGGTCGAGCGCGCGCTGGACCTCGTCGAGGACCGCCGCGCTGCCGGCCTGTTGGTCGCCGACCAGGCCGACCAGGGCCCGGTCGAAGCCGTCGAGCACCTCGTGGATGACCTCGTGCTCGTGCTCGAGCCGGTCGATGACCGGGGCCAGGCCGGGCTCGGCGGCGCGTAGGTGCGGGAAGATGCCGCGGTCCTCCAGGGTGTGGTGCCCGGTGACGATCCGGCAGTAGGCCTCGCAGTAGGCCCCGAGGGTCCAGTTGTTCTGCCGCAGGGTCATCGTGTTGATGACCGAGCGCGCCTGCCCGACACCGACCTGCCCGGCCCGCACCTGGTCCAGCAGATCGCGCACCTGGGTCAGCTCGGCCCGCAGGCCGTCGTGCACCTGGACGAGGTGCTCGGCGTGCGCCGCGAGGGGGTATGCCGCGTCCGCCGGCTCCTCGTGCGTCGGCCGGGACGCCTCGTCCCAGGGCGCCGGGCCGGGAGGCCGGGTGGTCGTGGCCCCGGGCGCGCTGGTCGCTGTGCTCGTCGACGTCGTGCCCGTGGGCGTCGTGCTGGTCGGCGTCGTGCTCGTCGGCGTCGTGCTGGTGGGCGTCGTGCTGGTGGCTGCCGGAACACCGTCGCCGCCGCGCTCGTCGGCGACGATCCGGCGGGTCTCGGGGGCGACCTCGGCGGCGAACCGGGCTACGGCGGTGGGGTCGTCGGTGCCGAGCACGAAGGTCGTCATGCCCAGTTGCAGGGCGAGATCAGCCAGCTGCTCGGCCCAGTCCTGCGGGCGGCCCGCGAGCAGTCCCGCGCCGGTGCCGAAGCTGCCGTGGATGTTGTAGATGCGCTCGATGTCGGCGGGGGCCCGGCCGGCCCGCCGCGCAGCCTCGTCCAGCACGGCGACCATCGCCGGGAGGGCGTCCGGGGCGGCATACCCGAGGCTGGGCACCCAGGCGTCGGCGAGGCGGCCGGTCAGGCGCAGCATCCGCGGCTGATAGGCGCCGACCCAGATCGGGATCGGGTGGGCCGGGCGCGGTCCGGCCTTGAAACCGGCCACCCGGTAGTGCTCGCCCTCGACCCGCACGGTGCCGCCCTGCCAGCACTGCCGGATGACCTCGATCGCCTCCTCGAGCGCCGCGACCGCCTGGCCCGGGGTGCGTCGGGGTCCGCCGGCCGCGACGATCGCGTCCCAGAACGCGCCGGTGCCCAGGCCGAGCTCGACCCGGCCGCCGGTCAGCACGTCCAGGCTCGCCGCGGAGGTCGCCAGGACGGCCGGTGGGCGTAGCGGCAGGGAGGCGACGTTGGTGGCCAGGTGGATCCGCTGGGTCCGGGCGCCGAGGAAGGACAGCAGGGTCCAGGTGTCCAGGAACCGCTGCTGATAGGGGTGGTCCTGCACGGACACCAGGTCCAGGCCCGCACGTTCGGCCAGGTCGACCAGGCTCAGCAGTCCGTCGAGGCGGTCGGCCGCCGGGGTCGGGAACAACCCGAAGCGCAGGTCACGGCCGGTGTCGCTCACGGAGCCGGACGCTAGCACGCAGTCCGGTGGGCCGGTGCCGGGACGATCAGGCCCGGTCGTAGGCCGTGGCGTGCCCGGGCTGGTAGAGCAGCAGGTCGTCGGCCCCCGGCACGGCGAGCATGGCGCCGCGGCCGAACCCCAGGTCCTGCGGCTCGCTGGTGAAGCTCGCGCCGCGGGCGGTGAGCTCGGCCATCGTCGCGTCCAGGTCGGTGCAGACGAGCGAGACCGAGTGGTGCCGCGGGGCGGTCCAGGCCTGGCCGCCGTGTTCGCCCGAGGTCGGGTGGACCCCCAGTTCGCTCGGTCCGGTGGCGAAGATCAGCCAGTCGGCCGGGTCCGTCCCGCCGGTGCCGTCGCCGCCGACCCCGGCGTCGCCCCGGGCCCCCTCGGAGACGAACGGCCAGCGCAGCACGTCCTTGCAGAAGGCCCGGGTGGCCGCAGGGTCGTCGGAGTAGATGAGGGTGTGGATCGCGGTGATCATGGCTCCAACCTGCCACGAGCCGGTCCGGCTCGGGCCTGCGACCGCAGGGCAGGATCGGACCATGGAGCAGCACGAGGGTCTGCAGGTCGTGTCCTTCGAGACCGCCGACGCCCTGTGGGACTGGCTGCGCGCACGCGACGTGTCGCATCCCGGGGTCTGGGTCCGCCTGGCCAAGGCGCGCAGCGGGCGCGCGTCGGTGTCGTTCCACGAGGTGCTGGAAGCGGGGATCGCGTTCGGCTGGAGCGAGAGCACCCGGCACGCCGACGACCAGGTCTGCTATCTGCAGAAGTTCAGCCCCCGCCGCACCCGGGGCACCGCCTCCGCCCGCAACCTGCGGATCGCCGAGCGGCTGGCGGCCGAGGGGCGGTTGACCGAGGCCGGCCGGCGCGCTCTCGGCCTGCCCTGACGGCAGGTGCAGCCAGGCTGACCGATGGCAGCGCAGAGCCGCGACGACGGGCAGCGGACGCGAACGTCCGGACTTCAGGTCCCCTCCTGCGCAGCGCGCTCCACCAGCACTCCCGCCCCGACGAGCCCGTTCCGCGCGCCCTTCCACGGCTTGACCCAGGTCATCCCCTGCGGAGCGAGAAGCTCCCCGCCGGCGCTGCACGTCTCGCCCTGGGTCGTCTCGTGTCCGCAGTCCTCGTGGATCAGCGCCAGGTGACCGCCGCCGGGGGGCGGCGTGGTATGCCGCTCGCCCCAGATCGCCAGGTGCTGCCGGATCGGGAGCAGATCCGCTGCGGCCCGGGTCGCGGCATACCCTTGAGAGTTACTTGGAACATGGGCTCACGGCCCCGCCGTGCGCGACGAAAGGAAGCCCCATGCCGCTGGTCCGCATCGACCTGCCCGAGGCCACCAGCCACCTCGACCGCGAAGCCGTCGGCGCGGTCGTCTACCACGCGCTCGTCGAGGTCGCCGGGGCTCCCGAGAACGACCGGTTCGTCATCACCAACGCCCACGACCCCGCGTCCCTGGTGATGGACCCGACCTACGTCGGCCCGGACGGCTGTGACACTGATTCGCGGTTGGTCGCCCGGAACCACGGCACACTGACCCCGGAACTCGACCGAAAGTCGGACCGTTGCGCGAGAGGTCCGCGACACTGAAGCGCATGCGGATCCTGTTCGCGGCCGTTCCGGCATACGGCCAGGTGTTCCCCTGGCGCCGTTGGCCCAAGCCGCACCTCCTGAAGGATGAGCCACTGCGGCGGAGCCGCGTCGAGGCGGCGCGCCGCGAGATCGCTCTCATGCCCTCGCCGGGCGAGGTCCTGGCCAGGTTGACGTCCGACCCGTCCGCTTGACGGGTGCGTTCTGGCCGGCGCCGGCGCGATCAGGCGTCAGGTCGACGCCCACCTCGGAGCTGACCGCCTCGATCATGGTGCGCAGGCGCGCTGAGCGCCGTGGGAGCGAGTCGCGGTAGTTGACGAGAGTGAGCAGGCCCGGCCCGACGAAGGACCAGGCCCGAGCGCGCGCCCAGGTCGCGTCGTCGGCGGACGCCGCCTTTCGCAGCGTCTCGCGGGCTGGTGCGTCGAACAGGCTCCAGGCGTAGAGCAGGTCGACGGCCGGATCCCCCACCCCGAGCCCGCCGAAGTCGATGACGCCCACGAGGTCCCCGTCCTCGGACACCAGCAGGTTCTCCGACGACAGGTCGGCGTGGACCCAGCACGGCGGTCCACTGCGAGGTGGGACGTGGCGAATCCGGCGCCACGCCTCGGCCAGTGATGCCGGGTCGTACAGATCGGCCAACCGTCCGATGGCGTCATCGGCCCACCGATCCATGTCGTCGGTCACGGGTTCGCCGCACCGATATCCCCACTCGTCACCCGCCACCGGGAGCCCCGACGCGTCGATGCCGTGCAACTCCCGCACGAACCGTCCGAGGTCGGTGGCCAGGCGCTCCTGCGCGCCAGGGTCCAGGTCTCCCGGCGGGCTGCCCGGCAGCCACGACTGCACGGTCCAGGCGAACGGGAAGTCGACCGTCGCCCGTCCGACGTGGCGCACGTGCGGGATCGGGGTGCTCAGCGCCGTCGCCAGGCGCGGCACCCACCGGACCTCTTTCAGCAGGTCCCCCTCGTACTCGCGGCTGCGGGGCAGCCGGACCGCCCAGTCGCCGCCAAGCCGGAACATGATGTTGCTGCTGCCCGATTCGCCCGCCCTGGCCAGATCGAGCTCGGCGAGGTCCGGGGCCTGCTCGCGCAGCAGCGACCGCACGACGCTGAGGAGCTCGACCGGTGAGCGATGGCGGCTGGTCATGACGAATGAGCACCGCTCCAAGCAGGGGTCAGGCCGGGTGGACCTCGACACTAGCGGTCGATGATCTGCCTCACCTGGACAGCACCGTCGGGCAGGTGGCTGACCCGGTACCGGCGCTCCCGCTCGACGACCGCGTACTTGAGGGAGGCGGTGTTGTGACGATGAGCCGCAGCACTCACGCCGGCCCTCCGTCTCTACAAGTCGAGCAAGAGGGCCAGCGTCTCGCGCAGTTCGCCGAGGATGACCGGGCCAACATTGCCGGTCCTGGCACTGATTCGGGTCGCCGCTACCGACCTCACGTGCTGACACTGCGCCGATGACACGTCACCGAGTCGGTTGGCCTGGTCGGGTTCGATCACGATCTCGGATCCACTGTCGCGGACCGCTCTCGTCAGAGGAACGACCTGAACCACGTTGGGACCGCCTCGAAGTACGCGAGCAGCAGTCACCACCACCGCTGGACGTTGCAGTCCAGCCTCACTGCCCGCGGGCGTCCCCAAGTCGAGATGGACAACGTCACCCGGCGTCAGCATCAAGCCACGCCGTCTCTTCGTCGGTCAGTGGGATCGCGAGATCACGCCCAATCGCTTCCTGCCGAAGCACACGGAGTGCGCGCGCAACCGTCTGATCAATCGTCTCGTGACGCTGCGCGGCGAGCCGCGTCACCGTCGCGTGCGTCTCGCGGCTCACCCGGATCGTGGTCGTACCAGTCATGCCGCAGAGTCTACTTCTTGGTAGACCAACTAGTCTACAGACGTGAGCCCGAGAGAACCCGTGACGACATCGGGGTCATCTCAGGATCGCTGCGCGACGATCTGTTCAACGAGAATCTCCGCATGCCCAGCATGCTGCGCCAACTCGCGGATGCAGTGGTTGAGGACCCACCTCAGCGACAGTTCGCCCATGGCCGGGTGCACGCAAGTGTCGTCCAGGGCCAGCGTGTTGATGACGGCGTCGGCCTTGGCGACTGCCTCTTCATGAGCCAACGCAAGCGCTTGTAGATTCTCGCGGGGATCCAGAGCGAAGCTCTCGTCCACAGTCTCCGGGATCCCGGCCTCGGCCCGGGTCACCCCGCCGAATCGGCAGATGAACCAGACAGCTTCGACGAAGGTGGCGTGCTTCAGCAGGCCCATGGGCGTCGTGAGCGACGGAACCAACCGCTGTCGTGACTCCTCGTACGTCAGGGCAAGAACCGTCTCCCGAATGAGATACCGATGATCGGCGAGGAACCCGAGCAGCACCTCCCGCTCCCCCGCCGTACCGACGGAGAGTGCCGGGCCTTCGACCATCGATCAACCCACCTTGAGCGGCTGGATGGCGTCGATCTGGTCCAGCGCGCGATCCTCCGCCCGGTCCAGGTCGTAGTGCGTCTGGAGATTGAGCCAGAACTGCGCCGAGGTCCCGAAGTACTTGGCGAGGCGCAGAGCCGTGTCTGCCGTGATCCCTCTCTTGCCGTGGACGATCTCGTTGATCCGCCGGGGCGGGACGCCGATCGAGACAGCGAGCTTGTTCTGGGTGATGCCGAACCCCTGGATGAAGTCCTCCATGAGGACCTCCCCGGGGTGGATCGGCGCGATCTTCTCAGTGGTAGTCAACGATCTCCACCTCCTCTGGTCCGGCGTCCGTCCATCTGAAACAGATCCGCCACTGGTCGTTGATCCTGATGCTGTGTTGGCCCGTCCGATCGCCCTTGAGCAGTTCGAGCCGATTGCCGGGCGGCGACCGAAGATCGTCCAAGCTGTCAGCAGAGCCAACCTGACGAAGCTCGCGAAGCGCCACTCGCATGATCCGTGGATCGATGGCAGGCACTCGCTCCCGTCGCCACAGCCGCTCGGCGTCCTTGTTGCCGAACGACCTGATCACGGCAACAGAATATAACGATCCTCGTCAATAACGCTAGACGTTAAACCTGAACTCCACGACGTCGCCGTCCGCCATGACGTAGTCCTTGCCCTCGATCCGCACCTTGCCGGCGGCCCGGGCGGCGACCATCGACCCGGCGGCGTCGATGTCGGCGAAGGACACGACCTCGGCCTTGATGAAGCCGCGCTGGAAGTCGGTGTGGATCACGCCGGCGGCCTGCGGGGCGGTCCAGCCCTGCCGGATCGTCCAGGCCCGCGACTCCTTGGGGCCGGCGGTGAGATAGGTCTGCAGCCCGAGCGTGTGGAAGCCGACGTGCGCCAACTGCTGCAGCCCCGGCTCGGTCACCCCGACCGACTCGAGCAGTTCGAGTGCCTCGGCCTCGTCGAGGTCGGCGAGGTCGGCCTCGAGCTTGGCCGACAGGAACACCGCGTCGGCCGGGGCCACCGACGCGCGCAGCTGCGCCTGCAGCGCCGCGTCGGTCAGCTGGTCCTCGTCGACGTTGAAGACGTAGATGAACGGCTTGGTCGTCAGCAGTTGCAGGGCGCGCGCCTGGTCGAGGTCGACACCGGATGCCGCATGCGCGGCATACAGGGTGTCACCGGTCTCCAGACAGCGTTGCGCCGCAACGGCATTCTCGTATGCCGCCCGCTTGTCCTTGTTGATCCGCGACTCCTTCTCGAGCCGCGGGACGGCCTTGTCGAGGGTTTGCAGGTCGGCGAGGATCAACTCGGTGTTGATAGTCTCGATGTCCGAGGCGGGCGAGACCTGGCCGTCGACATGGACGACGTCGGAGTCGGTGAACACCCGCACGACCTGGCAGATCGCGTCGGCCTCGCGGATGTTGGCGAGGAACTTGTTGCCCAACCCCTCCCCCTCGCTGGCCCCGCGCACGATGCCGGCGATGTCGACGAACGACACCGTCGCGGGCAGGATGCGCTCGCTGCCGAAGATCTCGGCCAGCCGGCCCAACCGCTCGTCGGGCAACGGCACGACGCCGACGTTCGGCTCGATCGTCGCGAAGGGGTAGTTCGCGGCGAGCACGGAGTTCTTGGTCAGCGCGTTGAACAGCGTGGACTTGCCGACGTTGGGCAGGCCGACGATGCCGATGGTGAGGGCCACAAGCAGGGGAGTCTAGTTTCCATCGCAGCGGCGCCCCCCGCCGGGCGCTCCGGGCGGTGCGGGGGGTCGCCGGCCGGCTGAGCCCGCCCAGGCACGTAGCATCGACCGTGCCATCCCACCCACAAGGAGCAGCCATGGTCTTCTGGAAGCGCTGGTTCGACTTCGGCAAGAACGGCAAGAACGCCCGCAAGCGCCGCGAGCACCTCGAGCAGACCAAGGACGCCATCCCCGGCTTCCCGATCCCCGGCCCGCGCAAGCCCAAGGAGCCCGGGGACAAGTAGGCCCAACGACGCCACGAGCCGAGCCGGTATGCCGCCGACCCGGACGCCCGGCCGGCGTTCGCCGCCCGGCGGAGCGGCAGAGCCGGCGCCCTGTTGCCCGGGTGGCTGCGCCACCCGGGCACAGGCCGTATCCTGCCCCGAGTGAAAGAACGGGTCACGGCGGGGGACGCCGACACACGACGCTCGCGCCGCCGCCGGGGCCGACGGGCTGCGATCGCCCTCCTCACGGTGATCGGCGTGTTCGCCGTGCTCGTCGGGGGCTTCCTGGTGCACCTGAGCCGGACCGTGACGGACAACGTCCGGCACGACGACCTGCTCCCGACGGCGGCGGCAACCATCACCGGCCCCGACGGCAGCGCCGTCGTCCTGCCGTCGCCCAACCGGGCACCCCGGGCGGGTAACGCCATCAACCTGCTCATGGTCGGCAGCGACTCGCGCAGCAGCACGGACCAGGGCCGGTCGGACGTCATCGTCCT
Source organism: uncultured Intrasporangiaceae bacterium (assembly GCA_964647395.1). GTDB lineage: Bacteria > Actinomycetota > Actinomycetes > Actinomycetales > Dermatophilaceae > Phosphoribacter. The sequence goes on along the minus strand of CAZYHR010000010.1, from coordinate 30,373 downwards.
CGTGCACATTTCCAGCGATCGGTCCCGGGTCGACCTGGTGCACTTCCCGCGTGACCTCTACGTGGAGATCCCGGGCCACGGCCGCAACAAGATCAACGCGGCCTATGCCTTCGGCGGGGTGCCATTGCTGGTCGAAACCCTGCAACAACTGGTCAACGTGCCGATCGACCACGTGGCGCTCATCGACTTCGAGGGGTTCAAGCGGATGACCGACGCGGTCGGTGGCGTCGACGTCGAGGTCAAGGAGGCCAGCCCCGGCTTCCCGAAAGGGGTCGTCCATGTCGACGGTGAGCGGGGGCTGGCGTTCGTCCGTGAGCGTTACACCCTCAGCCAGGGCGACATTTCCCGGGGCCAGCGCCAGCAGGCGTTCATCAAGGCCATCATGCTCAAGGGGCTGAGCACCGAGACCCTGCTCAACCCGGCCAAGCTGTCCGCCTTCGTCGACGCGGCTACTGCCAACCTGACCGTCGACCGTGGCCTGGACGTCGCAGCGATGCGCTCGCTCGCCCTGGATCTGCGCGGGCTGCGCAGCGGCGACATCGCGTCGGTGACGGCCCCGTGGTCCGGCATCGGCACCACCGCCCAGGGTGCCTCGATCGTCGTCATGAGCCAGTCGCAGATGCGGGTGCTGGGCGAGGCGCTGCGCAACGACGCCATGGCCAGCTACACCGACCCCGTCTCCCCGCAGACCGGCTTCAGCCGGTGAGCCGGGGTGTCGACCCGCCGAAGGATGGCCGAACGGACGACATCCCGGAGATGCGGTAACCGTCCGAATCTGGCATAATCGTCGTGCCGCGTGGTTTTACGGCGCTCGGGGAACAGTCAATCCGGCCTTGCGTGGCGAAGGCCGGATCCGTCATGGTCCGCCACGGAGGATCCCCCGACATGACTTTTGGCCTCTTCTCCCCGCGCCAACAGCGGACATTCTCGGTCGTTGCTTGGGTCCTCATCGACGGCATCGTGTGGATCGCCTCGCTCTATCTCGCGCTCTGGTTGCGCGCCGATTTCCGGCTCGACCCCACCCTCACCCGCGAGAGCACCCTGCTGCTGGCGATCGCGCTGGCCTTCGGCCACGCGGCAGTCGCACTGCTGACGGGTGCCTACTCACGGGTCAACGTCCGCGGCACCTTCGACGAGGTGCGCGCCCTGGTCGTGTCGTCGGGCACCGCGACCGCAGCCTTCCTCGCGCTGGTGCTCATCGTCCCCGACCTGCAGGTCCCGCGCACGGTCAGTGTGCTCACCGGGGTCGTCGCCTACCTCAACATGCTCGCCACCCGCTTCATCGCCCGGTCGGTGCGCGAGATGCGGACGCTCAACCACAAGGACAAGGCCCCGGTCATCATCTTCGGGGCCGGCTCGGCCGGCCGACTGCTCGTGCACAACCTGCTCAACGACTCCAACTCCCCGTGGCGCCCGGTCGCCTTCCTTGACGACGACCGCGCCAAGCAGCGCCGCTGGATCGCCGGGGTCCGGGTCAAGGGTCGCCGGCCGCAACTGCAGCGGGTCGCCGCCCGCACTGGGGCCGAGCACATGGTCATCGCGATCCCGAGCGCGTCGTCCGACGCCATCGCCGAGCTCCGCTCGCTGGCCGAGGACGCCGGCATCACCCCGCTGGTCCTGCCGCCGCTGAGCCAGATGGTCGGCCGCGAGGTCACCGGCGCCGACATCCGCGAGATCAACCTCGAGGATGTCCTGGGCCGGCGCCCGATCACCCTCGACTCGGACGCCATCGGCGCCGCCGTGCGGGGCCGCGTCGTGCTGGTCACCGGCGCCGGCGGGTCCATCGGCAGCGAGCTGTGCCGTCAGTTGAGCCGCTTCCGGCCGGCTTCGCTGGTCATGCTGGACCGCGACGAGTCCGCCCTGCAGGCGGTCTCACTCGACCTGGACGGCGACGCGCTGCTGACCAGCCGCAACCTCGTCCTGGCCGACATCCGCGACGTCGCCGCGCTGCGGGCCGCGTTCGCCGAGCACCGGCCAGACATCGTCTTCCACGCCGCCGCTCTCAAGCATCTCCCGCTGCTGGAGAACTATCCGGTCGAGGCGTGGAAGTCCAACGTCCTGGGCACTCTCAACGTCCTCGAGGCCGCCGCCGAGATCGAGGTGCAGACCTTCGTCAACATCTCGACCGACAAGGCCGCCGACCCGACCAGCGTGCTGGGCTACAGCAAGCGCATCGCCGAGCGGCTCACCGCCGGCTACGGGCTCACCGCCGGCGGACGCTACTTCAGCGTGCGGTTCGGCAACGTCCTGGGCTCGCGCGGGTCGGTCATCCCGGCCTTCCAGGCCCAGATCCAGCGGGGCGGCCCGGTGACCGTCACCCACCCCGACGCCCAGCGCTACTTCATGCTCATCCCGGAGGCCTGTCAGCTGGTCATGCAGGCCGCGGCCATCGGCCGGGACGGCGAGGTCATGGTCCTGGACATGGGCCGCCCGGTGCGCATCCTCGACGTCGCCAGGGCCCTCATCGGGATGTCCGGCAAGGACGTCGATATCACCTTCACCGGGTTGCGCCACGGCGAGAAGCTCTCCGAGGACCTGTTCCACTCGATCGACGACCAGCGGCCGACCGAGCACCCGCTGGTGTCCGCCGTCGACGTGCCGCCCATGCTCGACTCGCTGCGCACGCTGCCGGTCTCCCCCGAGCTCGTCGGAACGTACTTCCGGCGCTTCGCTCTCGGCGAGCTGGCCCCGGCGCAGCCCGGCCCGCTGAGCAGCCCCGCTCCGCGTCAGTCGGCGTGACCGCGACCCGGGTCGGCCTCGTCACGCAGTGGTTCCCGCCGGAACGCGGGTCGGCGGCCCACCCGGGCGTCGTCGCCGGCGCGCTGCGCCGCCAGGGACTGGCCGTCCGGGTCCTCACCGGGCTGCCCAACTACCCGACCGGTGAGCTCTACCCGGGCTACCGGATCCGTCCCTACCAGACCGAACGGATCGACGGTCTGCCGGTCACCCGGGTGCCGCTCTACCCGAGCCATGACGCGACCGCGGTGCGTCGGATCGCGAACTTCGCGACCTTCGCGACCGCCGCCTCGGTCGCGGCTCCGGTGGCCCTGCGGGGGGCCGACGTCGCGCTGGTGTACTGGTCCCCGGCGACCGCGGCGCTGCCGGCCCGGCTGCTGCACGCCCTCTCGGGGACCCCGTACGTCTTGTTCGTCCAGGACATGTGGCCCCAGTCGGTGACCGAGAGCGGCTTCCTCGACGGGCCGGCACGGCGGGTCGCCGCTGCCGTGCTCAACCGCTACTGCGACGCCATCTACCGCCGGGCCGACCGGATCGCCGTGACGTCCCCGGGGATGGCCGACCTCATCCACCGTCGCGGCGTCCCGCGGGACAAGCTGGTCTTCGTGCCCAACTGGGCCGACGAGGCGATCTTCCGGCCCACCGCCAAGGACCCGGTGCTCGCCGCGGCATACGGGCTGCAGGACCGCAGGGTTGTCATGTATGCCGGCAACCTCGGCGACTACCAGGGGCTGGAGGTCCTGCTGCACGCGGCCGACCTGCTGCGGGCGCGGGACGACTTGCGGTTCGTGCTCATCGGCGGCGGACTCGCGGAGCAGTCCCTGCGGGCCATGGCTTCCGACCTCGACCTGCCCAACGTCGTGTTCCTGGGCCAAAGAGCCCTGCCGGACATGCCGCGCCACCTGGCCCTGGCTGACGTCCAGGTCGCCAGCCTCCGGGACATCCCGATCTTCCGCTCCACCCTGCCGAGCAAGATCCAGGCCACGCTGGCCTCGGGCCAGCCGATCATCGCCGCGCTCGCCGGTGACGCGGCGGTGATCGTCGAGCAGTCCGGCGCGGGGGCGGTGGTGCGGCCCGGCGACGCCCCAGCGCTGGCCGAGGCGGTCGTCGCGCTGGTCGACGACGAGGACCGGCGGGCGACGGCCGCGCGCGCGGCCCGGGCCTTCTACGAGTCGACGTTCAGCGAGCGGCGGGTCAGCGCCCGACTGGCCCAGGTGCTGCAGGAGGCCGCCCGGTGAGCCCGGCGGTGGCGGTCGTGGGTGCCGGTGGCTTCGTCGGCGGAGCGGTGTGCCGGGTGCTGCGCGACCGGGGGATCGACGTCGTTCCGGTCCGGCTGCGGGTCCCCGCGTGCGACCCGGCGGTTGCTGCCGCTGCGGTCGTCGAGTACTCCGAGTCCGGGGCGCTGGCGCGCCAGTTCGCCGGCCTTGACGCCGTGGTCAACGCCGCCGGCCTGCCCGATGCCGGGGCCGTCGACGTCGCCGCACTGACCGCCGCGAACGCCGTGGTGCCCGGCCTGGTCGCGCGGGCCGCGCGGGCCGCCGGGGTGCCGCGGGCCGTGCAGGTCAGCAGCGCCGTCGTCCAGGGTCGACTGCCGGTGCTCGACGGGTCGGCGCACCACGACGCGTTCTCGTCCTACGCCCGCTCCAAGAGCCTGGGCGAGCGGCTCTTCCTCGACGGCGCCCCCGCCGGATACGTCGCCTACCGGCCGCCGTCGGTCCACGATACCTCGCGGCGGGTCAGTCGCACCCTGGCCCGCCTGGCGGCATCCCCGCTGGCGACGGTGGCCGCGCCGCCCGACGCCCCGACGCCGCAGGCCCTCATCGACAACGTCGCCGCCGCCATCGTCCACCTCGCGACGACGCCGAGCCTGCCGCCGCCGATCGTCCACCACCCGTGGGAGGGCCTGACGACGGCGAGTCTGCTGGCCGTCCTGGGCCGCCGCCAGCCGCGGGTCGTCCCGCGCCCGGTGGCCCGGGCGGTCATCGCCGCGCTCGCCCTGGCCGCCCGGGTCACGCCGCGGTTGGCGGCCGATGCCCGGCGCGTCGAGATGGTGTGGTTCGGTCAGCCCCAGGCGCCCAGCTGGCTCACCGGGGACGGCTGGGCGCCGCCCGCCGGTGCGGCCGCGTGGGAGGACCTCGGCGACCGGTTGCGTCGGGGGGACTGACCGCCGGCAGCTGAGCAGGGACAGCCGCCTTCAGGGGGTGACGCCAGGGCGTTCGCGGCGCACCACGCGCAGCCGGCGCTGCCGGCTCGGCGCGGAGGTCGACTCTCGCCGCCGCAGATCGGACAGTTCGTGCTTGAGACCCCCGACGATGACGAACAGCAGGGTCACGGGGAGGCTGACGAGCATCGTCGGCTGGACCGTCGACAGGGCGAAGAGCGTCGCCGCGACCAGCAGCGCCACCTGGTTCTCCCGGGTGCCCGGCCCTCCCGGCCGGATCCGGACCAGACCGGGTGCCATGACCACCGCGAACAGTCCGAGGTAGAGGACGAACCCGACGCCGCCGTAGGCGTTGAGGTGCTCGAGGACGAAGTTGTGGGCCGTCTGCTTGCCCTGGTAGACGGAGTTGCCATAGTCGAAGTAGACCTGCCCGTCGCCGATCCACGGGTTGGCGACGATCCGCTCGATCGAGAGCTTGCGCAGCTCGGCCCGACCGCTGTCGCTGCTGGCCTTCTCGTAGGCCAGCTGCTCCTGCAGCTTCTGCCGCTCCTGCTCGGCGGTCAGCGCGGTCGTCGGACTGGCCTCCGACGCGTGCCGGAGCGGCGCAGTCGTCAGCCCGGTCCGGGGACTGGTCGTCGACCGGGCCGGGGTCGTCGCCGGCGCCCCCGTCGCGGTTGGCACTCGGGTCGGTGCCGCGGTCGTCGTCGTGCTGGGTCGGGGCGTCGGGGGGGTGCTGAGGGTCACCGTGGAGCCCGACGTGTCCAGCAGTCGGTAGAGCCCGTAGCCGGCGTCGGAGGGGTTGAGCGACCACACCAGGACGTGCGCGGTGCCCGCCGGCAGCAGCAGCAGGAACAGGGTCAGGCCAACGCGCCAGAGGTCCGAGAAGACCAGGAAGCAGCCCAGCAGGCTCATCGCCAGCAGGGCAGCCACGACCCGGGAGCCACCCCACAGCGGCAGGACGAGGGCGGCCAGGACGTTGAGCCACCCGATGGCCTTGAGCACCCGGTCCCCCGGCGTGGACCCCGCGCGCGCGATGACGAGCAGGTTGACCGGCAGCATCATGACGAGCACGCCGCAGTAGACGTTGCTGTTGCCCAGGAAGGTCGACAACCGGATCGAGTCCCACGACGGCAACTGCCACAGCACGGCCGCGAAGTTCAGCACGACCAGCGCGCGCAAGGCCCGCTGCGGCTTGTCCAGGCCGGCGTCGAACAGGAAGCAGATGGCCAGCGGCAGGATCGTCGTCCGCAGGGCCAGCACGCCCTCGGAGACCGTTCCGCCCGAGCGGGCCCGCAGATAGCACACGACGGCGAACCAGGCGAGGAAGACGACCGCGAGCGCCGCGAGCACCCGGTAGTGCCGGGACGGCTTGTAGCGCCCGGTCAACCACAGCACGACCAGGACCGCCCCGAGCAGCAGGCTCGCGGGGATCGACAGGTACGTCGGGAAGATCCCGCTGCGGGTCGGCACCCGCAGGACAACGAAGATGGTCGCGCTGATGACCAGCAGGGCCCCGATGCTGAACCAGGCGTCCATCCGCAGGGCGCGCCAGACCCGTCGGGAGAGCCGCTCGAGCGTCATCGGCGACCCCCGACGGACGGGGACGGCCGCTGCGGTGCACCGGACCCGCCCCGGGCCGCCGCGGCGAGCAGGGAGGCCAGCCGACGGCATACCGTGGGCTGGGCGTGCTCGGCGTGGGCCGTGCGCCACCCGGCGTCCGCGAGCCGGTGGCGCTGGTCCGGATCGGCCAGCCGGGCCACCGCCTCGCCCAGGCTCTCGGGCGACGCGCTCGGCACGGCGATCCCAGCCCCCGTCGAGCCGACGTACCGGCCCGAGGCCAGCCCCGGCGGGCAGATCGCGAGGATCGGCCGCGCCGCAGCCATGTACTGCGGGATCTTCGTCGACACCGACAGCCGGGTGTATGCCGCGTAGTCGGGGTCGAAGGACTCGACGTGGACGAGCACGTCGGCCGCGGACAGCGCCGCGGCGACCGCCCCGGGGGGCAGGTGCCCGCCGTGCTCGACACCGGGCGTCGCCTCGATCCGCCGCCGGTGCCGCTGGTGATCGGCCGCCGAGGTGTGCAGCACGAGCCGGGATGTCGGATCGGCTGCGGCCAGCAGCGGCGCGAGGGCCAGGAGCGGATCAACCCGGCCCAGGTGCAGGCCACCGACGTAGAGGTAGCGCAGGCCCGTGCGCGTGGGACGCACCGTGACTTCGGCGGCGAAGTCACGCTCGGCGACGGTGTTCATCACCACCTCGAACGAGCCGCCGAAGCGCTGCTCGTACTCCCGGGCCATGGCGTCGCTGATCGCCAGGCCGACCGGGGCGCGGCGCACGACCGCGGCCACCGCCCGCCCGACCAGCGTCCGCCCAACCCCGAACAGCGCGCCGTCCGCGTACCGCGTCGAGGGCCAGTCATCCATGAAGTGGGGCACCAGCGGCACCCCGTAGTGCTGGGCGATGAGCCGGGCGGCCCGGGTCACCGTCAGGGAACCGAGGACGGAGTACACGACCTCCGGGGGCCGCTCGTCGAGGAACGCCAGCAGTTCGGGGGTCAGCCCGCCGCCGAGGGCGTCGGTGATCACCCGCGCCGAGCGCACCGCACGGCGGCGCGGGGACGGGGGCCCCGCGGTGCTGCTGACGCTGGAGATCTCCCCCGGCACCGAGGAGCGCAGCGCCCGGCGGCTGCTCCCGGCCAGCAGCCCGGTGAGCCGGTCGGGGACCCGTAGCGGACCCACCGACAGTCCCGCTCGCAGCCGATAGGCGGACCGGACCGGAGGCGCCGGGTCGGGGTCGAAGTGCACGAGCGAGAGCCGGTCGGCGGGCCAGCCAGCAAAGATGTTGCTCAGCGTGATGCCGGTGGCCCCCGGGTCGGACATCGGGGCCGCCGACACGACCACGACCTGTGGATGGGTCATCTCGGCTGCCTCGCGACCCTGGCCGGCGGCACCTCGGCCAGCGCCCGTCGGTAGCCGACCACACAGGCCGGCACGACGGTCGCCAGATACGCCCCGGCTGCGACCCATGGGATGAGGTCTACCTGATGGAGCGCCGCGACGGCGAACTTTGCTGGCAACGACACGACGAGGAAGGCCGTCCAGCCCACCAGTTGGGGACGCAGCACCGCCTGGGAGTTCTGGACCATGAAGAACGGCGAGAAGGCCGCCTGCAGCGCCCACCACAGCGCCATCCCGACGATGACGGTGCGGCTGGTGCCGAGACTCTGCCGGGTCCACAGGTCCAGCAGCCAGGGCCCCCAGGCGCCCAGGACGAGCCCGACGGCGCCGGCGGCCCCGGCCGAGACCAACGACATCCGGCGGGTGACCCGGCGCACCCAGGCGTGGTTGCCCCGGGCCAGCGCCTCGGCGTGCGCCGGCCACAGCGGCAGGTTGAGCATGGTGACGAGTTGGCCGACCTGCGCGAACAGCCGCATCGGGATGACGTATGCCGCGACCGCGGCAAGTCCCACCATCGTCGTGATCGCGTAGGTGTCGACCGCGGTGGCCACCGCGATGATCGTCGTGAGGACCATGAAGACCAGGCCCAGGCGGACCATGTCGCGGGCGACGGCCAGGTCGACCAGCCGCGGCGAGGGGGCCAGGTCCGGGCGCACCCACCGGAAGTAGGCGACGCTGTAGAGCAGATAGAGCAGCGGGGTGGTGCCCAGCACCGCGAGCAGGATGACCTCCTGGCGGGACTCACGCACGAGCAGCACCACGGGGATGACCGCCGCGGTCGCGACCGCCTGCCAGAGGTTGGCCTGGGCGCTCTGCTGACAGGCGTACTGGACCCGCTGCACGAGCAGCAGGGGGATGAACGCGAGGAAGGCCACCAGGCAGGCGCTGATGACGAAGTCGGTGGAGACGCCGTCGACGACCTGCTCGACGCCGAAGACACGGCTCCACAGGTGCAGGGTGCCGCCGCCGACCGCCAGCAGGCACAAGAGCGCGGCGCCGGTGGCGACCATCGCGTAGACCGACGAGGTGAGGACGCGGGCCCGGGCCCGGTCGCCTTCGGCGACCAGGACCGACAGGCGGGTCAGCAGCCCGTTACCCAGACCGAGATCGGCGAAGGTCAGGGCACCGGCGATCGCGGCGGCCGTCATCCATAGCCCGTAGATCTGCCGGCCGAGCAGGTGCAGGGTGATCGGGACGAGCACGAGCGGGGTCGCGGCGGCCACGACCCGGGTCACCAGGCCGGCGGCCAGGCCACGGGTCACCTGCCGGTTGCGACGGGCCTCGTCGTCGATCACCGGGGGCGGCACCGGCTCACCTTGCCCGGCCCGCACAGCGGCCGACGGATCGGGAACCGAGGGGACGGTGGCCGACGTGACCGGGACCGGCCGGCCGCCCGGCACATCACCCGATCTCATCGGTCACTCCCTTCCATCCGGCGGCGCGGGACCGCCGCCGAGCCGCCGAGCCGTGGCACCCGCAGGCGCCTACGATACGCCGCACCCGAGGTCGCTAGGATCGCCACGAAACGCCCGGGCACCCAGCGCCCGGCAACGGCACCTTCCCGGCCGGCCGTGCCGATCCGCACGAGGAGACGATGACGTGGACGTGACTGCAGACACGACGGTGTGCATCACGGGGGGGACGGGGTCATTCGGGTCGACGATGGCCCGCCACCTGCTCGACGCGGGCGTGGGCGGCGTCCACGTCTTCAGCCGCGACGAGGCCAAGCAGGACCAGATGCGCCGCCGCTTCGAGGACGCCCGGCTGAAGTTCTTCCTCGGCGACGTCCGCGACCCGGACAGCGTCGCGTCCGCGGTCCGCGGCGCCGACTACGTCTTCCACGCGGCGGCCCTCAAGCAGGTGCCCTCCTGCGAGTTCTTCCCTCAGCAGGCGGTCAAGACCAACGTCGTCGGCAGCCACAACGTCATCGAGGCGGCCGCCGCCGCGGGGGTTCGGACGGTCGTCTGCCTGTCGACCGACAAGGCCGTCTACCCGGTCAACGCCATGGGGATGTCCAAGGCGCTCATGGAGAAGACCGCCCACGCCTTCGCCCGGACCAACCCTCAGTCCGGCACGACGGTCGCCGTGACCCGGTACGGCAACGTCGTCTACTCCCGGGGTTCGGTGGTGCCGCTGTTCATCGAGCAGTTGCAGTCCGGGCGGTCCCTGACGCTGACCGAGCCGAGCATGACCCGCTTCCTCATGACCCTCGAGGACTCCGTCGACCTCGTCCTGCACGCCTTCGGCCACGCCGGGGCCGGTGACCTGTTCGTCCGCAAGGCACCGGCGTGCACGGTCGAGACGCTCGCTCGGGCGGTGGCCTCCCTGCTGGGCGAGGACGACCCCCAACTGCGGATCATCGGCAGCCGGCACGGCGAGAAACTGCACGAGACCCTGCTGTCCCGGGAGGAACTGGTCAAGGCCGACGACCAGGGTGACTACTTCCGCATCCCGCTGGACGACCGGTCCCTGCAGTACGAGCTCTACTTCGAGGAGGGCGAGCGCGGGCTGGTCGAGGTCGAGGACTACAACTCGGCCACGGCGACCCAGATGGACGTCGAGCAGACCAAGACCTTCCTGCTGCGGGTGCCCGAGGTCGCGGCGGTCGTCAAGGCCCTCGGATGAACTCGACCGACCGACCGGCCGGTGGCCTCAAGGTCATGACGATCGTCGGCACCCGACCCGAACTCATCCGGCTCTCCCGGGTCATCGCCCGACTCGAGCAGACCGTCGAGCACGTGCTCGTGCACACCGGCCAGAACTACGACTACACCCTCAACGAGGTCTTCTTCCGCGACCTCGACATCCGCCGACCTGACCATCTCCTGGGCGTCGACACCTCGACTCTGGGTCACGTGCTGGGCGAGACCCTCATCAAGACCGAGGCCGTGCTGCGTCAGGAGCAGCCCGACGCCGTGCTCGTGCTCGGCGACACCAACAGTTGCATCGCCGCGGTCATGGCCAAGCGGCTGATGATCCCCGTCTATCACATGGAGGCGGGCAACCGCTGCTTCGACGCCAACGTGCCGGAAGAGACCAACCGACGGCTGGTTGACCACGTCGCCGACTTCAACCTCGCCTACACCGAGCACGCCCGGCGCAACCTGCTCGCCGAGGGCCTGCACCCGCGTCGCATCCTCGTCACCGGCTCGCCGATGCGGGAGGTGCTCGACGCCTACCGGCCCCAGATCGAGGCGTCCACCGCGCTGGACGACCTCGGGCTCACGCAGGGGGGCTACTTCCTGGTCAGCGCCCACCGCGAGGAGAACGTCGACCGCCCCGAGCGGCTGCGGGCGCTGCTGGACTGTCTCGACGCGGTTCGAGCGGCATACGGTCTGCCGGTGTTCGTCAGCACCCATCCCCGAACCCGTAAGCGGCTCGAGGCGCTGCCCGGTCGACCGGACATCGACGGGGTCGTCTTCCACGAGCCGCTCGGCTTCCACGACTACAACCGGCTGCAGCTCAGCGCCGCCTGCGTGCTGTCCGACTCGGGGACGATCGCCGAGGAGTCGACGATCCTCGGCTTCCCAGCCGTCACCCTGCGCGACTCGATCGAACGGCCCGAGGCGCTGGACACCGGGGGCATCGTCATGACCGGGCTGCACCCCGACGACGTCGTCGCCGCCGTCCGCGACGTCATGAGCCATCGGGCCGACCCCGACATCGACCGGCGCGCGACCCTGCCCGACGACTACGCGATCGCCAACACGTCCGACCGCGTCGTGCGGTGGATCATGTCGACGGCTCGCCGGCACCACGCCTGGGCGGGCATCCGCCCCTCGTGACGACCGCCGTCGAGCCGACTCGGTGGCCCGCGACCGGACGCTGGGTCGCCTACGTCGGGCCGTTCCCCTTCCCGTGGGGACAGGCCGCCTCGCGACGCGTGCTCGGAGTCGCCCAAGCCGTCGCCGAGGGTGGACGCACCGTCGTGGTCGTCAACGGCACCAGCGAGCCGGCCGACCTGAGCCCCGTCCCCGGCACCACCGGGGCCATCCTCACCGTCGGCGCCGGCGAGCTTCCGGCCCCCGGGGCCGGCCCGGTCGCCAAGGTCACCCGGATGACCCTCTCCTGGGGTCGACGCACCGCGCGGCTGCTGCAGTCGCTGCCGACCCGCCCGTCCCACGTCGTCGTCTACGGCGGGCTGACCGCCTTCGCGGCCTGGCTGCACCGTTGGGGGGCCGACGCCGGCGTCCCAGTCCTGCACGACGTCGTCGAGTGGTACGACCCCCGGCAGTTGACCGGCGGACGCTGGGGCCCCCTGTGGTGGTCGAGCGAGTTGGCCCTGCGCCGCGCCTACCCGCGGGCGGCCGGCATCATCGCGATCAGCAGCTATCTGCACGACCACTACGCGACGCGGGGCGTGCCGACCGTGACGGTACCGCCGGTCCTCGACACCGCGGCCGTGCCCTGGCGCGAGGAGGCCGGTGCCGGGCCGAACCGCAGCCTCATCTACTTCGGGGTGCCGGGACCCAAGGACCTGCTCGGGCCGGTCGTCCGGGCCCTGGACGGCCCCCTCGGCCGCGACCTGCGGCTGACCGTCGTCGGACCCGAGCCCGGCGCTGTGCTCGCCGACGCCGGCCTGGGTCGTCTCCCGCAGTCCGTCCAGGTGCTGGGTCGACTGCCGCAGCCGGAGCTCACCGACCTGGTCCGAACCGCGGACGCCAGCCTGGTCATCAGGCCCGACGAGCGGTTCACCCGAGCGGGCTTTCCGACGAAGTTCGTCGAGAGCCTGGCCTGCGGCACCCCGGTGCTCGGCACCCTGACCAGTGACCTGGCCCGCTACCTCGTCGACGGCCGCACCGGCCTGGTCCTCGCCGACACCGGCGACGACGCCGCGCACCGGGCACTGTCCAGGTTGCGGTCGTTGGGCACCGACGAACTCACCGCGATGCGCCGGTCCGCCCGGCGGGCCGCCGAGCAGGGCCTCGACTATCGCGGCTACGTCGCGGAGGTCGCAGACCTGCTCGAACGCAGTCGGAGACGCCGATGACCCGCCCGCTGCGGGTCCTGCTGGTCTCGCCACTGCCACCCCCGATCGGGGGCATCGCCCGGTGGACGACGATGGTCGTCAGGGCGCTGGCCACCGACCCGGCGATCCGCGTGCGGGTCATCGACACCCGGCTGCGCGGCCGGGACATCCAGGAGCGGCGCACCCGGGTCCGGGTGACCGCCGGCCTGCGTGGCGCCGCCCGGGTCGCAGCGACCGTGGCGGCCGCGCTACGCCCCGGGGTACGGCCGGACGTCGTCCACCTCAACACCTCCGGCTCGCTCGGCCTGGTCCGCGACCTGGCCGTCGCCGGCCTCGTGCGCGGCAGCCGGGTGCCGCTGGTCGTTCACGTCCGGTTCGGCCGGCTGCCGGGGTTGTCCACTCGGTCCGCCGAGTGGCGGCTGTTCGCCGCACTGGCCCGGCTGGCCACAACGGTGGTGACCATCGACCGCCCCACGGATGCCGCGGTGCGGCAGCGCTGCCCGGTGGTCCGGGTCGAGCTGGTGCCCAACTTCGCGTTGAGCCGCCAGGAGCACCCCGGCCCACGCGACCAGACCCTGCTGTTCGCCGGCCACGTCGTGACCTCCAAGGGCGTCGAGGATCTGCTGGCGGCCTGGGGCGGGATGCGGCACCAGGGGTGGAGCCTGGTCATCGCCGGCGCCGCGGACCCCACCTATGTCGCCGAGCTGCGCGGCCGGTGGCCGGTGGCCGACGTCGTCTTCGCGGGGGACCTGCCGCACGAGCAGTTGCTGTCCCGGCTCGACACGGCCGGTGCGTTCGTGCTCCCGAGCCACACCGAGGGGTTCCCCAACACCGTCGTGGAGGCGATGATGGCCGGGGCCCCGGTCGTCGCGACCCGAGTCGGGGCCGTCCCGGAGATGCTCGACGAGGCGGCGGGCCTGCTCGTGGACGCCCAGGATCCGGCCGGCCTGGCGCAGGCCCTGCAGACGTTGCTCGACGACCCCGAACTGCGCCGCCGGATCGGCGACGCCGGGCGGGTACGGGCCGAGCAGCGCTACTCGGCCCGGGCAGCTGTCGGGCGCTACGACGAGATCTGGCGCCGGGCCGCGGGCCGGCTCAGGTGACCGTGCGGAACCACTCGACGGTCTCGCGCAGCCCGTGGGCCAGCTCGGTGGGACGGACGTCGGGCACCAGCCGACGCAGACTGCCGTTGTCCGCCAGGGAGTGCCGGACATCGCCGTTGCGAGGCGGCTGACGGTCGATGGCCGCGGGGTGCCCGACGATCTGCTCGAGTTGCCCGATCACGGTGTTGAGCGTGGCCCGGGCGCCGAAGGCGAGGTTGACCGGCTCGGGCGCCGTGAGGGCGTCCTCGACCGCCCGGCGCAGCACCTCGCAGACGGTGCCGACGTAGGTGAAGTCCCGGGACTGCTCGCCGTCGCCGTGGACCGGCAGCGGCCGGCCACCCAGCATGGCGTCGACGAACACCGGCACGACCGCGGCATACACATGGCCGGCCCGCTGCCGCGGACCGTAGACGTTGAAGAACCGGAAGGCCAGCGTGCGCATCCCGTAGGACTGCTGATAGGCCAGCGTGTACTGCTCGGCCGCGAGCTTGGTCACCGCGTAGGGGCTGATCGGGCGGACCCACTCCCGCTCGCTCTTGGGCAGCGTGGGGTTGAGCCCGTAGACACTGCTGGACGAGGCCGTCACGACGTGACCCACTCCGTGCGCCCGGGCCGCCTCGAGCAGCATGAGGGTGCCGGTGGCGTTGGCCCGGTGGCTGGCGAGCGGGGCACCGATGCTGCGGGGCACGCTGCCCAGGGCGGCCAGGTGCACGACCGACTCGGCGCCCGAGATCGCCCGCGACACCTGCTCCTCGTCGAGCAGTCCGGCCCGGACCAACTCCACGTCCAGGCCCTCGAGGTTGTCGGCGAAGCCGGTGGACAGGTCGTCCAGAACGACGACGTCGTGTCCCCGGCCCAACATCTCACGGACCAGGTTGGAGCCGATGAACCCCGCTCCCCCGGTGATGAGTACGCGCACCTGACTCCTTAGACTTTTCGCCGCACCGAGTCCGGCTCGGGCCTCGCCGGACGACTCTAGCGGGTGTGTCCGTGAGCCCGCCGCGAGCCCGTGTGTGACGATGTCCCGGTTGTCTGGACGCTTGGAGGACGCCATGACCCAACCCATCTCCCGACGCGAGACCCTGGCAGCACTGTCGGCCCTCGGGGTGCTCACCTGGGTCGGCGGCTGCAGCTCCGACTCACCCAAGCCCGCCCCGACCGCCACGACCGGCACCTCGACGTCGGCCATGCCATCGACCTCGACCGCACCGGCCACCCCGACCACCACGTCGACGAGCACGACGAGCACCTCGGCCGCCCCGAGTTCGGCGGCCGCCGCCCCGCCGGGTGGCGGGACCCCGTTGGATCCCGGGCACGTCAACGTCCTGGTGATCGGGACCGACTCGCGCCAGAACGCCTTCAACGGCTCCTCCGACGTCATCACGCTGGTCCAGCTCACCGGCGACCGCAAGCGGATCAACCTGGTCTCCGTCGCCCGGGACACCGCCGTCTCGTTGCCCAACGGCTCGCGCGGCAAGATCAACAGCGCCTACGCGATGGCCGGGCCGTCCGGGCTGGCGCGCACGGTGACAGCGCTGCTGGGCGGCCTGCCCATCCACTACACGTTGGAGACGGCGTTCCTGCGCTTCATCGAGATCACGAACATCCTCGGCGGCGTGACGGTGCAGAACCGCAACGCCTCGTCCAGTTCGGGGGTGGCCTTCCCCCGGGGCCCGATCACCCTGCAGGGCGAGAAAGCCCTGGTCTACGTCCGCGAGCGCAAGGGCCTGCCCAACGGCGACCTGGACCGCACCGAGCGGCACCGCGCCATGCTCACCGGGATGCTCGCCCGGCTGCACGACATGGCCAACAGCAACCCCGCCGACCTGACCCGGGTGCTCTCGGGGGTCTACAAGCAGGTGCGCAGTTCGGGCATCACCATGGACCTGGCCACCGGGCTCCTGCCGCTGCTCAAGACCCTTTCCGCCGCGGATGTCACGTCGGTCATGGTGCCGATCACCGGCTTCGGCACGATCGGCGGGGCTTCGGTCGACATCGTCAACCAGTCCCGGACGGCCGAACTCGCGCAAGCGCTGCGCGCCGGCGACCTGTCGGGCTACGTCGGGCGCTACGGCACCTCCAACGCCCCGACCCGCTGAGCGGGCCGGCGCCGCGCCCGGGTGACCGGCCGGCGGGTCATCGTCGCGCCACGGCCCACCCGGAGCCGACGACCGCGGCCGCGACGAGCAGCAGGACCAGCAGCGCGGCCCCGGCGGGCAGTGCCTGGGCCGCCGCAGCGGCGACCGCGGCCAGGACGGCGGCACCGGCGGCGACCGGGGGGTGCGCCAGCCGACCGGGTGCGGTGAGCAACTGGTAGACGTGCTCGCGGTGGGCGGTGGTCAGCGGTCGGCCGCCCAGGGCCCGCACCGCGAGGGTGCGCAGGACGTCGGCGAGATAAGGAACCAGGGGGGCGACGACGGCCAGCAGGGGCAGGCCCCGACCCAGCGCCAGGACCGACGTCGTGGCAACGAGCCCGCCGATGCCGTAACTGCCGACGTCTCCGAGGAACATCCGCGCCACCGGGATGTTGAACGGCAGGAAGCCCAGGCCCGTCGCGGCCCCGAGCGCCCCGAGCAGCGCCACGTCGTCGGCGCCGTCTCGCTGGCCGAGCACGGCGGTCGCGACGCCCCAGACCAGCAGGGTGAGGCCCGAGATGCCGTTGATGCCGTCCATGAAATTGACGGTGTTGACCAGCAGCACCGTGGCGAACGCCCCGAGAAGCGCCCACCCCGGCCAGGCCAGGCCGAGCACCGTGGCGACGACGCCGCCGGCGAGCAGCCCCAGGGCGACCTGGGCGGCCAGGCGCACCCGCGCGGACAGGTTGCCGACGTCGTCGGCCAGGCCGATCAGACCCAGGCCGACAGCGGTCGACACGACGACGACGACGGTTGCCGACCGCTGCGGGTGCATCGCCAGGCCGACCGCACCGCCGACCAGCAGCCCGACCAGACAGCCGATCCCACCGCCGCGCGGGGTGGGCAACTCGTGCGAGGAGCGGGCGTTGGGGTGGTCGAGCAACTCGCGACGCAACAACTCGCGGCGCACCAGCGGCATCGCCGCCACGGTGACCACGAGAGCGACGAGCGCCGGCAGCCAGAGGGACATCGCCCCGAGACTAGCGAGGCCGTCGGGTCACCTTCGCTGCGCCACGGCGAACACCCGCCGGAACGGCAGCACCACGCCGACCGGGCCGACCGGGTAGGCCTCGCGCAGCCGCGCGCGGAACTCGGCCGCGAACTGCTCGCGCAGCCCCGGCGGCAGCGCCTGCAGGGTCGGGCGGGCGCCGGTGGCCGACACCCAGTCGAAGACCGCGTCCTCCCCCCGCAGCACGTGCAGATAGGTCGTCTCCCAGACATCGGGCCGGCAGCCGAGCCGGGCGAGCTCGGCGAGGTAGACGGCCGGCTCGTGCGACGAGGGCACCGCCACCCCTGAGGTGTATGCCGCGTAGCGCGGCTCACCCGCCAGCTCGCGCCGGATCGTGTGGCTGGGCTCGCCGAAGTTGCCCGACACCTGCATGGCGAACCAGCCACCGGGGGCGACCTGGGCGACCAACCGCTCGAGCAACCCGAGATGACCGGGCACCCACTGCAGTGCCGCGTTGCTGACGAGCACGTCGACCGGGGAGTCCGGCCGCCAGCGGCCGATCTCCGCCTCGACCCACTCGACCCGCTCCCCCACCTCGCGCCGGGCCGCGGCCAGCATCTCGACGGAGGAGTCGAGGCCGACGACCCGCGCGGTGGGCCAACGCTGCGGGAGCAGCGCGGTGAGGTTACCGGGACCGCAGCCGAGGTCGACGACCAGCCCGGGGTCCTCGGCGCCCACGCGGGCGAGCAGTTCGAGGAACGGCCGGCCGCGCTCGCCGGCGAACCGGAGGTACCTGCCGGGATCCCAGGAGTGCGTCATACCGGAAGTGTCTGTCGATTTTATCTCGACGTCAAGATACCTTCCCTGGGAGCCGGCCGAGGTGGGCCAGCACCGCAACGGTGCGCGGCGGCACCCCCAGCACGCCGCCGGCCTTGTCCCACAACGTCTCCCGCACGACCGGGTCGCTGCCCCGGGCCTGCTCGGGCACCAGCCGCAACTCCGCGCCGGCGAGGCCGGGAACGACCTGCCGGACCCTGCCGGGGGTGGGGTTGAGGACGACGAGGACGCCCAGCAGCGCCGGGTCGACCGGGGCGGCATACCGGTCGTCGATGTGCATGACGATGACCCCGGGGATCTGGTGCTCGGTGCCCGAGGCGGGGAATCGCACCTTGGCACAGATCAGTTCCGCCGACCCGAGGCGGAAGAGGTTGGTGGAGAAGCGGATCCGCAGCAGGTCCTGCGCCAGGGCCGCGGCGAGGCGCACCTGCTCGGCGGTCGGCTTGAGCCGCGGGTCCTCCAGCAGCGGCCGCTGGAAGCGCCAGTGGTCGAGGTTGTCGCCGGCCGGCGGCAGCCCCCGACCGAAGCCGTTGTCCTGACCCGACCAGTCGAGCCGGTTGAACCAGTCGCCGCTGTCGTAGGAGTTGCGGTCCAGGCTCTTGCTGCGCAGCAGGTCGGCTCCGGCGTGCCAGAACGACGGGGTCTGGGCCAGCGCGGTGGTGGCCAGGCACAGGGTGTTCATCCGGATCCGGTCGGCCATCGGCAGGTCCGCGGGCAGCTTGAGGGTCAGGCAGTCCCACAGCGTCTCGTTGTCGTGCGCGTCGACATAGGTGACCACCTCGGCCGGCTGCGCGGCATACCCGGCCGCCGCCCAGCCGTACGGCACCTCCGCGCCGCTGACCACCAGTCCCGTTGCGGCGCTGCGAAACCGGTAGGCCGCCAGGTTGCCCGCGAGCCCCAGCTGGACCAGGTCGACGGCTCGCTCCAACCTGATGGCCCGCTGCCCGGGTGGCGCCCCCGCCTCGGTGCTGTCCCCCGCCAGACCGGTGCCGAACCCCTGGGCGCGCGGGTCGGGGTCGTGGTAGCCACCCCCGCGCACCGCGTCGCGCAGCCGGTCGGAGAAGGTGCCGATGCCGGTGCCGTCGAGTTGGCCCTGGGTGGCCTGCCGGAACAGGGCGTTGCCGGCCACCTCGCCGAAGTCCCAGCCCTCCCCGTAGAGGTAGATCGACCGACCGTCGACGCCGTCGCGGTCGACGGTCAACTCGTCCAGGGCAGCGCGGACGGCCAGCATCGTGTCCACCGAGTGGTGCCCCATGAGGTCGAACCGGAACCCGTCCACCCGGTAGTGCCGGGCCCACAGCACGACGGCGTCGACCATGAGCCGCTCGGCCATCCGATGCTCGGTCGCGACGTTGTCGCAGCACGTCGACCGGTGCACCCGACCCTGCTCGTCGAGCCGGTGGTAGTAGCCGGGCACGACGCGATCGAGCACCGACTGGGGGGACTGCCCGGAGGCGCTGGTGTGGTTGAACACCTGGTCGAGCACGACGCGCAGCCCGTCGGCGTGCAGGGCACCCACCATGGTGCGCACCTCGGCGACCCGCGCGCCGCCGTCGGCCGACTCGACGCTGGAGGCATAGGAGCCCTCCGGCGCGCCGTAGTGCCAGGGGTCGTAGCCCCAGTTGTAGGCGCCGGCCACCGCCTTGACCGCGGCCTGCTGCTGGTCGCTGCCGGGCGGGTAGGCAGCGAGGTCACCCGCCGGTTCGCGCCGCCGCGCCGGGTCCTCCTCGATCGTCGCGATGTCGAAGATCGGCAGCAGGTGCACGGTGTTGAGCCCGGCGGCGGCCAGCGCGCGCAGGTGGGCACGGCCCAGGCCCTCGTCGGCGAAGGCGAGATAGGAACCCCGGTGCCGCTGCGGGACCTGCGGGTCGGACATCGAGTAGTCCCGGACGTGCAACTCGTAGACGGTCGTGTCGACCGGGTGGCGCAGCGGCGGGGAGGGTGTGCTCGCCCATTCGGCCGGACACCAGCGCGGGTCGGTGAGGTCGACCGCGACCGAGTGGGTCGAACCGAGGGTCAGCGCGACGCCCCAGGGATCGGTGACCTGGTTGACCTCCAGCCGGCCGGTGCTCGGAGCGTGGACGACGACTTCGAATCGGTAGCGGCAGTCCCGGGCCTCCGGCCCGAGGGTCGTGGCCCAGATGCCGTCGTCGTCGCGCTGCATCGGGTGCCCGGTGGCGTCCGCTGGCTCGGGGGCCGCGTCCGGTGGCCAGATCAGCAGGGTGACCCGATGCGCCGTCGGCGCCCACACCCGGAAGGTCGGGACAGCCCCCGCCCAGGTCAGGCCGTGGTCGCGGCGGTGGGCCGCGGCGGCATACCGGTGGTCGATGACCAGCGGCACCTGCACGCCGGTGCGGCGCAGCGCCCGGCCGCCGACGCCGAGCAGGGACACGGCGAGCCGGCCGGTCAGCAGGTCCGCCACCGAGTCAGCCACCGCCGGGGGCACCTGCAGGGCGAGGTGCCGGTGCAGCTGGGGGTGCGCGGCGCTGAGCCGGTGCGGCACGCCGGTCCGGGCCAGCGCCAGGTCGGCCGCTCCCCGGCCTCCGGAGGCCGTCTGCTCCCACTGCAGGCGCCAGGTCCACCGGTCCGGACGGTCGCGCACCGGCAGGGCGTCGGCCGGCCAGGTCAACAGCTCGGGGGTCACCCAGTGGGCCACCGCGTCGGGGAGTCGGCTCACCGGGGCAGACTAGCCCTGCCCGGCCGGCCGCAGCCGGCAGCGGATGCCCGATCACCGACAGGAGTGGGACCGTGCGCAGGCTGCTCGACCTGCTCGCCGCGCTCGTGCTCGCAGGGTCGCTCGCGGCCACCGGGCACGTGGCCTGGGCCTGGCTCGGTCCGCCGTCGGACCCGACCCGGGTGGCGACCCAGGTGAGCTTCCTGGACGGTGCGGTCGCCGGCGGGGCGGCCGACCGGATGCAGGGGCTGTTCCCGGAGGGCGACCTGTTCACCCACGTGCTGACCGGCACGACCGCGGCGCGGCTGGCCGCCGACGGGCTGGACCGGGACCGACACCTGCAGATCGCCCGGCGGATGCTGGCCGGCGTCGAGTCGCCGGGCAACCGCAGCCTCTTCGCCGGGGTGACCAGCCCACCCGAGGGGGTCTTCTACCGGTCCTGGCGGCTGCTGCTGCTCGTCGAGATCGCCCGGGCGTCCGGGGCCGCGGCCGATCGGGCGGTCGTGCTGGCCGAGCAGGAACTGCTCGCCGGCGCGGCGCAGGCGAGCCCGACGGGCCTGCTTGAGTCCTATCCGGGACAGACCTGGCCGTGCGACAACGTCGTCGGCATGGCCGCGCTGGCCCGGGCGGCCGAGGTCACCGGCCGCGACGACCGCGACCTGGCCCGGCGGTGGCTCGCCCGGTTGGCGCCGCTGCGGGATCGGGCCACCGGGCTGCTGCCGCACCAGACGAGGCCGGACGGGCGGGTTCTGTCCGGGCCGCGGGGCAGTTCGCAGTCGATCATCCAGACCTTCCTGCCCGACGTGGACCCGACCGTCGCCCACGGCGACTGGGCGGCATACCTGCAGAGGTTCGTCGTGCGCGAGGCGGGACTGGTCGGGGTGCGCGAGTATCCGGTCGGGGTCTCCGGCGCCGGCGACGTCGACTCCGGGCCGCTGCTGCTGGGGGTGTCGGCGAGTTCGTCCGCGGTGACCCTCGCGGCGGCGCGCCGGCACGGCGAGTCGGGGCTCGTCGCCACGCTCGACCGGGCGGCCGAGCTGCTCGGGATCGGCCTGTCCTGGGGCGGCACCCGGCGCTATGCCGGTGGGGTGCTGCCGGTCGGCGACGCCTTCCTCGCGTGGGCCCGCTCGACGCCGCTCGGCGGGGGGCCGGAGGTCGGCGCGCCGGGAGTCTGGTGGCCGCTGTTCGTCGTGCTCGTCGCGGCTCCCGGGACCGTTGTCAGTGGGTGGTGGCATCGTCGTCGGCGTGGAAACCGCTGACCTCGTCCTGGCCGTCACCGCCCTCGCCGTGGGTGCCCTGCTCGCGTGGCTGTCGGCGCACAGCCGGTATGCCGCGCGGCTGGCGGCCGCGCTGGCCGAACGCGACGGGCTGCGCGAGCGGGTCGCCGACCTCGAGCAGGGCGTCGACGCGGTCGTCGAGACGGCCCAACTGCTGGCCCCGCTGCGCGAGAGCCTGACCCGGGTCGAGCGCCAGGTGCACACCCTGGAACGCGACCGCACCGAGCAGTTCGCCCTGGTGGCCAGCGGACTGACCGAGGTGCGGGCCAGCGCCGACGGGCTGCGCGACCAGACCGCCTCGCTGGTCGGGTCGCTGTCGTCGGCCAACGTGCGCGGGGCGTGGGGCGAGGTGACGCTGCAGCGGGTGCTCGAGGCCTCCGGCCTGCTCGCCCGCTGCGATGTCGACACCCAGGTGACGACGACCAACGAGCACGGCCAGCAGATCCGCCCCGACGTCGTCGTGCACCTGCCCGGTGAGCGGCACCTGGCCGTCGACGCCAAGACGCCGATGACCGACTTCCTCGCCGCGCACGCCGACGGGCTGACCCCGGTGGAGCGGGAGGCGCGGTTGCGGGCGCACGCGCGGGCGCTGCGCAGCCATGTCGACGCGCTGGCCGCCAAGGACTACTGGTCGGCCTGGCCGGGCTCGCCCGAGCTCGTCATCGCGTTCGTGCCGGGTGAGGGTTTCCTCGCGGCTGCGCTCACGGCCGACCCGGGGCTGCACGAGCACGCCATGCAGCGCCGCATCGTGCTGGCCTCCCCGGCCACCCTGCTCGCCGTGCTGCGCGCGGCCGCCCTGGGCTGGCAGCAGGACTCCCTGGCGCAGGGGGCCAGGGACCTGCTCGCCGTGGGCCGCGAGCTCGCCGGCCGGCTGGCCGGGCTGGCTCGACACACTGACCAGGTCGGCGTGAGCCTGCGCCGGTCGGTCGAGGCCTACAACGCCCTGGTCGGGTCGTTCGAGAGCCGGGTCATGGTCACCGCGCGCCGGCTGCACGAGCTCGGTATCGCCGACGACGAGCCGACCGGCCCGGTGCCGCTGGAGATCGTGCCGAGACAGGTCAGCCGTGCCGAGCGGGCGGGTTAGCCGGGCGCTGCGCCCGGCTGCACCGGGCCGATCGGGGGCAGCGCCGCGCGCGGTCCGGTGCCGTGGGCCGGGGCCGAGGGCCGGTGCCGTGGGCCGGTGCCGTGGGCCGGTGCCGTGGATCAGTGCAGCGGGCTCGGGCCGGCCGAGAACGCCCCGTCGTGACGCAACTCCGCGGCATCCTTGCCGCTGGCCGCCTTGATGTCCCGGCGCAGTTCGTTGGGCAGGGCGAACAGCAGCGACTCCTCGGCTGCGACGACCGGCTGCACCTGCGTGTAGCCGCGCTCGGCGAGGAAGGCCAGCACGTCGCGGACCAGGATCTCCGGCACGCTCGCCCCGCTGGTCACCCCGACGGTGCCGACCCCGTCGAGCCACGCCTCGTCGATCTCGGCGGCGTAGTCGACCAGGTGCCCCGCCTTGGCGCCGTGCTCAAGGGCGACCTCGACCAGGCGCACCGAGTTCGACGAGTTGCGCGACCCGACGACGATCATCAGGTCGGTCTCGCGGGCCATCTGCTTGACCGCGAGCTGCCGGTTCTGGGTGGCGTAGCAGATGTCGTCGCTCGGCGGGTCCTGCAGCGCCGGGAAGCGCTCGCGCAGCCGACGCACCGTCTGCATCGTCTCGTCGACCGACAGGGTGGTCTGCGAGAGCCAGACGACCTTGTCCGGGTCGCGCACCTGGACGTTCTCGACGTCCTCGGGCCCGTCGACCAGGATGATGTGCTCCGGCGCCTCACCCGAGGTCCCGACGACCTCCTCGTGTCCCTCGTGCCCGATGAGCAGGATGTCGTAGTCGTCGTTGGCGAAGCGCACCGCCTCGCGGTGGACCTTGGTCACCAGCGGGCAGGTCGCGTCGATCGTCTTGAGCGAGCGCGCCCGCGCCTCCTGGTGGACGACCGGGGCGACCCCGTGCGCCGAGAAGACCACCGTCGCGCCCTCGGGGACCTCCTCGGTCTCGTCGACGAAGATCGCCCCCCTGCCCCGCAGCGTCTCGACGACGTGCTTGTTGTGCACGATCTCCTTGCGGACGTAGACCGGCGGGCCGTAGAGCTCGAGCGCCTTCTCGACGGTCACCACGGCGCGGTCGACCCCCGCGCAGTAGCCCCGCGGCGCGGCCAGCAGCACCCGCTTGCCCGCGCTGGAGGCGGTGGGCTCGGCGGGCACGGCGGAGGCGTCGGAGGTGGGCGGCATACCGTCCATGCTACGTCGATCAGCCCGGTATGCCGGCCGCCCATCGGGGCGGCCGGCCGGCTCGCGGTGCCGGCACCGCCGCATACAGTGCCCTGGTGAGCACCCCACCGCGGCCGGGGGCGACGCCGCAGCAGCCCCTGCCGGACAAGGCCGCCGACACGACCGCCGACGCGCCCTGGCCGGTGCGGGTGCTGTCGCTGAAGATCGCCGACTACGTCGACCGGATGTCGACGCTGTGGGTCGAGGGTCAGGTGGTGCAGCTGAGCCGCCGGCAGAACACCGCCTATCTCACCCTGCGTGACCCGGACGTCGACATGTCGCTGGCCGTGACCATCTCGGTCAACGCGCTGCACGCGATGGGTCAGCCGCTGCTCGAGGGGGCCCGGGTGGTCGTGCAGGCCAAGCCGAGCTTCTGGCCGCGCCGCGGGTCGCTGCAACTGGAGGGGCGCCAGATCCGGCCCATCGGGGTCGGTGACCTGCTGGCCCGCATCGAGATCCTCAAGCAGCGGCTCGCCGCGGAGGGGCTGTTCGACCGGGACCGCAAGCGGCCGCTGCCGTTCGTACCGCGGTGCGTGGGGCTGGTGACCGGGCGGGCGAGCGCGGCCGAGCGAGACGTCGTCGACAACGCCCGACGGCGTTGGCCCGCAGTCCGATTCGTCGTGCGACAGGTGGCCGTCCAAGGTCCGCACGCGGTGAGCGAGGTGGTCGCGGCGCTCGGGGAACTCGACGCCGACCGCGCGGTCGACGTCATCGTCATCGCCCGCGGTGGTGGCGCCGCCGAGGAGTTGCTGCCGTTCAGCAACGAGACACTGCTGCGGGCGGTCGCCGCCGCGGCGACCCCGGTGGTCTCCGCGATCGGCCACGAGATCGACACGCCGCTGCTCGACCTGGTCGCCGACCTGCGGGCCTCGACCCCCACCGACGCGGGCAAGCGGATCGTGCCCGACCGGGCCGAGGAGGCCGACCGGGTCCAGCTGCTGCGGGCCCGGGCCCGCCGGGCGCTGGGGCACCGGCTCGACACCGAGCGGCGCATCCTCGTCGCGCACCGGACCCGCCCGGTGCTCAGCGACCCCCTGGCGCTGCTCGTGCCGCACCGGCAGCAGCTGGCCGGCCTGGTCCGGGCCGGGCACGACCGGCTGCTGCGGCGGGTCGAGCGGGAGGCCGACCGAATCGCCCACCTGCGCGCCCAGGGCCGGGCCGTCTCCCCCCAGTCGACCCTCGACCGGGGCTACGCGATCGTCTCGCATCCCGACGGCCGGGTCGTACGCGACCGGGACGAGGTCGAGGGCGACGAACTGCTGCGGGTGCGGGTGGCCCACGGCGACTTCGGCGTGCGGGTCGTCGGTCCGACCGCGGCCGCAGCCCCCAGCGCTGTCCGCGGTCCCGGTTAAGGTCTAGGCCATGGCCGATCCGACCACCGACCGCCCGGCGACGACCTCCGCCGCAGCGCACTCCGACGGGACACACCCCGACGGGGCACACCCCGATGTCGCGGAGCTGTCCTACGAGGCTGCGCGCGACGAGCTCATCGCGATCGTCGCCAAGCTCGAGGGCGGGCAGTTGGGGCTCGAGGACAGCGTGCAACTGTGGGATCGCGGCGAAGCGCTCGCGGCGCACTGTTCGGCCTGGCTCGACGGCGCTCAGGCCCGCCTGGCCGAGGCCGGCGACGCCGGGGTCGTCGCCACGGTCCGCGACGAGGGCTAGCCGGTCGGGGCGACCGGGCGCAACCGCTCGATGAGCACCCGGGCCTCGTCCAGCGGGCCGGTCAGCGTGACGACCGTGGCCACGCCGGTCTGCGCCGACGTCGAGGTGAGCGACTGCTGGCCGCGGTCGTCGGTGCGGCGCTGCCACGACCGGCCGGCGATGTCGACCGCGGCCGCGGCCTGGCCCTTGACCTGCGCGGCGGCGAGCCAGCCCGCGCTGACCCCACGCCCCTCGCGCAGACCGACGAAGGCGCCCGACGGGGTGACCCAGCCGGCCTGCCAGGTCGGCGCCCCGTCCGTCGTGCTGAACCGGGCGTGGTTGGCCGTCCACCCCTCGGGCAGCTCCTCCGGGAAGGAGAACGGCACCGCCGACTGGGTCACCGCGTAGGCGACCACGGCCCGGGCGTCGACGGCGTCCCGCTGGACGCTGGACACCCGCGGCACGAGCATGACGAGCGCCGCCACGAGAGCCAGCACGACCAGCAGCGAGCGCGCCATGTTGGCCCCCGACCCCGCGGCATACCGGCTGCGCGGTGACCGGGCCGCAGCGGCGGGCTGGACGACCTCGGGAGCCTCAGGCTCGGACGGCGGCACGCTCACCGGCCCATCGTCCCCGACCGGCACCGGGTTGCCAAACCCGACCCCCGTCGGCCGACCCCGGCCCGACCCCTAGAGTTTGTCCACGAGACACCCCAAGGAGGGCGCTGTGACCCCACGCAACGCCACCGTGCTCGTCGTCGGCGAGTCGCTCATCGATGCCGTCGACTCCGGCGCCGGCTCGGTCGTCGAGCACGTGGGGGGCAGCCCTGCCAACGTCGCCTTCGGGCTGGGCGCCCTGGACCACCCCGTCGAGCTGGCCACCCACCTGGGCCGGGACGACCGAGGGGCCCGCATCGCCGCGCTGTGCGCGCACCATGGGGTGCGGTTGACCCCCGGCAGCGACGGCGCCGCGCACACCTCGGTCGCCCACGCCACCCTCGACGAGCGCGGCCGGGCCAGCTATCTCTTCGACCTCACCTGGCTGCCGCCCGACCCGACCAACGTCGACCACGTCGGGCACGTGCACACCGGCAGCATCGCCTCGACCCTGGCCCCGGGCGCCGACCGGGTGCGCGACATCGTCGTCCGGCTCGACCCGCAGGCGACGATCTCCTACGACCCCAACATCCGACCGGCGCTCATGGGCTCGCCCGAGCAGGTCCGCGACCGCGTCGAGCAGCTCGTCGGGCTCTCCGACGTCGTCAAGGCCAGCGACGAGGACCTCGCCTGGCTCTATCCCGGGTCCCCCCCGGACGACGTGGTCCGGGTCTGGCTCGCGCTGGGGCCGGGTCTGGTCGTCATCACCCAGGGCGCCCAGGGAGCCGGGTATGCCGTCCGCTCGGCTCCCGACGCCCCCCTCGCGGCGGTCCGCCCTCGTGCGACGCAGGTCGTCGACACCGTCGGCGCCGGCGACTCCTTCATGGCCGGGCTGCTGTCCGGGCTGCTCGACGCCGGGCTGCTCGGCAGTCCGCAGGCGCGGGAACAGCTGGCCCGGGCCGGGACCGAGCAGGTGCGCGGCGCCGTCGAGCGGGCCATCGCCACCTCGGGTGCCACCGTGTCCCGGGCCGGGGCCTATGCTCCCTCCCGTCGCGAGATCGGAGTCTGAACATGTCGACACAGGGCGCCTCACCCGGGTCCGAGACCCCCCGCGTCGTCATCACCGGAGCGGGCGGCTTCCTCGGCTGGCACACCGCCTGCCTGGCCCGCACCCGCGGCGTACTCCCGACGCGCGTCGACCGCGCGGCCCATGGTGATCCACAGCGCCTGGCCGCGGCCATCGCCGACGTGGATGTCATCGTCCACCTGGCCGGGGTCAACCGGGCCCCCACCGACGACGAGGTGGAGCAGGGCAACGTCGCCATCGCCGAGGCCCTGATCGCCGCCCTGCGCGCCGCCCCCGAGCGTCCGCGGACCATCGTCTACTCCAACTCCACCCAGTCGCAGCAGGACAACCCCTACGGCCGTGGCAAGGCCCGGGCCGGTGAGCTGCTCGCGGCTGCCGCGGCCGACACGGGTGCGCGGCTGGTCCAGGTCGTGCTCCCCGGCCTGTTCGGGGAGCACGGCCGGCCCGCCTACAACTCCTTCGTCGCGACCTTCGCCGACGCGGTCGCCCGGGGCGGCGGCCCCCAGCGGGTCGACGACCGTCCGGTGCCCCTGCTCTATGTCGGCGACGCGGCTCGCGTGCTGCTCGGCGCACCCGACCAGCCGGACGACCTCCTCGCCCCGGCCGGCGAGGCCCGCGGCGTCGCGGAGGTGCTCGAACTGCTGCGCGGCTTCCACGCGACCTATGCCGAGACCGCTCAGATCCCTTGTCGCGCAGACCGGTTCGAGGCCATGCTGTTCAACACCTATCGGTCCTACCTGCCGGTCGAGGCGCGCCCCATCCCCGCGTTCACCGACGCCCGCGGCACCCTGCTCGAGACGGTGCGCAGCGAGTGCGGCCCGGCTCAGACCTATGCCTCGACGACGCTGCCCGGCCAGCGCCGCGGCGAGCACTACCACCTGGAGAAGGTCGAGCGCTTCACGGTCATCGCCGGCGAGGCCGAGATCCAGCTGCGCCGGCTGCTGCACGACGACGTGGTCACCCTGCGGGTCAGCGGCCGGGAGCCGGCCCTGGTCGACATGCCGACCCTGTGGGTGCACAACCTCGTCAACGTCGGCGACCGCGAGCTCGTCACCGTTTTCTACGCCGACCAGCTGCTCGACCGGGACAACCCGGACCAGTTCCCCGAGCTCGTCGGCTGGGGGGAGAGCCCGCCGTCGGCCGAGGGTATGCCGCCCCAGCGCGGGTAGGCCGCGCCGGGCGGTCGGCGCGGCCGGGCCGGCGCCCGGGCGGCATACGGGTCTGCTCGGTGGTGCTCATAGGATGAGTGCAGCCCGAGGACGAGGAGACGACGATGCCGGAGTTCGCCTATGAGGACCTGCTGCCGGTCGGCCGCGACGGCGCGACCGAGACCCCGTGGCGGCTGCTGACGACCGACGGGGTGCGGGTGGCCGAGGGTCCCGGTGGTCGGCGGTTCCTCGAGGTCGACGACGAGGCGCTGCGGCTGCTCACCGAGACGGCGATGCACGACATCGCCCACTACCTGCGCCCGGCCCACCTGGCGCAACTGCGCACGATCCTGGACGACCCCGAGGCGAGCAACAACGACAAGTTCGTGGCCCTCGACCTGCTCAAGAACGCCAACATCGCCGCCGGCGGCGTGCTGCCGATGTGCCAGGACACCGGCACCGCCATCGTCATGGGCAAGCGCGGCCAGCACGTGCTCACCGGCGGCACCGACGAGCGGCCGATCAGCCGCGGGGTGTTCGACGCCTACACCCGGCTCAACCTGCGCTACTCGCAGATGGCGCCGATGACCATGTGGGAGGAGAAGAACACCGGCTCCAACCTGCCGGCCCAGATCGAGCTCTACGCCGACACGGCCGAGGGCCACGAGACGACCTACAAGTTCCTGTTCATGGCCAAGGGCGGCGGCTCGGCCAACAAGAGCTACCTCTACCAGGAGACCAAGGCGATCCTCAACGAGGCGGCCCTGCTGCGCTTCCTCGACGAGAAGCTCCGGTCGCTGGGCACCGCCGCCTGCCCGCCCTATCACCTCGCCATCGTCATCGGCGGCACGTCGGCCGAGTTCGCCCTCAAGACAGCGAAATACGCCTCCGCGAAGTATCTCGACGACCTGCCGACCAGCGGCTCGACGACGGCGCACGGCTTCCGGGACACGGCGCTGGAGGCACAGGTCCTGGAGTTGACCCGGCAGTTCGGCATCGGCGCGCAGTTCGGCGGCAAGTACTTCTGCCACGACGTGCGGGTCGTGCGCCTGCCGCGGCACGGGGCGTCGCTGCCGGTGGCGGTGGCGGTGTCCTGCTCGGCCGACCGGCAGTGCCTGGGC
Organism: uncultured Intrasporangiaceae bacterium; assembly: GCA_964647395.1. Classification (GTDB taxonomy): domain Bacteria; phylum Actinomycetota; class Actinomycetes; order Actinomycetales; family Dermatophilaceae; genus Phosphoribacter. Next base: position 669 of record CAZYHR010000010.1, on the reverse strand, counting down.
AAGATCACCCCGGAGGGCGTGTTCATCGAGCAGTTGGAGTTCGAGCCGGCACACTACCTGCCCGACCAGGTCGACGCCGACCTGCAGGCCGAGGCGCAGGGGGTCAGCGGCACCGGCCAGGGCGCGGTCGTGCAGATCGACCTGACCCGCCCGATGGACCAGATCCGCGCCGAGCTGACCAAGCACCCGGTCAAGACCCGGCTCTCGCTGACCGGCACCCTGGTCGTCGCCCGCGACCTCGCGCACGCCAAGATCAAGGAGCGCCTGGACGCCGGCGAGCCGATGCCGCAGTACCTCAAGGACCATCCGGTCTACTACGCCGGACCGGCCAAGACCCCGCACGGTATGCCGTCCGGCTCCTTCGGCCCGACGACCGCCGGGCGGATGGACTCCTACGTCGAGCAGTTCCAGGCCGCCGGGGGCTCGATGGTCATGCTCGCCAAGGGCAACCGCAGCCAGCAGGTCACCGACGCGTGCGCCGCGCACGGCGGCTTCTACCTCGGCTCGATCGGCGGCCCGGCCGCGCGGCTGGCCCAGGACTGCATCAAGAGTGTCGAGGTGCTGGAGTATCCGGAACTCGGCATGGAGGCGATCTGGAAGATCGAGGTCGAGGACTTCCCGGACTTCGTCGGCGTCGACGACAAGGGCAACGACTTCTTCGCGTCGGTG